>CAYPQJ010000354.1:0-1523 GCA_964412835.1 uncultured Desulfobacteraceae bacterium | reverse complement strand
AGAGAAAGTAGAGAAAACAGAAAAAGAACAGATAGGTGACGTACCGAAAAATGCTGCTGTTCCAAACCCTGTTTGGAATTATGAAAAGCAAAACCGCGAAAAAAAGGCCCACGTAGAGATTAAAGACCCCATCGTATACCAAGCCAACGCCAAAAACACCCAGGGTATGTAATAAGGAGTGGTCTACAACATTCCATGAGTCCACATAGAAAACCACCCTCATCAGGGTGAAACAGATCATACTGATCAGGCAAAAGACGAAAATAATTCCGTAACGACTCTTAAACATGGTTCCCATCCGGCTCTTTTACACTTCGAAAAGGGGTTGAATTATTGGACACCTTTGGTGATTCCCGTTATTCAGAAAAATGCAAACCGGAAGCAGGGACGAGTTCGCCATGGGGCCTTTGAACGATGCGGTCACATTTCCTTCAACACTTTGACCGTAAGCTTTTCAACGATCTCTTTTACCTGTTCCCTGTAGGCCAGCATATGGGGCGTACCCAGGTGGTTCTTGAGGGCATCGGGGTTTTCCCATTTTTCCATGACCGTCACCACATTCTCATCCAGTTCCTGTGGCGGCAACCCGGTCTGAACGTCAACGGCCGGGTAGTACTCGATGCACCCCTTCTCCGCCAAAACAGCCGGAACGTTTGATTTGAATATATCAAGAAATTGAGGAATATGGCCAGGTTTAACATGAATTGAAGCGATAACTACTATCATAAAGATCTCCTTTCCAATGAAAATGGCGCCGGGATAACTTTCCCATTTTTTTGCCATCGGTTGTAATCGTCATCATGCCCTATATGCTCAGCATGGTAACGCCTACGCCTGCTCTTGTCAACTTTGAGAACCCTGCCAAAATTCCCAAAAATTCAGGGGACACAATTTTTGTTTTCAGAAGAACAGACAGCAGTATGGGTATCGGATCGTTGACTTCCGCAACTAATTGTGACAATTTAAAATTCAAGGATAGCTGCCCTCACGGCGGTATGAGGAAGTGCTTTCAAATAAATTCTGAGAGTAACGGAAAATTCAAGTAAAAGATGCGCGTTTTCATATGTGATGACATATTTCCTGCCATGATGGAGGTCCTCCAGGGTCTCCTTTCCCAGGATGAGGTGCGTTCCTGCCGCCAGGAAGCGGTGGAGAAAGAGGCTCCATGGGCCGAGGTCCTGATTCCTTCCATGACCCGGGTCACCTCCCGAATCATCGATTCGGCCCCGGATCTGAAGCTGATCCAGCAGTTCGGTGTAGGCCTGGAGGGTGTGGACATCCGCGCGGCAGCGGCCAGGGGGGTCCCGGTGGCCAATGTTCCCGGAAATCAGGCACCGGTTCACGCCGAATGTACGGCCGAAGGAGGGGTGTTTCTGATGATGGCCTGTGCCCGGCTGTTCAAGAAGACCCAGGAGACCCTGACCCGGGGGGAATGGGGTCGGCCCAGGGGTACGGCCCTCATCAATCGAACCGCTCTCATCATCGGCCTTGGCGCCGTGGGCCGGGCCCTGGCACGGCGTCTT
>CAYPQJ010000353.1:0-1597 GCA_964412835.1 uncultured Desulfobacteraceae bacterium | reverse complement strand
TACCTGGGGCAGGGCGCCTACGGCGTGGAGGCGGCAAGCCAGACCTATTTTCACAAACCCGCAAAAGATCTGACCCTTGCCGAAGCGGCTCTCCTTGCCGGGTTGCCCCAGGCACCGGCCAGGTACTCACCGGTTGCCCACTTCGATCGTGCCAAGTCCCGGCAGAAATACGTTCTGACAAGGATGTATGAAGAAGGATTCATCACAGAAGCATCTCGCGACCAGGCGCTGCAGGCCAACCTCCAGATCCATGGGAAAGAAATCAATACCTTTGAAAGGGCACCCTATTTTTCCGAGCATGTTCGGCGTTATCTTCTGAAAAAATATGGAAAAGACCTCCTTTATCACGGGGGGCTCAAGGTCTATACAACACTGGACTTGAAAATGCAGGTTCTCGGTCGGGAAGCCCTGGACAGGGGTCTGGCGGAACTGGACAAACGTGAAGGGTACCGGGGTCCCCTTAAACATCTTTCGGCGGATGAGATCCGGGATTATGAAGCCCGTGCTTCAAAAGAATTTTCCATTTCAAACCCGAAACCGGATTCGGTGGTGAAGGGGTTGGTGACCAAAGTGAATGATAAAAGGAAGGAAGACTCCATTCGATTGGGAAAAGAGATGGCTTGCCTTCCACTGAACCAGATGAAATGGGCCAGAAAACCCAATAAAAAAGTGCCATACTATGAAGCTCGTGTGAAAAAGCCTTCTTCCGTGTTAAAACCCGGCGATGTGGTGCTGGTGCGAATCCTTGAAAAGTACGGTGATGCTGCGCCCAAAAAAGGCGGTCCTAAAAAAGGAAAGAGGAGATCAAAACAGAGAGGTTTTACCTGGCTGGTTGCTTTGGAACAGGCGCCCAAAGCACAGGGGGCGCTGGTCTGCTTGGATGCAGAAACCGGTGAAGTGAAAACCATGCTGGGAGGGCGCAGTTTTGGTGAGAGCCAGTTTAACCGGGCTATACAATCCAGGCGGCAACCGGGTTCTGCTTTCACGTCCTTGATCTATTCCGCGGCTCTGGACCGGGGGATGAGTCCGGTGACGATTATCATGGATTCTCCCTATGTCTCCTCTCCCAATGCCCAAGGGGAGGTTTGGAAACCCAAAAATTACAAAAAAAAGTTCTATGGTCCCACGCTGATCAGGACAGGGCTGGTCAAAAGCAGGAATGTGATTACCGTCAAAATCTTAAACAAAATCGGGGTGAATTATGCCATCGAGTATGCCAGAAACCTAGGCATCGAATCTGCTCTGACCCCAAATCTTTCACTGGCCCTGGGCTCATCCGGTGTGTCACTCATGGAGCTGACCCGCGCATACGCCGCCTTTGCCAATGGCGGAATGCTGGTGAAGCCCTTTTTCATAAAACGGGTTCTGGACCGTGGCGGGCATGTTATTGAAGAGAATCAACCGGATACGGCGCCGGTTATTTCAAAGGAAACGGCGTTTGTCATGACGGATTTGTTGAAAGCTGTTGTGAGCGAGGGAACCGGCTGGCGTGTCAGGGCATTGAAGCGGCCTGTTGCCGGTAAGACCGGTACTACCAACGATCTTCGGGATGCGTGGTTTATGGGATATACCCCGGGCTTGGCCACCGGTGTCTGGG
>CAYPQJ010000352.1:0-1602 GCA_964412835.1 uncultured Desulfobacteraceae bacterium | reverse complement strand
CCTGGCTGTCAATCCCCATAGTCAAAGCGAGTGTGTCAGTGGGTGCGGTTCGTAAAGGGATTTCTGAGACATGACTTTTCAGTGTTTCAACCGGGTCCTTTTTCTCGATAGACGTATCTTCCCAATCCTGTGCCAACCATCCATTGACAAAGACCATCAACCGGGGAATGTCCTGCTTGGCTTCCAAAAACTCAGCCGCCATGGCCCCCCATTTCAAAAGCGGGGAATACAGGCTCGATAATTCAAACCCTATGGATGTTGACTCGATATCAGGCTCTGATCCGTCTTTCCTGAGCCATTTCCCTTCCCCGAGGATCTTAATCTTCTGGTTATCCGTTATTTCAGCACCGCATGACCCACAAAAATACTGCGCTGTTTTAGCGGCCTCCCGCCATGCAAGCGGTTCTGAGCTTGGATGTCCCCCCGTTTCCCATTTTATGTTATCGAAATTCAACGGCTGCAGGATATCACAATGGGGGCAGGGAACGAAGTATTGAAGAGACTCCTCGCAGTTGTTGAAATACTGCGAGATGGATCCATCCGAGGTGAAGAGACCAGGACGGTTTTCGACGTGTACGGAAAGGCCTTTTGCCTTTCAGTCGCCAACTTTACCGGGTCGCCTTCCTTTCCTGAAAAGGTCGGGAATTTCCCCACTTCATCACAAAAAAGGTACTGGATCGGCATGCTGGCCAGGTCTGCCGGCGTTTGTGCGGAGGCCAGGTAAAGCAGGCAATCGGTGAAGTGCATTTCTGATATCTTGAATTTGTCCGCTGAATGGTGTTTTTTGGCCACAAGGGGAGCACATGAATTAATCATCGGTTGAATTCTGGTCGTGGATATCTTCTTGAGTGTCGTCTCATTCGGATAAACCACCAGCACGGGCCCTGGGGATTCATCTATGCTCCACCCGGTGCAGTTCAAGAGGATCTCCGTCTTCCCCAATTGCGTTCCCCATTTCATCACGATCAACCGGGTCTTATTGTTGCTGAAGGCCTCCATCGGCCCTCTTTGGTACGGGAAACGATCCGTTTTCCATTTACCGGCATATTGGCTGGCATGTTTGGTGAGGCGTCTGTGCTTGTCTGCCCATAGCGCAACGTTACGCGTCAATCCTGGGTGCCAGGAAGGGCATCGCTGAATGTTTAGTGGACAGTCAAAGCGATAATCACACGCTTTCCTTGATTCTGCTTTCAATTTCACCTATGGTCGCCCGCTCCGATAACCCAGTTAAAATATCATCAACCAACCCCTGCAAAACCGCCCGTTGCCCTTCCGGCGCCATGCCGACCATGGCGGATGAGGCGTGATCCGGAATCAGCTGAAATGCCCTTTTTGTTACCTGGATGATTTCTTCTAATGCCTCGTCAACTATCTCTCTCGGGTACAAATTACCCTTGACCTGATCAAGGATGATCCTCTCCTTTTCGGTGCGGTATTCTTTCCACATCAGATCCGCGATTTCCTTCTTTTCCCTGGTTGATTTCTTGCCGGATACCGACGTGTTTTTTTTGTACTTCGCCGCCCATGCGTCCAGTTTGGCCATGTCGAAGGAACCGTCCGCGTTTTGTTCCAGGTTCCCCCTGGTGATATGCCAATAGATTT
>CAYPQJ010000351.1:0-1620 GCA_964412835.1 uncultured Desulfobacteraceae bacterium | reverse complement strand
TCCAGATGGAGCGTCTGCTGGCGCCCCATGGTCCCTACAACCGCGTGCTCAGGCCGTCCGACGGCATGGAACCTGATTCCATTGCTTTTATTCAATGCGCCGGTTCCAGGGACAAGAGCATGGGAGTTCCCTACTGCTCGCGGGTGTGCTGCATGTACGCCATCAAACAGGCCATGCTGCTCTCCGGCGCTGTTCCCATGGCCGATATCGCCATTTACTATATGGATATCCGCGCTTTCGGAAAAGGATATGAACAGTTTTATCAAAATTCCAAGGCCATGGGCGTTGAGTTTATCAAAGGAAAAGTGGCCACCATTGATCCGGGCGAAAACGGCAGCGTCAAACTTCATTATGAAGCCCAGGGGAAAGACGGCGGCGTCAAGGTTGCTGAACATGATCTGGTCGTTCTGTCCCTGGGAATGGTAGCCGGATGGAACCCGGAGGGCGTGTGCAACCTTTCCACTGGAAACGATGCCTTCATCAAAACCATACGGCCCAAGATTGCTCCGACACTGACGGACATGGAAGGGGTTTTCGTGGCGGGCGTGGCAGCCGGACCCAAGGACATCGTGGATTCGATTGTTGAAGCGGGCGCCGCGGCCATGGAGGCCTCCAATTATCTCACGAAGCGTACCCGCAAACTTGCGGCGTAAGACAGGACCCAGGTCCGCGAAACCATTTGGGAGACAGCATAATGGCGGATGACAACAAGGATAAAAAAGCAACCCCCGGACAGAAGGTCGGCGTTTACGTCTGCCACTGTGGCGGCAATATTTCCGATCATGTGGCCGTAGAAGAGGTCTGCAAAAATGCGGAAAAAATTCCCGGGGTCATCAAAGTTCAAGACAATGCGTTTATGTGCTCAGATCCGGGACAAGACCTGATCATGGAGGACATCAAAAACGGCGTAGTGGACCGGGTGGTAGTAGCGTCCTGCGCCCCGGGTCTTCATGAATCCACTTTTCGAAACGCCATTTCAAGGGCCGGTGGAAATCCCTACATCTACGAACATGCCAATATACGGGAACAGGTGAGCTGGGTGCACCATGGGGATCAGGCCACCAACAAGGCCACCCGCCTGGTGGCCGCAGCCGCTGCAAAAGCCAAGGAACTTCAGCCCCTGGACCCGTACCGGGTGGAGGCGAAAAAACACGTCACCGTCATCGGCGGCGGCATTGCGGGCCTCAAGAGTGCCCTGGACCTGGCCCACAGAGGACTCCATGTGACGCTCGTGGAAAAATCGCCCTTTCTGGGGGGATGGACCGCCAAATGGGACCGGGCCTTTCCAACGGATGATCCGGTTTCAGAACTGGTGACAGCACTGGCGGGCGAGGTATTAAACAATGAAAAGATTACCATACACACTTGTTCCCAGATCACGGCATTTGAAGGGTTCATCGGAAATTTCAAGCTCACCCTGACAGAGCAGCCGCCCGGGCCGGATGCGTACCAGGACGACATCAAACGATGGGGTGCGTCGGAAAAAGCCTTTGGGGAATTTATTCCTCTGGTCGGCATATGCCCGGCGAGCATTCCTGAAACAACAACCCACGAGATCGAAACGGGCGCCCTTGTCCTGGCCACCGGTTTCAAACCCTATGAGCCGAGACATGGTGAATA
>CAYPQJ010000350.1:0-1684 GCA_964412835.1 uncultured Desulfobacteraceae bacterium | reverse complement strand
GGTTATCTTTTTCATGCTCTTTGCCAACGGTGTGGTGCTTCAAAGCCGCAGGGCAACCTGAAAAACAAGGAGAAATTCCATGGCGAAAAAACAAAATACAGGTTTCAAGAAGGCCCTCCTTTCCGTAACGAGCCTCATGATATTGTTTCTGATTCTGGTCCTGGTGAACATCATGGCCTCTTACGCCAATGTGCGCTGGGATGCCACCGAAGACAAGAGCTATTCCCTTTCCCAGGGGACCCGTTCTATCCTCGGTTCCATGACCCAGCCGGTGGTGGTGAAGTTTTTTTATTCCCAGAGCAATCCTGATATTCCGGCGAATATCAAGCTCTACGCACGACGTGTTAAAGACTTTCTGACGGAATATCAGCGTGAAAGCAATGGTATGATCAAACTGGAGATGATCGACCCCCGGCCGGATTCCGATGAAGAAGAATGGGCACAGAAATATGGTCTTCGGGCGGTCCAGGCACCCGGGGGTGAGCCTATTACCAGTGGACTGGTCTTTACAGCCGCAGACCAGGAAGAAACCCTTGAATGGCTGGATCCATCCAAAGAACAACTTTTGGAATATGATATCACCAGCATCATTCAAGGGTTACAGAACCCCGAAAAGAAGACCGTGGGGATTATTACTTCATTACCGGTTTTCGGATCGGGTGCCAGGGCCCCTCGGTCCGGTCAGCCGCCCAGTCCCGAATGGGTTTTTGTGACGGAAATGAAAAAGATCTATGATGTTCAACAAATCAAGCTTTCCGTTCGTTTGATTGATCCGGCGCTTGATCTGCTTATGGTGGTATTTCCCAAAAACATGAACCCCCAGCTGGAGTACGCCGTTGATCAGTATGTGCTCTCCGGCGGCAATGCCCTGATTTTCGTGGATCCCCTGTGCGTTTCTTACAAATCCGGAAGACAGCAGGATTTCATGCGGTCCTCCGGAAGTGCTCTCGATCGGGTCTTCAAAGCATGGGGAGTGCGAATGGATTCCGCAAAGGCCATTGCGGACTACGGTCAGCCCACTCAGGTCAGGACATCCAATACGACCTCCGAGGAAAATCCCCTGATGATTTCCGCCAGGGGTGAGGCATTTAACCGGGAGGATGTTATTACCGCGGGACTTGAAAGCATGCTGTTCCCCGTGGCCGGCGCCATCGTTCGGACGGAAGAAAAGGATAAGGCGGCTTCCGTTAAAGATTACACTTTCGAGACGCTGGTGGATTCCAGTGAAGACGCGGCAGTGGTGGATGCCTTCAAGGCGTTTTTGGGCGCTGATGCGGTGAAAAAAGACTTTGTTCCGGCGAAAAAGCGATTCAATGTGATTGTTCGCGTTCGGGGAACGTTCAAAACCGCATTTCCCGATGGTCCGCCGAAACCAAGAGATCAGAACACCCCGCCCGTGGATGAAGCCAAATATCCGCAACTGAAAGAGGGGAAAAAACCGGCTACCCTGGTGATTGTGTCCGATGCGGATATGCTGGCGGATAACTTTTATGTGCAACGCCGCAATCTTTTCGGGCTTAATGTTTCGGAGATGTTTAACGACAACCTGAACTTTCTGTCCAATTCCTCCGAGATGCTCACCGGGAGCGACGAACTCATCGGGCTTCGGTCCCGGGGAAAAATCGATAGGCCCTTTACGGCGGTGCTCAATCTCAAAAAGCGCGCAAAAGCCCAGTGGCTGGAC
>CAYPQJ010000349.1:0-1713 GCA_964412835.1 uncultured Desulfobacteraceae bacterium | reverse complement strand
TGGGGAAAAGCAGTATGGAAAAGATCAGGCTGAGGCCGATGAAAATACACCATTTTTTGGTATCATCCCGAAACCGGGGCGTGCGATCCGAACGGCCGGATTTAGGTCTGGCGGATGGATCTTTTTCCCGCCGTCCGGCATTTTTTTTCTGGTGCAGGGTCTTGAGTTTTCGTTCATTTGACGTATGTCTTGTCATAACAATGCCGCACCTCAAACCTTTTTCCGTCTATCCAGTTTCTCGTAAGCATCAATAATCTTCTGAACCAACGGATGCCTGATCACATCTTCCCTGGAAAAGGAAACAAACTCAATGCCTTCAATTCCCGTAAGCGTCTGCGAGGCCTCAATCAGGCCCGATATTTGCCCTTTGGGCAAATCCGTCTGGGTAATATCTCCGGTAATCACCGCCTTGGAACTGAAGCCCAGACGGGTTAGAAACATCTTCATCTGCTCAGGCGTCGCATTCTGTGCCTCATCCAGAATCACAAAGGAATCGTTCAGTGTGCGCCCTCTCATGAACGCCAGCGGCGCCACCTCAATGACCCCTTTCTCCAACAGCTCGGATGCGTTTTCAAAGGGCATCATGTCGTGGAGGGCATCATACAAAGGCCGAAGGTAGGGGTTCACTTTCTCATACAGATCGCCCGGCAAAAATCCCAGACGCTCCCCCGCTTCCACCGCGGGCCGGGCCAGAATTATCCGATTGCAGTCTTTCCTGATCAGTGATGCGACAGCCATGGCCATGGCAAGGTAAGTTTTTCCCGTCCCAGCCGGCCCGATTCCAAACACGATATCATATTTTTTAATGCTGTCGATGTATTTTTTCTGGTTAATGGTTTTGGGCGTAATAATTTTCTTCTGGGACGTGATATAAACCTCGTCTTTGAATATCTTCTTCAAATCCACCGAACCATCACCGCTTAAAATCCTGATGGCGTGGGCCACATCATTGATATAGAGTGGATACCGAGATTCCAGTAACGCATAAAGCTGCGAAAATACTTTTTCGGCCAATTCCACTTCCCAATCCCCACCCTGAAGCAGCAACACATTTCCTCGCAGGTTCACGGAAACCCCGATCTTCTTTTCAATCAGGTTCAGATGCGCATTTTGCTCCCCACACAGTGCCCGCATCAGTTCATTATCCGGAAAACTGATCTTCTTGCTGATGGATGGCATTTTTTTCCTGGAAGATGATTTATTCAAATATTTGAACCTCAATCCGTCTTTTACGGGGTCTGTTGTCAAAATCAAGGAGAACAATCTGCTGCCACGTTCCGAGCGTCAGATTGCCGCCCACAATGGGAATATGCAATGAGGCTCCGAAAATAGCCGCACGAACGTGGGAATAACCGTTTCCGTCTCCCCAACGTTCATTGTGTTCGTAGGTGATACCTTTGGGCGCCATCCTTTCAATGGCTTTTTTCAGATCGTTGACCACACCGCTTTCAAATTCAATGGTGGTCAATGCACCGGTGGAACCCGGCACAAAAAGGGTCACCGCCCCGTCTGTCACCCGCGCTTTTTCGACCTCACTTTCAACTTTTGACGTAATATCAACGATATCCGTTCCGCCAGTGGTATTTACGAAAATTTGGTGATTCCGTGCAGGCATGGTTCAACCTCTCCCTCGTCCGGATCTACCCTTCGACACCCAAAACGCAAGGGTCTATAACACAAGCTTTCGTTTTCATGCAACAAAAAGAAAAGATA
>CAYPQJ010000348.1:0-1716 GCA_964412835.1 uncultured Desulfobacteraceae bacterium | reverse complement strand
GGATTTGGAATCGGACCAGATGTCATTGATTTCCGGAAGGGTACGGATTTGCGCTTCCAGCTTTCGGGTGATGAGTTCTTCCACGTCAGCCGGTTTCATGCCGGGATAAAACGCCACAACCACCACCTCGCGAATGGTGATGGGGGGATCTTCCTGGCGGGGGAAATGAAAGAACTGACTGAGGCCTATGAGAATCACCATGGCGATGAACACCATAGTGAGCCGCGCATTATCCAGTGCAAAACGAGTAATGAAGGACATAATGGAAGACCTCCTAATTCCCTTTCATCAGTTTGACCTTTTGGCCGTCTTCCAGAAATGTTACGCCTGCCACGGCGATAATGTCCCCCGCTTTGACCCCTTCGGTGACACCCACCCGATTACCTCTGACACCTGCGCCTTTGACGGGCGTTTTTTTGACTGTGGAGGTTTCTTTATCAAAGATAAAAACATAAAAATCGGATTTGTCGCCCCCTTTGGTAACAGCGGAAAGGGGGACCAGATAACCGGATTCTCGATCCTTATGGGAGAGCATCAGTATGACTTCAGCTGTCATCCCGGGACGTATGGTGTTCCCGGCATCCTCTACGACTACTTTGATGGGAAAGGCATTCGCCGTTCCGGCAACGGAACTGATCTCACTTACGATGCCTTTGTATTTGCGATCAGGCACGGTGGGGAATCGAATCTCGGCAGGGAGGTCCATATGAATGTCGCCAATGGTCGTCTCGGGAATCTGAACGGCCACCTCCATGGCTTTCTCTGAAAAAAGGATGAACAGGCGCTCCCCACGTTTGACTTCTTGGAAGGGATCCACATATTTTTCGCCGATGATGCCGTTGAAAGGGGCCTTCAACATTGTTTTTTCGAGATCGCGTTTTGCCAACTTGACCTGGGAACGCGTATATTTGACGTTTTTGAGCGCGCTGTCATAAGCGGCCTTTGATTTATCGAGGGAAGACTGGCTCACGGCGCCCGCGTCCATTTTGGAGATCCTCTGGAAACGGTCCAGGTCGTTTTTTTTGTCGGCCAATTGGACTTTGGCGCGCTCTACTCCCGCCTCGGCAGCCTGAACGTCCAACTGAAATGTTCTCTCATTGAGAACGGCGATGGCCTGCCCTTTTTTTACTCGGTCGCCCACTTTGACGCGCACTTCATTCACGTTTCCGGATACCTCAAAGGCGAGGTTGGAACTGTCGACGGCCTCCACCACCCCTGAAAATTTTCTGATCGGACCTGAGGTTTTTTCGGCAATGGTAATGGTTTTGATCGCCCGGATCCGTTCAATGGGTTTGGGTACTTCCTGGCTGCAGGCGAACATTAGAAAAAGCAACGAAATCCCAAAGAACATCCCTGAACAGATTCTTTTAAATCCCAAATACATGGTGAAGCCCCTTTTTTTGTGTGGAAAATTCTTTCACGCTCACATCTTTATTGTTATCTCTATTAATCCATTCTCACGGTGATCTGTTGCATGTCCATCTGTTTATAATTGCGATTCAATGGGCAGTATGCCGAACAGGCCAACCTTGAACTTCAGCCAAGAACCGGCATGGGGCTCATCAGTAAGCGTTGCCGGTTGACCGTCAACCAGGCCGTGCCATAAGATCATTTCTTGGCCTTTGGATTCTTTAAGCTCTAAACGAAAAGCGAGCTTCTCGATATCCCGGTCAAACCACTCCCCAAATCCCTGTGCCAGTTCCTCGCATGAAATCA
>CAYPQJ010000347.1:0-1721 GCA_964412835.1 uncultured Desulfobacteraceae bacterium | reverse complement strand
ATCTCATTTTTATGATTTGCTATCTGCCGCAAAAATCGTTGTGAAGGAGAAAAAGGGTGTCCTGAGTATTCAAGGAAATGCCGACACGAAAGAAGCTCGGGGCCTCGTATCAGGAATTAACTGCTTCAGATTGACAATATAGCCGGCCAGTGATCATCCCTCCTTTTTTGAAAATTTTCTTTGATTTTTTAGTGATTTTGTGGTGTAAACTATGTCAAGTTGAAACCCTGAAGATCAGCCTATGAAATATGATTGATTTGCACATCCACATACTCCCAAATCTCGACGATGGTCCGGAGAAGCTTGAGGAATCGCTTGAGATGGCGGAGGTTTATGTAAAAGCGGGGTTTTCAAGGGTGGTGGCCACGCCCCACTGGGTGCTTGGGAGTGCGTGGCAGCCGTCGGCGGAGAAGGTTTTGAAATGGGTGGCGGGTTTTCGTAAGGACCTGGCGAAGCGTGGCATTTCTCTGGAGGTGGTCCCGGGGATGGAAGTGGCCATGACCATGGGGATTTCCAAGCTCATTCAGACGGGAGAGGTGCTGACGTTGAATGGGGGCGCTTATGTGCTGGTGGAACCGCCCTTTCAGCAGCTGCCCGTGGGATGGGAGCAGATTCTTTTTGAGATATCGGCGGTGGGGCACAGGGTTTTGATCGCCCACCCGGAGCGGTGCAGCCATCTGGCCAGGGAGCCCGAAGTGATCCGTGAGATGGTGGATATGGGGGTGGGCATCCAGATCAACTGGAAGAGCCTTTTTGGACGTTACGGACAAAGTGTGCGGGAGACAGCCTGGTCTTTTCTGGAAGGGGGGTTGGCCCATTGTCTGGCCACGGACGGTCACCGGCCGGAGGATATCACCGGGGAAAAGCTGAATCGGACTAAGCGGGCCCTTACCGAACGGCTGGGTGAGGATCGCACGCGGCTTCTGATTGATGAGAACCCGGGACGTGTCTGGGCTGGGGAGCCGCTGGAAAATCTTTCTCCATTGAAAGCGGTTAGTAACAAAAAACCCCGGAGGCGATGGTTCAAATGGCGTTGAAACTTGGCACAATGAGCCGGGTGACCGGAAAAATCGTCATCAGCGGATTGCTGTTGTGGCTGGCCTTCTGCATGCTCAGATGGGGATTGGAGAGTCGTCTTGTGGCTTCCAGATCTTATATCCCGGAGATGGCGTCGACCCTGGCGGATTTTCCGGGTGCGTTGGTGCGTCTGGGATCGGAAGCCTTGGGCCGGCAGGATGTTTCAGGGGCCATTTTGCTCTTTCGAAATGGCGTGAGTCGGGATCCCCTGAACGGGAAAGGGTGGTTGCAGTTGGCGGAAGCTGAAAAATCGATCGGGAATCGGGAGACGGCTCGGGAGATTCTCGATTATGTTCATGGGCTGGGGAAAAACACCCTTCGCTGGACATGGTATGAAACCCTGCTGGCACTTGATTTGGAAGTATATCCTGTGGTATGGGAAAACCTCAATCGAATGATTGAAAATAACCGGCACACAACCGATGCCCTTCAATTGGGGGATATGCTTCTGGCCGGGGAGCCGGAGGGTGTTGACAAACGGTTTGAAGACCGGAATCTTCCGGTCTATATGAAGTGGCTTATCGGCAGGGGCCGACTGGACCAGGCCCTGGTTGTTCGAGAGAAGATGGCGCAGAAGGGTCTGAGGGATCCAAAAGCGGATGAGTGGTTGTCCGCGCGGTTGCTGGGGCAGAAGCGGGTAAGCG
>CAYPQJ010000346.1:0-1806 GCA_964412835.1 uncultured Desulfobacteraceae bacterium | reverse complement strand
CCATGCTGGAAGACAGCCGAAAGACCGTCAACAAGGAAGACGAGATCGAGATCAAAGACGTCTCCGAGCTGATTGCCGAGGCATTGTAGTAACCCGTATTTCGCCATCAAAAAGCCCTGCCCTGCCGGGCAGGGCTTTTTGTGGTTCTGGTCTTACACTTTTTGAGTGATTTATGAAAACAGCCTATCTGGACTGCTTCTCCGGTTTAAGCGGGGATATGTTTTTGGGGTCCCTTCTGGACGCGGGGCTTTCCTTTGACCAACTGAAACAATGCCTTCAGACCCTCCCTTTTCATGGCTACGAACTTGAGTTAAGGCGAGAGACGCGAAACCAGATCTCGGGCACGCGTTTTGTGGTCCATCTGGATGAAGGTTATAATAAAGTGCATGGGCATAAAAAACATGGGCGCAAAAATAGAGACCTGAAAGCCATAAGCGAGGTCATAGACCAGGGCAACCTGACAGATCCCGTCAAGAAAAAATCAAAGGCGATTTTTGAAGCCCTGGCCTGGGTGGAAGGTCATATCCACAACCTGCCCCCTGATCAGGTTCACTTCCATGAGGTGAGCGCCGTTGATTCCATCATCGACATTGTGGGGACCGTGTACGCCCTCGAAATCCTGGGGATCAAACGTCTAATGGTGTCCCCCCTTCCCCTGGGATCGGGCTTTGTCAAAACGGCCCACGGCAGGATTCCGGTTCCCGCGCCGGCCACCCTGGCACTTCTGAAAGGAGTCCCGGTATTGAATTCGGGCGTTCCACAGGAAATGGTCACGCCCACAGGGGCGGCGCTTGCCACCGGGTTGGCCGCATCCTTTGGTCCCATGCCTCCCATGGTGGTTCAAAATGTCGGTTACGGGGTCGGTTCCCGGGAATTGCCGGATCGTCCCAATCTGCTTCGCATCATCATCGGTCATGAAGAACATGGAGAGCAGACGGATACGGTGGTGGTTCTTGAAACGAACCTGGACGATATGCGCCCGGAAGGCTTGGGTTACCTCATGGAACGGCTGTTTCGTGCGGGTGCTCTGGATGTGGTTTTTTTACCCGCCCAGATGAAAAAAAACCGCCCCGGAGTACAGGTTCAGGTAATTGGAAGACCGGAGCAGAAAGACCCTCTTATGGAAATCATGGTTCAGGAAACCACCACCCTGGGCATCCGCTTTCGTTACAGCCGGCGCATGGTTCTTGAAAGAAACCAGGAGGCGGTAGAAAGTCCGTGGGGGAAAATAACCGTCAAACGCGTGGTTCGGGAAAAATCCTCCCGCCTGGTACCGGAATATGACGTCTGCAGGGAAATTGCGTTGAAGAATAATATTCCGCTGCGAGACATCTATCAGTGGATAGAGAGCCTGAACAGTAAAGGATGAAATGCCGGAAGCCGAATCTGAACATTTTGGGATCACTGCCGTTTTCAGGCAGACCGGCATTTACGGCAAAACAGCTCTGATCCTGGGCACATGGTTTGGCTCCGGACTAATGCCTTTTGCATCGGGAACGTTCGGCACCCTGGCAGCCGCGCCCCTGGTGGCATTGTCAGGGATTTTTTCGCCCTTGTCCAGTGCCCTGATCTTGATGATCATGACCCTGATCGCCATCTGGGCCTCACAGGTGGTCCACACCCTGCTAAAAAAGGTGGACCCATCGGAAGTGGTGATTGATGAGGTGGTCGGTTTTCTTCTGACCATACTGTGGATTCCTCTATCATGGGGAACGCTGCTGGCCGGTTTTCTTCTGTTTCGGCTTTTCGATATCTGGAAGCCATGGCCTGCAAACGCAGCGGAAAGGCTCCATGGCGGGTTGGGAA
>CAYPQJ010000345.1:0-1807 GCA_964412835.1 uncultured Desulfobacteraceae bacterium | reverse complement strand
CTTTTTACTGGCCTGGAGTTTCTCACCGAGTTTGTGCTTTTTGGCGGTGGCGCTTCGTTCTGCTGACAGGGACTTGGCGGCCAGGGATTGCCGGGATGAGAAGCCGTATTTCTTACGGTATTCCTTTGAATCCAGACCGTGTTCTTTTAGAAGATGTTTGCTGGTCAGAATCTTGAATTCCCGTCCACATTCAAGGCATATAACCTTGTTTTTCAGAATCGATTTCTTGGGATCCAGTGCGGGTTCAGCGGGTTCCTCGATGCCGGCCACATCTCCCTCTTCCAGACTCTTGAGGTCCTTCAACGTCTGAAAAGTTTTTGTCAGGAAGCTTTCCATCTCTTCGGCTGACATACTTGAGTGAGACGCCTGGGCGGTTGCCAATTCCACCACCATTTCCGTGAGGGTTTTTGCCATTGGTTCATTCTCCTTTCAAGAAACGATTAACTGTTAGCATGTTTACGGTGAGATACGCTATCTCGGAGAGCATCTTAAAATAAGATAAATATGTCAATACTTTTGTGAAAAAATGTCTGAAGTGAGCCCCAAGGGTTCGGTCCATCTATTTGATTGACCCCAAAACCGAGATTTTGCTACTATCGGCAACGCCCTTTGAGGCGGAACACCCTTCGTATCCCGTTTCTTCTGCGAGAGAAAAATTGAATCAATTACAAAGTTTTCTGGGCTTTCTCATGCTGCCCTTTCTGGCCTGGCTCTTTTCAGAGGGTCGAAAGAATATCAATTTCAGAACCCTGATTCCCGGTTTGTTGTTGCAGGTGTGCCTGGCCCTGCTGTTACTGAAATTTCCGGGAAGCCGGGAGGTTTTTGGTTGGTTGAATAAAGGTGTACGGGCTATTGAGGAGTCCACCCAGGCGGGAACCGGTTTTGTGTTTGGTTATCTGGGAGGCGGTCCCCTCCCTTTTGACGAGAAAAATCCCGCTTTCAGCTATGTGCTTGCCTTTCGGGGGTTGCCACTGGTACTGGTGATCAGCGCTTTGACGTCCCTCTTTTTTTATTGGCGTATCATCCCCTGGGTAGTCAATGGTTTTGCGTGGATTCTGAGGCGGGTTATGGGAATCGGCGGTGTGGAAGGCCTCGGCGCCGCGGCCAATGTCTTTATCGGCATGGTGGAGGCGCCGCTGTTTGTCAGACCCTATCTTTCGAAGATTTCCAGGAGCGAACTCTTTACCATTATGGTGTGCGGCATGGCTACGATTGCGGGTACGGTGATGGTCTTGTACGCTTCCATACTTCAGCCGGTGGTCCCCGGTATTATGGGGCACCTGTTGGTGGCATCCATTGTCAGCGCCCCGGCGGCTATTGCCATATCTAAACTCATGGTTCCCGAGATATCCGATTCGTCCGGGGAAGCCCTTGCCGTACCAAGGGGAGCACGGAGCGCCATGGATGCCATTACCAATGGCGTTCTGGGTGGTATCAAGCTCCTGATCAATATTATCGCCATGCTGGTTGTTTTTGTGGCCCTGGTCCATTTGCTGAATCTCGTTCTGGCGTTCCTGCCGGAAATATTCGGTAAACCGGTGACGTTCGAGCGGCTTGTGGGTTATATCATGGCGCCCGTCGCCTGGCTCATGGGGATCCCGGGACCGGAGATTGTTACCGCGGGAGGGTTGATGGGAATTAAAACCGTGTTGAACGAATTGCTGGCCTATCTCAATCTCGCGGAATTGCCCCAGGGGGCATTGTGTGAAAGGAGCCGTCTGATCATGATTTATGCCATGTGCGGCTTTGCCAATTTCGGTTCACTGGGTATCATGATCGGTGGTTTGGGTTCCATGGCGCCGGAAAG
>CAYPQJ010000344.1:0-1814 GCA_964412835.1 uncultured Desulfobacteraceae bacterium | reverse complement strand
ATGTGGGCAGATCCCGCGAGATTTCGAGCATGACCAGCAATCAAGGCATGGCGGTGGCTTTGAGAACAACGGTTGCAAAAAAAAGCCATCCCTATGATGTTCTGGTTCTGAATACGGTGGGTGAATTGGGACATGTCTATGCCCTGGGCAGTGTGGCCTTTGTGGGCGGAAGCTTTGTTCCCATCGGGGGACATAACCTGTTGGAACCCGCAGCTTTTGGTATTCCGGTCCTGTTTGGACCCCATACCCACAATTTTGAATTTATGTCGGAATCGATTCTGAAGGCCGGCGGGGCGCTGCGGGTTCAGAATGGCACGGAACTTCATGATGTCATGGAACGTCTTTTGTCGGACCCGGGATTGCGCGGGCGCATGGGGGACAGAGCGAAGGCGTTTGTGGTTGAAAACCGGGGCGCTTTGGGGCGGGTCGTGGGCTATGTTGCCCAAAATATGGTAGGGGGATGAATCGCGTCGGCCGATGGGAAGATTTCTGCACAGGACAGACTGGTCATCCATTCACCGGGAGAAGTCCCTCAAGTTTTATACGCCTGCGTTGGCGTTTTTTTCATGGTTGTATGGTTTCATACAGAAGCTTCGGTATGCTGCATATGGCCTGGGGATCTTAAAGAAAAAAAGTTTGCCGGGGTTTGTGGTGAGTGTGGGGAATCTTACCGTTGGCGGTACGGGCAAAACACCGGCGGTTGCTGCGCTGGCGAAATGGGCGTTGTCTGAAAAAATTGAGGTATGCATCATTTCGAGGGGATATGGAGGGCAGTACAAAAGTCGTGTCCTGGAGGTGTCCGACGGACAGCGGATACTGGCGGATTCCCGTTTGGCCGGAGATGAACCGGTACTGTTGGCCCGTAAGGTTTCCAGGAGTTCCGTGGTATTGTCCAAAGAGCGGTATCTGGCAGGGATGTACGCCCATCAAAAATTCGGATCTGATTTTTTTATTATTGATGACGGGTTTCAGCATATACAGTTGGCGCGGGATTTGAACCTGGTGCTGATGGATGCAGTGCACCCTTTTGGCAATGGACATCTTCTTCCCCGGGGGCCGTTGAGGGAGCCGATGGATCAATTGGCACGGGCGGACGCCTTTATCCTGACACGCTTTAAGCATGATGGCGGAGACCGCACGTTGGTTTTTTTGAAAGAAAACTATCCGAATACACCTGCTTTCTGTGCGGATCACGCGCCGGACAGGGTGGTTTTTCCCCTTTTGGACCAGGTTGATTCTCCCCATGTATTGAATGAAAAGCGTGTGGTCGCTTTCGCCGGAATCGGTGACCCCGAGTCTTTTCAAGAGACGTTGGTGTCATTGGGCGCCGAAGTGGTCGCTTTTTGTGGGTTTAAAGACCATTATGCTTACAAAAAGGATGATCTTGACCGCCTCATTCGCATGAAATCGCAGACAGACGCTCAATACATTCTGACCACGGAAAAGGACTGGATGCGAATAGGGTCCATCTGGCCTGAATGTTCGGAAATCGCATATTTGTGTATTCAATTTTCCTTTCTGCCGGGGCAGGAAGGGGTTTTCAGGATGATCGAGAATGCGTATAGAAAAAAATGAAATATTCTTGGCTGCCATATCCCATATGCTCAATTCACTGGTTGCCATTCTAGGGCTTATTCCCATCCGCGTGGGACAGTTCCTGGGCCGTATGCTGGGGCGATTCTTAGGGATTGCAGCGGTGGGCCCCATGAAGTCGTCTTTAAACGGTCTGCGAATGGTTTTTGGCGACCAGTTGTCGGAAAAACAGCTGAGAAGACTGAATCGCCGGGTGGTGCTTCATTTCGCACAGATGCTGT
>CAYPQJ010000343.1:0-1841 GCA_964412835.1 uncultured Desulfobacteraceae bacterium | reverse complement strand
AAGCGCCGACATGATTAAATTATACGACGTTGATTTCATTTACCAAAACCTCCTTTTGGTTTGAAGACGCATGAATCCTATCCTTTTTTCTTGACGTAGTACACGCAATTTTCTATCTTCGGGTTACTGTAATGAATTATACATGAAACCGACAAGTTAGCGATGTTCTTAACCCGTTTGCACCACCTGTTGATTCTCCATGACCACCAAACGTTTTCTGATTCTTGTACCCACCATTATCATTTTTTTTTTACTCCAGTCTTACCTGTGGGTCCCCACCTATGAGGAGCAGACCAAGGGAAACCCCAACCGCCTGCATGAATATGTCACGGCATCCCTGGGAGACGCAACCCTGTTGAACCCGATCCTTTCGGCCAATACCAGCAGCAGCCAGATTGAGTCTCTGGTGTTTGAAGGATTGCTGGATTACGATGAGGAACTCCGGCTCCGGGGCCGATTGGCCACTTCATGGGACGTTTTCGAGGAAGCCTATTTCCAAGTGAACAAACATGCGAAAATATCCCGCAAAGAAGCGCCGAACGCTTCGGCACTGGCCCGTTTTCTGGAATCTGCGAAAAAAAACAGCGGAACTTATCCCGTGAAAGTCAGAGAATCTCTGTGTCGAATTCAATCCATCATCCCGCTGCCCCCTGAGGATTCGGTGGTCACCAGGACACTGAAACCCACGGAAACCGGACAAAAAGCGGATACCGTAAAGATACGGGTGACCGCCCCCGCGCGCATCAAACTGGTTCTTTCGGAAGTGGATCAGGATCTTTTTACATATCTTTCCGTCATCCTCGGCGGTGATTATTTTTCCGCCTTCGACCCCATGGAATATGTGAAATCCGAATCCCCCGTGGATGAAAAAATCCTGTCAACCTGGGCGAAAGAGATTCTGCCCCCAACGGAACATAACCCCGTGCTGATCTTTCACCTCCGCCCCCATGTAAAATTCCATGACGGACACCCATTTGACGCAAACGATGTGCGATTTACCTATGAAGCCATCATGAATCCCAAAAATCTTTCCCCACGGGTTTCCGATTACGAGCCCGTAAAGTCGGTGGAAGTGCTTGGCCCTTTGAAAATTAAAATTGTTTATAAAAGGCTCTATTCTCCCGCCGTAGGAACCTGGGGCATGGGTATTCTGCCCGAACACCTGCTGAATCCCGTGACGCTCAAAAAGGAGGCTTTGGCACTCGGTAAAGCGCCCGAAACCTTTTCCATTCGCCAAAGCCGCTTCAACCGGCAACCCATCGGTTGCGGCCCATTCACCTTTCGAGAATGGAAGTCGGACCAGTTTATCAGCCTCAACGCTTTTGGGGATTATTGGGAAGGTCCTCCCAACTACAGACGTTATGTGATGCGCATCATACCTGATCTCCTGACCCAGGAGATGGAATTCTATGCCGGAACCCTTGATGCTTATAATGTGCAGCCCCACCAGGTCAAACGCCTGAAGGCGGACCCTCGGTTTCAGAGTTTTTCAGGAACGTCCTTTGGCTATTCCTATATTGGCTACAACATGCGCAGACCGCCCTTTGACGATGTAAGGGTGCGAAAGGCCCTGGGGATGGCCATTGATGTAACCAAGATTATCGATTATGTGCTCTATGGGCAGGGTGAGGACATCACCGGTCCTTTTGTGAAGCAGACCGACTACTATGACCACAAGATTCCGCCGCTCCCTTACGATCCGGAAGGGGCGTTGAAACTGCTTCAGGAAGCCGGTTACCAACGGAATAAGGCCGGCTGGCTGGAAAAGGACGGCAAACCGTTTCAGTTCACCCTGATCAGCAACAGTGGAAATGACATTCGAAAGGCCATCCTGGCCATCG
>CAYPQJ010000342.1:0-1859 GCA_964412835.1 uncultured Desulfobacteraceae bacterium | reverse complement strand
TCCACGGGGACATAGAGATCTTCCAGGGACAGGGGGCAGGTATCCGAAGCACGAATCCCATGCTTATCCTCATGTTTGCCGGGTACCAGGCCTTCGGCACCGCCCGGAACGATGAAGAAAGAGGGGCCGTCCGGCGCATCGGCCAAAATGGTGTAAAGTTGTGCCACACCGCCGTTGGTGATGAATTGTTTCTGGCCGTTGATCCGGTATCCTTTCACCTGGCCTGTTTCATCCGGAACACGTACCGCCTTGGTCTTGAGCGACTGAACATTGCTGCCCGCCTCAGGCTCTGTAACGCCGTAAGCAACCACCAACCCTTCATCGGCAATCTTTCCGATATACTTTTCTTTCTGTTCCGGTGTGGAGCCCACCCGAATGGGGTCCATTCCCAGGCAGATCGCCAGAAAAGAGGTGGCCACCGCCAGGTCCATCTTGGCCATCCGCTCGCTGACGATGGCAATTTCCGTGGCGCCTGCGCCCAGGCCCCCGTATTCTTCCGGAATAAAAATGAGGTGGAGCGCGATATCCGGACCCAGCATAAACCGGATCAACTCGGTTGGAAAAGTTCCCAGGCGATCCATTTCGAGTTTTGTGTCAACGGAAAGCTTTTCTTTTTCTAATTTATCAATGGTATCCAGAACCATATTCAAAAGCTCAGGATCCATCGTTTTTTGATGCATCATAAACAAACCTCCATAAGTTTTCAAAAAACCGGTAATATTTTCTCAAAATTCACGGGGTATTATCGAATTTCAAAGGGCACCCGTCAAGGCCAAAAAATTGATTGCCACGTTCAGCTTGCCTTTACGCCTTAAATGCGCAAAAATAATCGCAAGCTTGATCACCTGGCGCTGGAAATGAAAGCCTTATTCGGAGACAATCTCTCATGAAGCTATCCATTATCATCCCCTGCTATAATGAAAAAGCCCACCTGCCCTCACTGCTTCAACGTGTCATGGATTCCCCCGTGGAAGATAAGGAAATTATCCTGGTGGATGACGCTTCCAGTGACGGCACAACGGAACTGATCCGTGAAAAGCTGGGGGAAAAGGTCGCCAAAGCCGTTTATCATGACGGGAATATGGGAAAGGGCGCGGCCATAAGGTCCGGTCTTCACCATGTCACCGGTGACATCGTGATAATCCAGGATGCCGATCTGGAATATGACCCCATGGAGTACCCCAAGCTGCTGGGACCCATTTTAGATGGAAAGGCCGATGTGGTTTATGGTTCCCGATTCATGGGCGGCGGTCCCCACAGGGTTCACCTGTTCTGGCATTACGTGGGCAACCGGTTGCTCACACTTCTTTCCAACATGTTCACCAACCTGAACCTGACGGATATGGAAACCTGTTACAAAGTTTTCAGGACGGACATCATTAAGGATATTACCCTCGAACAAAACCGCTTCGGCATCGAACCCGAATTGACCGCCAAAATCGCCAAAACAAAATGTCGGGTATACGAAGTCGGCATCTCCTATTACGGCAGGACTTACGAGGAAGGAAAAAAAATCGGCTGGAAAGACGGCTTAACAGCCGTTTACGCCATTGTGAAATATGGGCTATTTCAGAAGTAACCCTTCCACCATACTCATCCCCATGGTTTTCACTGGTGATATTGCCTGAATCGGGTTAAAATATCTTTACCGGAAGATGGATTCGTCATCTTCACCGCCAAAGCCGCCCGGAAGCCCGGACCCAGATCGATATCCCGCAGTAACCAGCGTTTCGTTTCTTCCGGTGCGCCTTCCACGCCAAGCAGAGCATTTTGATCCCCGGGCTTCAGGGAAACATCGAACTGATCCAGAGGAAACCGCAAACCCTTGCCCAAGGCCTTCACATAAGCCTCCTTGCGCG
>CAYPQJ010000341.1:0-1905 GCA_964412835.1 uncultured Desulfobacteraceae bacterium | reverse complement strand
ATATCATAACCCCAAGGAGACCAAAATGGATATAGAAGCAAAAATCAGTGAACTTGAGAGGAGAAACCGTGAGGCGAACCTGGGCGGAGGTCAGAAAAGGATCGATTCACAGCACGCCAAGGGAAAACTGACCGCCAGGGAACGCATTGATTATCTTCTGGACGAGGACAGCTTTCAGGAAATCGACAAGTTCGTGGTCCATCGCTGTCAGGATTTCGGTATGGAGAAACAGAAAATTCCGGGTGATGGCGTTGTCACGGGATATGGCACCATCAACGGCCGGTCTGTCTTCATCTTTTCTCAGGATTTTACGGTCTTCGGCGGGTCCTTGAGCGGCCCTTTCGGCGAGAAGGTCTGCAAAATCATGGACCTGGCGCTCAAAAACGGCGCTCCGGTCATCGGGTTGAACGATTCGGGGGGCGCCAGGATTCAGGAAGGGGTCGTCAGCCTGGGCAGTTACGGTGAAATCTTCAAACGGAATGTGTGGTCTTCGGGCGTCATTCCCCAGATATCGGTGATTATGGGCCCCTGTGCCGGCGGGGCCGTCTATTCACCGGCCATCACGGATTTTACAATCATGGTCAAAAAGACCAGTAATATGTTCGTCACCGGACCCCAGGTCATTAAAACCGTCACCAGCGAGGAAGTCACCGCCGAAGCCCTGGGGGGCGCCATGGCCCACAACACCAAAAGCGGCGTGGCCCATTTCGCTGAGGATTCCGATGAGGCGGCCCTGGATCGGGTCAAACAAATCCTGGCCTACATGCCGCAGAGTTATCGTGAGAGGCCCCCCGAAATCCCCTGCACTGATGACCCCATGCGCACTGATCCGGAGTTAAACAATGTGGTACCCAAAAATCCCAGGATTCCCTACGATATCAGGGACATTATCGAATCGGTTCTGGACCATAACGAATTTATGGAAATCCAGCGCCATTATGCGCAGAACATGGTCATCGGGTTCGGTCGTTTAAACGGCATGCCCGTGGGAATTGTGGCGAACCAGCCAAAGTACATGGCAGGATGCCTGAACATCGACGCCTCCATGAAATGTGCGCGGTTTGTGCGAACCTGTGATGCCTTCAACATTCCGCTGATCACCTTCGTGGATGTGCCGGGGTTTCTGCCGGGCGTCGGCCAGGAACACGGTGGTATTATTAAACACGGGGCCAAAATCATTTATGCCTACTGTGAAGCCACCGTGCCGAAAATCACGGTGGTGACCCGGAAGGCCTACGGTGGCGCCTATGACGTCATGAGCAGCAAGCATCACGGGGGCGACATCAACTATGCCTACCCCACCGCCGAAATCGCTGTCATGGGGCCTGAGGGCGCCGTCAATATCATCTTCAGAAAGGAGCTTGCCGAAGCTGACGATCCGGAAGCCAGGAGAAAGGAGTTGGTTGATGATTATCGAAGCAACTTCGCCAGCCCTTTCAAGGCCGCAGAACTGGGTTACATCGATCAAATCATTTTTCCGGAAAACACCCGGCCCCGATTGATCAAAGCGCTCAACATGCTCAAAAACAAACGGGAAACCATTCCCGAAAGGCGGCACGGGAATTGTCCGTTATAGGTTTAAGGTGTTAGGTTAAAGGTTTAAGGTCTTTGCTTTACAACCATTCATCAACATTAACAGAAGGTTATAGAATGAAAATTCATGAATATCAGGCAAAAGACATTCTCAGGCAGGCTGGCGTTCCGGTACCGGAAGGTCAGGTGGTAACCTCGCCTGACGAAGCCACCAAGGCAAGTCAGATTATCGCCGGGCCGCCATGGGTCGTCAAGGCCCAGGTGCATGCCGGGGGACGCGGGAAAGGCGGCGGCGTCAAAGTGGTGAATGACCCTCATGAAGTGGTCTCCGTTACGGAATCGCTGCTCAAAACCTCATTGGTGACCCCACAG
>CAYPQJ010000340.1:0-1924 GCA_964412835.1 uncultured Desulfobacteraceae bacterium | reverse complement strand
GACATCCTTGGCCGCCTCTAATGCGTCTTTCTGAGCATCTGCCGCATCATCCTGAGCATCTGTAGATAATTCTTCCGATTTGACCCGCCGCTCTTAAAGCGTAATTCCCCCACAAAGCAGGTGATGCGTCTCACCGCCTTTTTGGACTTGATCAAAAACCCGGGCTCCTCATCCTTTTCGCTCACAGACGCGTTGGTGTAGGGCCGCACCTTCATAACAGCCCCGTCCTCAAACACCACATCAACTTGGCCATCCCGGGTCTGAATAAAGTCTCTCGCGTTTAACGGCTGTCCCACTCGGCTGATCTTCGTAAATCGGGCATCCGACTTGATGACAACATCGCCGCTGAAATTCGATACTTTGGCGATCTGTTTGGCGGCGTGAGCCTGGGAGGCTAGGAGAAGTCCAAGGATTAGGACAAAATATTTAAGATGTATCGTTCGCATCTTTTAAAACCCGGTGACGAGTGAAAAGTGAAAAGTGAAAAGTGAATAAACTAATTAATCACTAAAATATTCCCGCCCAAAAGTCAAGGGGAATCCTTGGATTTCATCTTGAAAATTCCATATCGATAATCTTGTTCCGTTTCCTCTGCAATCTTTTCCAATTCGTACCGGTCCCTGATATCCTGACACAGCCTGATATTCCGCTTATTCTTCGTGTTGCACCAGTAATTGTGGTGAAAATAGACGTGACCCTGGTATCTCTCAAAGAGGGTCTTGATGAGATCCGGATTGTTGATGCCCGCATAGGTCTGAATGGCATTTTGCCGCCACAGGAGGAACATGGTAGGGTTCTGGGTCAACACGATGGATCGCTCCGGCAGCATATCCACAAACATTCTGGCGTATTGGTGATCATGCCTGGATCCCCACGCTTCCTGCCCCACCCTGCGAACCAGGGGGATGAATTTGAGAAAGGAAAAAGCAAGGATCAGGAGCAAAAAGCCGGAAACCAGCGCTTTTTTCCCCATAGTCCATTTCAAGACTTTGCCGTTGTCAGATAGTGTTTCTTCAGCGGTTGCAGGCGACCCTCCACCATTCATGAGCTTGTGTCCGATCCAGCCGCCGCCCATACCCGCCAGTATGGCAATGGGCATGAAGGACAGCAGGGCAAATCGCACATCGGCCCCATAGGTGTAACTGCCCGCATAAAAGAAGAGAAAAATCCCCCAGAACGGCAGAAACCAGAAAAACATGAGCCACTGCCATTTTCTATTTTGAGCACAGAAAAGACCCATCAGTGCAAAAACCGTCACCAGGACGGGGAAGAAGGTGTCGTTCAAATAATATATGCCGTTGGTATGAAGGTTGTGCAGCAGAAACTCAAGGGAGAACTTGCTCCCCTGGGCACCCCAGGAATGACCGCTGACCGCATAAAAATGAAGGAAGTGGGGCAGGAGGAAAAGGGTTGTCACCAAGCCCATGGTCCAGAGCCTGCGGTCAACGAAGGCCCTTGGGGAAATAACCAGGAACGCCAGAAACGCCCATCCCATGACCATCATGGATTCCGGGCGCATCTGACATGCCAGGGGGATTATGGCGGCCATCACAAAAAGATGCCGCGTTCGACGGTGTTTGAGATATACCACCACCGAAAGGACGCACAACCCGGAGAGTGCCGCCGCCGACGGTTCAGCCGCCGCCGTATTGGACCAGATGAGGTTATGGGGAACCAGCATATACGCAACACCCGCCAGAAAAGCGGGCAGAAAACGGTCCGTCACATGCCGGGTAATAAAAAATGCGACGAGCACCCCCATGCTGAAAAGGAGGTTGTTGAGGAGAAAGGCGTAGGCTTCATCCACACCGAAAAGCTGAAAAAAAAGACTGATCAGAAAGGGCCATCCGCTGGGCTCCTTGTTATAGCTGAGCCAGTGCGGATAATATTCCCCATACTCAAACGTGCCGTAATTACAATACCC
>CAYPQJ010000339.1:0-1992 GCA_964412835.1 uncultured Desulfobacteraceae bacterium | reverse complement strand
CGCCTGGAAATGTCTTCGCGCATTTCCCTGCCGGTTTTGGGGGCAAGCAGCAGCGCGGCCACCGCACCGATAAGGCCGCCGAACAGGAAGCCCTTGAAAAAGCCTGAGTCTCCTCCACCATCGTATGCCATGATTTTCTCCTTAACATGCGGGTATGCCCGAACAATGGACAAAAGGGAGGCTGGTCCCTTTATTCAATGATCTCAATAGCATCAGCGCCGCATTCCTCGGCAGCGCGCCGGACAATCTCTTTATACTGTTCCGGGATTTCGTCAACTTTCACGATTGATTTCAATTCGTTTTCATCGTATTGAAACACCTGCGGACAAAGATCATTGCAATTCCGATCTCCCATGCACTGACTTGATATAACGGCTTTCATGATTTCCTCCTTTTCTTGAATGAATTGACAATAGTCGATACTATAAACGAGGTGGGTTGAAAACGAGCTAAAACTAACTGTTATAAATACCGGTTTAGGACACTGATGTCAATGATTGTGATGAAAAAACAGTATTTTTGAGATAACCTTTTTGATTGTTGAGGAGCCTGTATGCAGAATTTGTTCAAAACAACCGACGATCTTTTAGAGGCGCTGGCGCCGCTTGAATTCAGCTATCCGGTGACCCACATCTACAACCCCCTCGAATACGCCAGATCAGCCTATGATGAATATCTCGAGAGATATGGGGGGAAACCGAAGGAGGTGCTTCTGTTGGGGATGAATCCGGGTCCGTGGGGTATGGTCCAGACCGGCATCCCGTTCGGTGAAATCTCCGCCGTAAGGGATTGGATGGGCATCCAACCACACCATGGCGTGCCCGAGATGTTTCATCCCAAACGGCCAGTGGAAGGATTTTTGTGCAAAAGGCGTGAAGTCAGTGGGAAGCGGCTCTGGGGCTGGGCTGAAAGCGCGTTCGGCACCCCTGAAACCTTTTTCAGCCGCTTTTTTGTGGCCAATTACTGCCCCCTCATGTTTGTTGAGGAAAGCGGCCGGAACCGGACGCCGAACCAGATTCCCGTGGCCGAACGAAAGCCTCTCCTTGCCCCCTGCGATCAGGCATTGCGTGAAACGGTAATATATTTTCAACCCCGCCATGTGGTGGGGATCGGCGCATTCGCCGCAGATCGGGCCAAGGCGGCACTACAGGGGCTTGATGTAACCGTGGGCCGAATCACGCACCCCAGTCCGGCCAACCCGAAAGCCAACAAGGGTTGGGGGGACTGCATTGTGGCGGAGTTCGCGCAAATGGGGATTGCGCTTGCCGGCACATGAATCAAAGTTATCGGGCCTTTTCAAGTTGCTTTTTGATCATGTCCCCAAGATTCTTGATATCCCGATTATTAATACGCCTGCCATTCATGAAGACCGCAGGTATGCCTTTTACCTCGATCGTCTGCCCTTCCTCATAGTCCCGTTTGATTTTTCCCAGTGTCTCCGGATTCTGACGGTCTGTGTTGAACTGCGCTTCATTTAATCCCACTTTCAGGGCGATTTCATTGATTTTTTTATCGTTGAGATTCCTGTAATTTTTAAACAGTTCGTCATGGAATTCCCAGAATTTTCCCTGACATTCAGCGGCAAGGGCCGCCGCCGCCGCCTTCTTGGCGAACTTGTGATTACTTAACGGAAAATTCTTGAAGACGACCTTGACAGATTTCGGGTATTGCTTGAGCAACTGCTCAAGTTCAGGGCTCAGCCTGGCGCAATAAGGTCACTGGAAATCGCTGAAAACAGCTAAAACCACCGGTGCATTCCGGGGTCCTTTGGTGGGTGAATCCGCTGTGTCGATCTCCACAAAAAAATCCAGGGCAAGGATCCGGAGTGTTTTTTCCGAGCGACTGGTGACGAAGAGTCGACTTCCCTGTGGATCCATTTTGATTTGATCCACTTGATCGCCCACGTGGATTTTATTTTGGAGCACACCGTTTTGGTCAAACACGGAAATGTTTCCTTTGTCCGTCAACACAAATATATATTTGCCATCCGGC
>CAYPQJ010000338.1:0-2007 GCA_964412835.1 uncultured Desulfobacteraceae bacterium | reverse complement strand
AGTGGCCCACGGCCAGATGAAGCCAAGGGAACTTGAAAACACCATGATGCGATTCCTTAACAGAGAAATCGACGTCCTTGTTTGCACCACCATTATTGAATCAGGGCTGGACATTCCTTCTGCCAATACCATCATTATCAATGAGGCGGATCGTCTGGGCCTGGCCCAGATTTATCAGTTGCGGGGCCGAGTGGGACGTGCCAGGGAAAAGGCCTACGCTTACCTGCTGATCTCCAGGGATTCTTCGCTCACAAGGGATGCGGAAAAGCGACTGAAGGCACTCATGGATTTTTCCAATCTGGGTGCCGGGCTGCACCTTGCCATGCATGACTTAAAAATCAGGGGAGGGGGCAATATCCTTGGTTTTTCCCAGTCAGGACACATCTCGGCGGTGGGATACGAGCTCTACCTTAAACTGATTGAACGAACTGTCACGGAATTAAAAGGCGAACAATGGCAGGACGAGGTGAATCCCGAGATTAATATCAATATCCCCGCATTTCTGCCCGGCGACTATATACTGGATACGGACGTGAGGTTAAATCTCTATCGCCGTCTTTCCGCGCTGATTGAAAATTCTGAGCTGGAGGAAATGATACAGGAAATTCATGACCGTTTTGGAAACCCGCCGCCGGAGGTCAAAAACCTTTTGGCTTTGATGTCCATCCGTTTGCGCCTGAAGCAGCTTCGTATCAACAAGTTGGATATGGGAAAAAACAAGCTGATGCTTGCTTTTATGGAGGACGGTATCCGGAACAGGGAACATCTGGTAAAACTGGCAAATGAACGCCCCAACCGATTCCGGTTCCTTCCTGACAATAGGCTCACGATCCGGACGGGATCGGTCATATTTCCGAAAGATCTTCATAAAGTTGAACAAATCCTGGCTCAGCTCAATCCTTGAATTTCGGGCTTTTCCGGACTTGATGGTTTCATTAAAAAATATGCTTGCTTTTTCCCGCGTGCTTGATACTCTAAAAGGTTCGAAGATTTTATTTATCAGTACTTTATTTTTCCTGTGACCAAACGTCACCAGACAAATGAACCATCGGGCTATTTTTAGAAATAAATCAACCGTTTTTTATTCGGTCCTTTTCCTGCTTCTGGGGAACACCAGCCTGTTTTTTATTTCTGGTTGCGACCACCTTGGGCTGACCCCTGGCACGATCGTTATGGTCATTGGAGATCAACAGCTCACAGCGGATGATCTGAAACAGGACATGGTTTTTGCGGCCGAAGATTTGCCCATTTCGGCCCAGGATGCAAAAGAGATCAAAATTCGCTTGCTTGATCACATCATAGACCGATACCTGATGTTGGAATACGCGAGGCGGCACGGCATTGAAATCACAGAAGAAGCGTTTCAGAGGCAATTGAGCGAAATCAAGGAAGGATATACAGACGCCGGTTTTGAACAGGTATTGCTTCGAAAATCCGGGGATCCCGAGGCATGGGAAAAACGACTTAAGGAACAGCTTATCATCGAGAAAGTTGTCGAATCGGTTACCGATGACATGGCACCACTCGATTACAAAGAAATCAAGGCCTATTTTGAATCAGGCCCAAATCGTTTCAAGACCCCGGACAGGGTGAACTTCAGGCAAATTGTCTGTCCAACCCGAAAGCAGGCCAGGCAACTCCGTGCAAGAATTCGTGCGGGTGAGAACCTGGCTGTCCTTGCCCGGAAATACTCCGTGGGCCCGGAGGCTGAAAATGGCGGTGAAGTGGGTTGGATCGCTAAAGGCGTCATGGATGAAACCCTTGACAAAGCGCTTTTTTCAATGGCGCCCGGTGATATCAGCGCGGTGACGAAAGGTGCCTCGGGATACCATATTTTTGAAGTCATATCCCGCCGTCCCGGTGGATTCCAGGCATTTTCGGAGGTCATTGACGACATAGAGCTGAAGTTTTCCCAGCAGAGACGGGCATCTTTTTGCAGAAAATGGCTCCAAAACCTTCGTAGTGACATCAGGGTCAAAATCAATCAAAAAGCAATCGACAAATTGG
>CAYPQJ010000337.1:0-2030 GCA_964412835.1 uncultured Desulfobacteraceae bacterium | reverse complement strand
CCTGAAGGATAGTCGAGGATTCAAAACGCCTTCCATTTCGTTCTGGCCGGCTGCCGTCCTTTTCATGTGGGCCAGAGGCGCCACCTGGGAAACGCTTCTGGAAACGGTCTCAGTGGGCGAGGGGGATCTGGCTTCCTTGATCATGAGAACCGCGGATCATTTAAGACAGGTGGCGGCTTTGCGGGAAACCCATCCCCAGTTGGCTGCTACCGCCGCTGAAGGCATTGCACTGATCCTTCGCGAGCCGGTTTATCTTTTCTGATGGATGAGGTCAATGGGAGAAAGAACCATGCTATTGACCGTTTGATAGGTTCCCTTACGGCCGGCTCAAATGCTCAGAGGTTAAACAATAAAACCCTGAACATTGAACCTGTGGAACCTTTTTATCATTCGTTTTTTTTCACATCAAATTCAGGCAGGCTTTCCACCTGCTCTTTGTCGATTTTAAGGTATACATTACCGTCTTCATAACGGTCAATCCGGCTGACGGGTACCGCAATATCTTTTTTGCCCCACAGGTGGCCTTCCACCAGAACAAGGTGCGTAATGCGACCGCTTTTTCCTTCCACCTGGAACTCGTCAACTTTACCCACTCGTTCGTCTTTGGCAAAGACCTTTGCGCCCTTGTGCACCGCAAACCCGCCGGCGGGAATGGCTTCACGCTCCACAAACATGGCCGCGGGTATTCCCGCATACCAACCCTCCTGCTCGGCCATGTACAGCGTTATATTGGACGGGATATAGTCTTCCTGGATGAAATGTTTCATTTTCTGAAACCTTTTTTTGTCGATTCTGAGCTCTACCGTATCACGATCAGCGGTTTTCACAAATTTTTCCGGAACCAGGCGCAGGGTGTTTGCAATGTCGTGTTCTTTGATGACCAGGTACGTAATTCTTTCCGCCTGGGGATTGACGATAATATTTTCCAGGCGGCCGATACGGCCGTCGGTACAGTCAACATGTGCTTTTAAATGAAAATCCATCGGGTTTCCTCCATCAGGGGGGTTGCAGAATTACAAGTGGGTCAAAACCGTCACTTACCGGACGGTCGCATGATGCTCTATGTACGAGATGATTTCCGTCGTCGTGGTACCCGGTCCGAACACCTCGGTGATGCCGGCTTCCTTGAGTGCGGGGATGTCCTCGTCGGGAATGATGCCCCCTCCCAGGACCAGCATGTCGCTTACGCCTTTTTCTTTCAACAGTTCCATAACCTTTGGAAAAAGGTAATCATGGGCGCCGCTCAAGATGCTCATGGCAATTACGTCCACATCTTCCTGTACGGCAGCTTCCACGATCTGTGTGGGTGTTTGCCGCAAACCCGTGTAAACCACCTCCATGCCCGCATTCATGAGAGCTAATGCCACCACCTTGATTCCCCTGTCATGACCATCGAGCCCCGGCTTTGCCGCCAGGACCCTGATTTTTTTTGCTTTACCCATTATTTTGTCTCCTGTCTGATTATCCCAGCGTGTTAATGGCCTGGTATTCGCCGAATACGCCGCGCAATACGTCGCAGATTTCACCCAGTGTGGCATAGCCTCTCACGGCTTCCATAATCAGGGGCATGAGGTTGTCGTCCCCGCGGGCACCCTGATCCAGTGCCGCCAGAGCAGATTTTACGCTTTCGTCGTTTCTCTCCGCTTTCAGCTTTCTGAGACGTTCCACCTGCTGGGTTCGAACCGCCGGGTCCACCCGCAACAGATTTTTGGGTTTCTCCTCCTCTATTTGAAAGCGGTTGAGCCCCACAACGATGCGTTCGTCCTTTTCAATTTCCCGCTGGTAGGCGTACGCACTGTCCTGGATCTCCCGTTGAATGTATCCCTGTTCAATAGCGGTGGGTGCCCCTCCCATTTTATCGATTTTCCGGATATAGTCGTAGGCCCGCTCATAGATTTCACGGGTCAGACTTTCAACGTAATAGGAACCGGCCAGCGGATCGACCGTGTCGGTCACGCCGGTTTCATAGGCGATCATCTGCTGGGTTTTCAGCGCAATCTGCACCGATTCTTCCGAAGGAAGGCTCAATG
>CAYPQJ010000336.1:0-2154 GCA_964412835.1 uncultured Desulfobacteraceae bacterium | reverse complement strand
GGTGAAAAGGTCTGGTGGATGACACCCGGATGGATGGAATACCGGCACCAGGTGTTTGAAGGATGGGACAAGGGGATTGCCAACGAAAACTTTCCGAAACACACGGGGGGCGCCGTCGTGCTTGACGGCATCGGATACGTTGATAAATACATGGCTGAAAAGCCGGAGGAGTTCCTGGAATACTGCGATTGGATGGGGATCCCCATACAGGGCTACCCCGTCTCCCTGGACCGGTTCAAATCTCTTCTCCTGGACCAGGCCAAGATCCTGGAAAGCTGAATAAAAAGCGTCCGTTTCAAATGCTGAACCGGAAAAGGAATGGAACAAACCCGAAAACATTGGTGGGATCTTCGAAATGAGGATTTGGTGGCGCTGGCGGAAAAGGCCGCCCCCCTGTATGTGTACAATGAGGAGACGCTGAACGAGATCTTTTTTGACCTGTCGGCCATGGACGTTCTTGCAGGACTTTTCTACCCTTTTCATTTGAACTTCGATCCACAAATCCTGCAGAAAGCCATCGATCTGGATGTCCATTTCCGCTGCAATTCCCTTGCGGAGGTGAACCACTTGAGGGAACACTTTCCGAAACTGCCCCCTGAACGGATTTTCTTTTTGTCTGATCCTGAGCATGGGAGGGACTGCGAGGCTGCCCTGCATCAGGGGCTCCATGTGGCGGTCAGGGCAGATAACAGTACCACGAATGCCTGCCTTAAAACGTTTCAGGACAAAAATATTTTCGTGTGCATGGACATGGGCGATGAAGTCGCACCGTTTAAAACCCTGTCCCTGCAATTTCCGAACATTTCCACCCTGGTTCTGGGCCATGACGCAAAGGGGGGATCAAACGCCCCTATGAGCGGAATGGATATTCCGGAGATAGAAAACTATCTGGAAGCCATCCACCATGCCTGCCCCCAACTTGAATTACGGCTTGAGTTGCCTCTTCACCTGGTGTCTTATGCGGGTGCGCTGCTGGTGGAGGCCCTGGCGGGCGGTACAGCCGAAGGGATGCATTACATTCGAACCCGTCTGCCCATGAGCGATGCCCTGTTCGGGGAAATCCATGGAACCGCCCATCAAGTGATCAATTTATCAAGACCCCATGATGAAAAAACCATCATGACCCGAATCATCCCACAGCGCAAACATGCGGGGAATGGCACTTTATACCTGAAAAACCCATGCCCTGTGGAAAAAGGCGATATGCTGCTATTGACCCACATGGGGACTTACGGTCCCGAGACCCGGGTGAACAACGAAGGCCGAAACGGATTGTCTGAAGGCTATCTGAGGGCCCGAAGTCTCTGCCGGGTCAGACTATAACAACCGTAGGAGGCGATGGGCCTCTATTGCGGTGAAATGTTACAAGGGCGGACGTGTAAAATCAATTGACCGTTAAGAGCCGTTATCAAGAGATATCAGACGCTTATCAGGATAAAAACCACCTTTAAATGGAACTGGAGGACACATGACGATTCTTGATGATTTGATGTCCACATTGAACTTTGATGCCGTTGTGAAAGATATACGCCAGGGGATTTTTCATACGGGGGTACTCACCCGAAACTGTGGGCTGGCGGCAACACTGCCGCGTGATGCTCTCCGACAGAAACCTTCTATGATAAAGGAACCTGGGTTTTTATTGGACAAAGACATTCGGGAACTTACCCAGTTAGCCTGTTCCCAGAGCATCCTTGAGGCGGCCATCGGTATGGCCGCCATCAACTCCCTGTTGGAAATTGAAGAGACTTCCTGTATTGAGCTCAATGCCGCTGAGTTGATCAAAGAAAAGGGGAAGGATAAAAAAGTAGCGATTGTGGGTCACTTTCCCTTCATTCCCAAGGTTCGCGAGATATCAAAAGAGGTCTGGGTTATTGAAAAGAACCCGCAGGAGGGTGATCTCCATGAGACTGAGGCAGATACCTTGATTCCCCAGGCCGACGTTGTCGCCATCACGGGGACGGCCTTAACAAACCACACCCTGGATCACCTCCTTGGGCTCTGCAGCCCGGGCGCCTATGTAATTTTATTAGGCGATACGGCACCCCTCGCCCCTGTTCTTTTTGACTACGGTGTGGATGCCATCTCAGGCACAAAGGTAGTGAACCCCGAACTGGCCTTGAGGTGTGTCAGCCAAGGCGCCAATTTCAGGCA
>CAYPQJ010000335.1:0-2169 GCA_964412835.1 uncultured Desulfobacteraceae bacterium | reverse complement strand
TCCCGTTACCGGTTAAACGTCGGGGTCCTTGAAAAGGAACTGGATGTGGGTATGGGCACCAGTTCCAGAAACAGCGGGGTCCTTCACTCCGGCATCCACTACAAACCCGGCACCATGCGGGCGAAACTGAACGTTCAGGGAAACGAGCTCATGAAGGGGCTCTGCCGGGATCTGAAAGTCAAGATTCAATATATCGGCAAGCTTACGGTGGCCCAGGACCAAGTGGACATTGAAACCCTGGAAGCATTAAAAGCGCAAGGGGAAACCAATGGCGTTCCGGGTCTTGAGATTATTGATGTGGAGAAGATGCAGCAGATCCAGCCGGGCGTCGGCGGCATTCGCGCCCTTCATTCCCCCACCACCGGCATTATCTGCCCCTATGGTTTAACCATTGCCCTGGCGGATAACGCCCGGGAAAACGGTGTGAATTTTCACCTGAGCTCTGAAGTAACGGGCATCTTAAAGACGGAAAACGGCTTTCAGGTGAAAACAGCCGAGGGCGGTTTTTTTGAAACCAAAGTGCTCATCAATGCCGCAGGCCTTTACAGCGACGCGATCTGCAGAATGTTGGGGCTTACGGAGTATGCCATTTATCCCTGCAGGGGTGAATACCTGATTCTGGATAAACGCTTAAACGGCAGTCTCTCCGTGCTCATCTATCCGGCTCCCAGAAAAGGGGGTGCAGGCCTGGGCATCCATTTGACCAACACGGTGGACGGCAATATCCTGATCGGGCCCAGCAACGAATATGTGGATACCGCAGATGATTACGCCTGCACCGCCGACATTATTGACCAGCTCAAGAAAGAAGGTCAGGAACTGCTTCCGGCCATCAGCACCTCTGATTTTATTCGGGGATTTTCAGGGTTACGGCCCAAACAGACACCGCCTTCGGTGAAAGGTTTCAAGGAATTCGTCATTGAAGCCCGGAAAGACATCCCCGGTTTCATCAACCTGGTGGGCATTGAAAGCCCTGGGTTGACCTGCTCTCCGGCCATCGCGCTCATGGTTCGGGATATGGTGGGTGAAAAAATTTCACTGGAGGAGAAGGGCAACTTCGTCACTGAACGCAACGGTTTTCCGGGATCATTCCACGACCTGCCCGAGGAAGAGAAAGCGGACCTGGTGGCCCGGGATCCCGACTACGGGGAAATTGTCTGTCGTTGTGAACAGATCACCAAGCGGGAGATTCTGGATGCCATCGAAAATCCCCTGGGCAGCAGGACCATTGCCGGGATCAAGTATCGATCCCGGGCCATGATGGGGCGATGCCAGGGGGGGTTCTGTATGCCCCGAATCGTTCAGATACTGGAAAAGGATTTCGGCTACCGGCCTGAAGACTATCGGTTGTACAGCCCTGATTCTTATCTCTTTACAGGACATGTGCGTTAGGAATCAGGACTTCATGCGTGAAATGAAACGTGATTTGGTGATTATCGGGGGCGGGCCTGCGGGGCTCTCCGCCGCGGCGGCTGCCAGGCAGGTCGGATGCGAAGATATCCTTCTCATCGAGCGAGACAGGATACTGGGCGGCATTCTCAACCAGTGTATTCACGACGGTTTCGGGCTGCACCGGTTTGGCGAGGCCCTTACGGGTCCCGAGTACGCGCAGCGATATATTGATAAAGTTAACGATGCAGGCATTGAGACCCTGCTGGGAACCATCGTGCTTTCCATGGACCACGAGCGCAAGCTCACGGTTTCTTCCAGGAAAGGCTACACCCGCATCCATGCCGGGGCTGTGGTCCTGGCCATGGGGTGCCGGGAACGGACGGCCGGCGCCATATCCCTTCCCGGCACCCGTCCTTCGGGTATCTACACGGCCGGGGCCGCTCAGAATTTTATCAATCTGCAGAACATCATGGTGGGTCGCCGTGCGGTCATTCTCGGTTCCGGGGATATCGGGCTTATCATGGCCAGGCGGATGACCCTTGAAGGGGCAAAGGTGGAAGCGGTTTTTGAAATCTTGCCCTACGCCAGCGGGCTGCCTCGAAACATTCAACAGTGCCTCAATGATTACGACATTCCGCTCCATCTCGGCACATCGGTCATTGAAGTACACGGCAAGGATCGCCTAAGCGGGGTCACCGTTGCCGAAATAAATCATTTTCAACCGGTTCCCGGCACCGAGCGGTTTGTGCCCTGTGACACCCTGCTCCTTTCCGTGGG
>CAYPQJ010000334.1:0-2172 GCA_964412835.1 uncultured Desulfobacteraceae bacterium | reverse complement strand
GTCCTGTTTTTACCGCCCCGGGTCAGAAACGCGTGCACCTTTGGATCTTCGCAGTCTGTTTTCAGGCGTTTGGGGTCCCCGCCGGCGATCATGGTTTTGGTTTCCACATCCAGGTATACGCAGTTATCGGCCACGGAAAAAATGCTGGGCAGTTCGTGGGTCACCAAAACCATGGTGGTCCCCAGGCTGTCCCGAAGCTCAACGATGAGGTCGTCCAGCAGAGAAGAGGTCACGGGGTCGAGTCCGGCCGAGGGTTCGTCAAAGAAGAGGAATTGGGGATCCAGGGCCAGTGCGCGGGCTACCCCCGCGCGTTTTCGCATGCCCCCGCTGATTTCCGAAGGGTAGTAATCTTCAAAGCCACTCAGCCCCACCAGGGCCAGTTTCAAAGAAGAGAGTTCTCTGATTTCCTGAGGGCTGAGGTCGAAGAATTCCTCCAGGGGAAGCCCAATATTCTCAGCCAGGGTCATGGAACTCCACAGGGCGCCGCTTTGGTAAACGATGCCGATGTTGCGGGCCATTTGATCTCTCACTTCTTGCCCCGCTTCCCACAAACTGACACCGCTTAGAAAAACCTGGCCCTTTGCAGGTGCTTTGAGTCCGGTAAGGCAGCGCATGACCGTGGTTTTACCGCAGCCGCTGCCCCCCATGAGTACGAAAATTTCCCCACGATTAACGGTGAAATTGAGATCCCGTTGAATCACGATATCGCCGTAGGCGATTTCAAGGTTCTTTGTGGTGATGGCGGGCGTTTCTAGTGACATGGCGATGTCTGCACGGAAAATGGCATAAAATTAAAGATTTGCCTGAATAATCTTGGCGATTTCACGGCTCAAACCCTCGACCAGACGGCTCTGGGCCGCTACCAGTTCACCATAGTCGGTGGGCGCCTTGGGCGCTTTGAGATGCGATTTACGGGTGACCATAATATGGTTCTCTTTGCGCTCAAGGATTGACCACTGTGCTGTCAAATGCACATCACCATACAGGCTGCCGTCCATTCGAACGATTTCAACATTGAGCTGGTAGTCCACCGGGGATGGGCATTTAAAAGGGAAAATTGCGAAACCCTTCGCCTGAAGCAGGCGGGAGAGGTTCAGCGCCAGTATGTTGGTGAGGCTGTCCCGCAGGGGTTCCCCCCACTGGTTGAGATCAGCCAGCCGAATTTCATTTTCGGTCACCCGGGTGACAATTTCATTCCGATCCAGATATCCCGGGATGACAACGGCATCCACGCGGATGATCGTCGGCTGTCGGCCTTGAGTATCCCCCGTTTCAAGGTTTGGTACAGGCACTGGGCTCAATAGATAGAATTTGGTCGGTGGGCTTGTGGCGCATCCCAGGGGCCAGAGGCATACCATAAAGAATGCCAGGATTTTGAGAAAAGGAAACAAACGGTGCATGATCTTACCTCCTCTGAGATCCGCTTTTTCCCCGGAGCAGGGCTTCGGGATGACGTGACAGGTAATTGGCCAGGGATCGGATGGAGCGCGCCATCTCGGAGAACTCCCGAAGGGTATTGTCCAGTTGGTTCAGGAGTGGAGAATCTTTGCCCAGCCGACCCTGAAGGGCCTCCAGGGTTTCTCTGGCCTGTTTCATGGCTTCACGGGATGCTTCAAGGCCTTTTGCGATTTTAACGGCTATGGTTTCCAGCTTTCTATCCATGTTCTTGACCAGTTCGCGGGTATCCTTGACGGTGTTATTGGCATTTTCCATCAGGGGGTCCACCTGCTCGTTTACACTGGTGGCGATTTTTTTGTATTCCATCAGCGTATCATCTACGTTGTCTGCCAGTGGGGCCACACGGCTGTCCACATCATTGATCAATTTACGGGCATCTGTCAGCGCCAGGTTTGCGGAATGGAGTATCTCGGGGATCTCCGGGGATTTGAGGACCTTTTCGAGGGCTTGGACAGCGGATGTCAGCCCTTTCAGGGTCTCTTTAATGGGCAGATTCTTCAGTGTATCGAAAATAGCCTGAAATGTTGACGGAATGGTTGGAATTTCAGGGTATTCCCTGTTGAGGCCAACGAGTTTGATCGGAGTATTGGGATGATAATCCATTTCGATGATGAGCTGGCCCGTGATCAGGCTGCCCATGGTCAGTTGGGCCCGCAAACCCCGTTCAATGAGCAGCGGCAACATATCGTCCAGGGGTATGCGTTTGCCTTTGAT
>CAYPQJ010000333.1:0-2177 GCA_964412835.1 uncultured Desulfobacteraceae bacterium | reverse complement strand
CGGTGGATCTCCATGAAGGCACGGCAGTAGGCGTTATGCCCGATGCGGGTGATGGCGTAGGAATCCGGCATGGGTGTATGATCATAGGCGTAGGATTCCGTATCCCGGTCAATAAAATGAAGGGGTAAGTTTTGGGTAAGGGCCAGGCGCACAGCCTCCACCTGACCATCACAAGGTTCCAGGGGAAGGTAGACAAATGCACCGTCACCTCCCTCATAATGCACCACCGACAACAGGGGAAGTCGTTTAACCCCTTGAATGATTCGGGACTTCAGGGTAGACGGGTATTCGACGGCCACATGGTTCGGCCGAAACGATTCAAATGCGCTTCTCACCGCCAGGGCGAACTCCATCCGATTGTGCAGGATGGGGACCATCCGGATGTTGTGCCACCCGATTTCAGCGGTCTTGTTCAAAGCGGTCCACCAGTTCGGCAAAATAATCGGCGGCAGGCGCATCCAGGACCATCGACGCCGCTTCTTTCAGGTATTGGACGATACGGGTCGATGGGTCCGCGGGGTGCGGCCCTCTCCCTTTTGAAAGCCTTTTTAACGCGTATCGCGCCATATTGATCCCGTCCCGTACGGAATACCGTTCATCGGCCCGGTGGGCCGCCTGAAGAAATGCCACCACATAATTGAGGACCTCCTCAGTTGCAAACGGCAGGTTGCTTTGAAGAATCAATTTTTCCTCATCTTTTTCCGGGAAATCGATATGAATCTGGGGCTGAAGCCGGGAATGGATATACTCCGGCAGTTCAAAGGTGCTGGCGTCATCGTTCATGGTGGTGCAGAAGCGAAAATCGGGATGGGCTTTGATCTTGATGCCCGCCACGATGGACTCCACATATCGCCGGCTGTCCAGGAGAGGCGCCAGAGACGCCCAGCTCTTTTCACTCATGCGGTTTCCTTCATCGATAACCGCGACACCCCCCTTGATCATCGCCGAGACAACGGGGCTTGCCACATACTTGATTTTTCCCTGTTCGGAAATGACCGGTGTCACAATTAAATCCTCGGGCCGGGTGTCCATGGTGGATTGAAACAGATAGACGGGCCGGTTCAAGGATTTTCCCGCATGGTAGGCCAGGGTGGTTTTTCCCACCCCCGGTTTGCCCACCAGCCTGGGGCTCAGGGGCAGATCTTCTTTATCGATAACGAGCCAGGCCGCCAGTACCTGGGTGACCAGTTCCGTTTGACCGACCCACCGCATGGGGACCCGATCGGGCTCACTGAGGTGTAACGTCACCCCGTCAATCATCACTTGTTCCATAATGGTCTCAGACCTCCTTGTTTCGAATCGTGCATCCTATTATATTTCATTTTTTTTTGCAAAGGGGGTATATCTGTGATAAGCATATTTGAATGAAATCAAATCGATGGGATGATCATTATACGGAAAAAGCCAGAGAGGAAAAATGGCTCGCGCGCTCCGTATACAAGCTTCAGGAAATAGATAGAAAATTCAAGTTGATTCATAAAAGCGACCGGGTGTTGGACCTGGGGTGTTTTCCGGGCTCGTGGTCCCAATACGCCATTATAAAAGTGGGGAAACGGGGGGATGTGGTGGGAATCGACCTGCACACACCCAAAGCGTTCAACCCTCCCAATTTCAGGTGTATTAAAGGAAATGTCGAAACCATTGAGATGGAATGGCTGGTGAAGGAAATTCAGCCCAGAAATGTTGTATTGAGCGATCTGGCGCCACCCACCACGGGCATTCGGGACACCGACGTGAGCCGATCCATGTTCCTGGCGGAAAAGGCCGCCCAAATTGCCCAGGCGTTTCTGAAAAACAGCGGGCATTTTGTATGCAAGATTTTTGAAGGTGAAGAACTTAAGCCCTTCAAATCAAAAATCTCGCCTTCTTTCAAGCAGGTCCGGCTCTTCAGGCCAAAAGCCACCCGAAAGCGGAGCCGGGAGGTTTATCTCGTGGGAACGGGATTTATTTCGAATAACAATTGATTTGATCGTCGTTCATTAATGGGTAATATGGAGGAAAATTATGTCCGGTCATTCAAAATGGAGTACCATCAAGCACAAAAAGGGTGCGGCGGATGCCAAGAGAGGGAAAATATTTACCAAACTTATCAAGGAAATCACCGTGGCCGCCCGCATGGGTGGCGGTGATCCCGAGGGCAACCCCAGGCTCCGAACCGCCATCGCCGCCGCAAGAGC
>CAYPQJ010000332.1:0-2200 GCA_964412835.1 uncultured Desulfobacteraceae bacterium | reverse complement strand
TTGTGGGCATCAAAAAACATTTTTCGAATTTCAACGCGCGGGTTACTGCCCGCCAGGAAAGGATTCAAACAAAATGGTAAAAATAGAAACCAGTATGGGCGACATTTTTCTGGAGCTTGATGAAGAAAAAGCCCCCAAGTCCGTGGAGAACTTTCTGAGCTATGTCAATGACGGTCATTATGACGGCACCATCTTTCACCGGGTCATCGATGGGTTTATGATTCAGGGGGGCGGGTTCACTGAAGATATGACACAAAAGCCCACGAAAAGCCCCATTGTCAATGAAGCGGATAATACGCTGAAAAACGACGCTTATACCGTTGCCATGGCCCGTACGCCGGATCCCAACAGCGCCACAAACCAGTTCTTCATCAATGTGAAAAATAATGATTTTCTGAACCATACGGCCAAGACAGCCCAGGGGTGGGGATACGCGGTATTCGGAAAGATCACCAAGGGGCACGGTATCATCAATAAAATGAAAGGTGTTGCCACGAGCAATAAAGGCCCTCACGCCGATGTACCCGTTGAAACCATCACCATCATCAAGGCAAGTGTGGCGGAGGACGAATAAGCAAGGGTATTTCAGGGACAGGGGAACCGGTTGGCCGATCACTCCCCGCTCCCTGAAGCTCAGGGACTCAAAAAGACCTGATCTTCAAAGGCTTCAAGCAATGCTCCCGAAAGGGACTTGAGCGCCGTTTCATCGGCCAGTTCCACCATCAACTCCCCCTTGGGACCCACCACCAACTTCCCATGCCGCTCCACGATTTCGGCAATTTCAGAGGGTTCCCGGGTCCACCAGCCGCGGGTCCGCATGAGCAGCTCTCTGCCCTTCAGGCGGCGGGGGGTAACCAGGTCGATGTCTCTGAACCAGGCATCCCAGCCGATCTGGGCCGGCGCTTTCAGCACGGGACTCACGGGATCGTGATATATCCTGCAACGTCCGAAAAGACGAGGGGTGGTCGAGGGAGAAAGTCCTGACCTCTCAATCAATGGCCCCTTCTCTTCTTCCATCCGCTTAAACACCCGCCGCATCTTTTGAACGGCCGGATCCCTGCCAAACTCATCTGATTCCATCATTGTTTTTTATCGCTTTTCCCGGCGATTTTTTCCAGGACAGCCTCAAGCTTTTCCAGCTTTTCCCCGTAACCGGCCCAGTCGCCCTGATGCAGACTGGCCTTTGCCTGGTTGTAATATTCAAGGGCCAGAACGCCCAGATCCGAAGTTTCAAGGAACTTCGTAGCGGCCGGCACATCGGTTTTCCCAGGCCTCGTCCCCTTACCCAGCACACGGCTCAAAGCCAGGTCAAGGGTCCGTTCCATGGCCACCCGGTTGCCGACAGCCACAATCACACGCTTTAACTCGGGCAGGGATGCGGCCCGGGTCGGATCCCCTCCTGATGAACCAGGCCCCATTTTTGACTTGATTTTCTGAAGCCCCCCTGCGGGCCGTCCACCGGCAGAGGGAGCAGGCACGTCCTCCTGTTTGGCCTCCAGGTAGATGGGTTCCACGTAAACAAACGCGTCCAACACGGGAATGGCCAGAAGGTTCCCGCGAATGACCCGGGAGCCTTTTTGATCCCACAGGCTCAACTCCCGGGAGATATCGGTCTGCTGGTCTATCCTGGCCTCAATCTGCATGGGTCCGTAGACCAGCTTTTCCTTGGGCAGTTTGTAAACAATCAAACTCCCGTATTCAGGCAAATCGCTTCTGGCCGCCAGCCATCCGATCATGTTGTCCTTCTTGGAAGGGGTAAAGGGGAGCATCAGGAGAAATTCCTCTTTTTCCCCTTCCGGCAGTTTGATGATAATATAATAGGGCTCCATTTTCTGGCGGCTGTCCCCGTACATTTCATCGGGAAGCTGCCACAAATCTTCCTGGTTGTAGAAAACCTGCACATCCTCCATGTGATACCGCGTGTAAGTGGCCGCCTGGATATGGAAGAAATCCTTGGGGTAGCGAATATGCCGTTTCAGATCTTCAGGCATGTCGCTGAAAGGCTTAAAAAGATCAGGGAAAATCCGGCTGTAGACCCGGGCGATGGGATCCTGTTCGTCCATACGGTAAAAGCTGACATCCCCATTATAAGCGTCAATGGTCACTTTGACGGCGTTCCGGATATAATTCAGAATGCCCCGGTCAAAAGGGCTGTGACTTCGGGTGGAGTAGGGGTACATGTCCGATGTGGTATAGGCAT
>CAYPQJ010000331.1:0-2327 GCA_964412835.1 uncultured Desulfobacteraceae bacterium | reverse complement strand
CCCAGATTCCTGAAAATATCGGGGCTGTAGCCCGCGCCATGCACAACATGGGGTTGCGTCGGATGGTGCTGGTGGACCCCAAAAACTGCGATCACGACCGCATGAGCAAAACGGCCACGGGCAGTTCCACAAAAGTACTCGATGACATGGATATTTATAAGGACCTGAGGGAAGCGCTTGCCCCTTTTCAGTACCTGGTGGGAACCACCGCCCGTATCGGCGCCTCAAGACCCGCTCTGGCGCGGCCCAGATCCCTCGCGCAGAAACTGATCCCCATCTCTCAAAACAATTTAGTGGGCATCCTGTTTGGTCCCGAGGACCGGGGGCTTAGTAACGACCAACTTCGCTTCTGCCATACCATTGCCACGGTTCCCACGGCGTCTTTTTCATCCCTCAACCTGGCCCAGGCTGTGGTCATCTTCTGCTATGAGCTGCTTCTGGCCACAGACCGGACCCAGCAAGACACCTACCCTCCCCGACTGGCCAACAGCTTTGAACTGGAGGGCATGTACGATCATCTGAGGGAAATGCTTTCAAAGATCGGGTTTCTGGATCCCCAGAACCCCGAACACTGGCTCTTGAATATTCGTCGATTTCTGGCAAGGGTTCCCCTGCGGGCAAGGGAGGTACGCATTATTCGGGGGGTTTGCCGTCAGATGGACTGGTACACATCAAAGATTGAGGAGCGTCAAAAGCAGGAGTAACGGTTCATAAGAGTCAGGGGACAGTTGTCAGTGGGCAGGCAAACCCTTCCACCAGCGCTTATGCGAGCAGATCATCCCAATCGATGGTTTTAAAGGTTTTGTGAAGGAAGTGGTCGTCCTGTACCTTGTGAAAGGTCAGGTTCGTAAAAAATTCACCGGCCGCTTTTTCCACTTCTTTTAAGGGAATCACTTCGTCCTCAGTGCCATGATAGATGCACACCGGGATAGAAATTTTGCGGACTTTCCCCGGCGCCAGATGAATCATGTGAATGGCGGGCGCCAGAAGAATGAGGTTTTTGACCCTAACCTCGTTTTCCATGGCAAACAGGGCGCCCATGAGTCCACCGAAACTGGACCCTACAATCCTGATATTCGACTTTTCCGAAAGAAATCCATTGAGCATTGAGAGCCGTTCGGGAAGGCTCCCCACAAATGTTGGAATGATCATATCCGGAAACATTTCGCGGAAAAAGACGGATTTCGTCCCTTTATTGCTGCTTTCCAGTCCGTGAATAAAAATTCTGCAGACTGAATCCATCATCCGCACCCGATCTCCCTTTTGCGCTGGTTTTCCTCGGCCTTTGAGACCTCCTCTTCAGAGGTCTGTCGAACCGCCAGCACTTCCCCTTCCATGAGCGCCGATATGCCGGCCATGGGCTTGTTGAAATCAACAAGGACCGTATCATCTTTAATTTCAAGCACTTTAAATTGCACCAGGGAACTCATTTTCATCTGACGATAATACTGGCCTTCCCGAACCCGTTGCTTAAGCAGGCCTTCTTTGGGAATTTCCCTGATAAGGTCAGTGTCATGGGCGTCATAAAGTTCACCGGGGGGAACCACCAGGCTGAATTGATGGCCGGCCACGGCCCCGTCCAATGCCTTTTCAAGGGTGGGAACCTGGTGCTCCACCCCGTAAATAAACTCAAATTCCTGCCGTACGGACTCCTGAGCCTCTCCCTTGGGTAATTGAGCCGTTATTTCCAGGCGTATGGTGACAGCACACAATTTTTCGATTCTTTCCATATCCACACCTCACTTGATTTCCAGCACTTCAAATTCCTGAACACCCCTGGGTATTGTAATTTTGACTTCATCACCAATCTCCCTGCCGATGAGGCCCTGCCCCAGTGGACTCTTGATGGAAATGCGGCCAATTTCGGGATCCGATTCATAGGGACCCACAAGCTGATAGGTAATTTCCTTATCGGCCTGAATGTCGTACAGCAAGATAGTGCGGCCAAACACCACGCGATCCATGGGGCCTTCATTAACATCAATGACTTCCGCCTGACCGATGGCGGTCTCCAATTCGTTGATTTTGCCGGCGATAAACCCCTGCTTTTCCTTGGCAGCGTGATACTCGGCGTTTTCGCTGAGGTCTCCGTGGGCGCGAGCTTCTGCGATCGCTTTGATGTTGTTGGGTTTTTCTGTTTTCTGCAGATAGAGCAGCTCTGCTTTGAGTTTTTCCAGCCCATCTTTTGTGATCGGCATTTTTTCCATGTTTACTGACTCCGTTTCATCTTCACCAGACAGTTTTTGCGATTATTGTTCCGTACCGGGAACTGAGGGAACTTCCAAAAAATAATCTACGCATCCTGCTTGCCCTTTTGCCCGTCTTCT
>CAYPQJ010000330.1:0-2432 GCA_964412835.1 uncultured Desulfobacteraceae bacterium | reverse complement strand
TTTTCAGCCGCCGTCAGAAAAAGCGGTCGAACGACCCCGGAATTATCCGCAAAAAACAGGTCAAACAGAAAGTCAGCGACTCCATCAGAAAAATGGACCGGGCCATCACAGCCCACGATGCTAACGCATTTTTTGACGCCTGCAGGGCCGCCTCCCAGGAGCAACTGGGGGAAATCTGGGGACAGGCCCCGCACAGCATTACCCTGGCGGAAATCAAACATCATTTGGGAGACCATGTGACGGGCATAGCAAAAGTATTTGAAAAGGCCGATGCCGCAGTCTACTCAGGCGAGTCGTTCGGACCGGAAAAACTTCAAAAATTTCGAGACATGGTGGTTCGTGAGCTGAAGGATTTGAATCATGCCCAACCGGCACCTCACCACTGAGAACCCGGAGAATTTATTTTTCAGGGAGAGAGAAAATGAGTATATTTAATAAGAGCAAAAGCGGTAGCATCTTGATTTTTACCCTGGTTTTGGGCATGATGGCCTTGCTTTCACCATTGGAGAACACTGCTGCAGAGGTTAACATGGGCCAGGATCTTTTTGCACAGGGCAACGCGGCCTACGCAAAGGGGAACTACGATCGGGCCATTGTGCACTATAGGGCAGCCTTGGACCGGGAGGGGTACACCCCGTCTCTTCTGTACAACCTGGGCAACGCCTATTACATGAAAAATGAAATCGGACAATCAATTCTGAACTACGAGCGGGCGCTCTATCTGGACCCGGGAAATGCCGATGTTGCAGCGAATCTGGCGCTTGCCAGAAAAAAAGCGGGTCTGGTGATACCCGATCCGTCGTCCTGGAAGGTTTTTTTCAATGGCTTAACCCTGAACGGATGGACATGGGCGGGTGTTATTGCCTTTTTTATCTTTTCACTGATGATCCTCGTAAACGGGTTTCGCCCCGGCGTTCTCAAGAGGCCTGTGCTGAAAATGATGGCCTGCCTCTGTTTGCTGCTCTTCATGGCGGCCGGCGCCGGTATGGCAGTTCAATACGAAAATCTGAACCACGGGATCATCACCGGAGAGAATGCCCGACTTCGGGTTTCCCCATTTGATTCGGCTGCCGCTTCAGGCATTGTAAAGAGGGGAAAAGTGGTTAATTTAGCCGACACTTACGAGGGATATGTCTTTATCAAAGAGACAAATGGTCAATCCGGATGGATACCGGAAGACGCGGTTAGTGCCATCCTGCCCACAGACGATAATCATCAAACGCTAACGTCTATCCCGCGATCCACCGTTGGAAAAATCAATAGCGGTGGCGGAAATCCTGACATGAACAAAACCTAAAATTAAGGAGTAACCCATGAAAATAATGACACGAAAAAAAACGTTTTCGTCAGCACCAATGGCATTGAGCATGCTTTTTCCGATGGCCGCCCTCTTTACACTCTTGTCGGTCTGTTCGATTCCAGTGTCCCATGCCGCAGCAACCGATAATCAGGGCCATGTGCGGTGGGTACCTGACAGTTTTTCAGAACTGGCCGAAAAATACAGTCCGGCCGTGGTCAACATCCGTTCGGAAAAAAACGGCAAACGCCGCACAGCAGCAGATCCACGTTTCAGGGGGGGACCACTTAATAAAAATGACCCTTTCCACGATTTTTTTGAGAAGTTTTTCGGGGGCCGTCCAAACCAGGGATTTAAACAAAGGAGTCTGGGCTCCGGGTTCATCATTGACCAGTCCGGCTTCATCGTCACCAACAATCACGTGGTGGAGGGCGCTGATAAAATCAAGGTGATCCTCAAGGACGAGCGTGAGTTTGATGCGGAAGTCAAAGGGCGGGACCCCAACACGGACCTGGCCCTCATCAAAATCAAATCGGACGGCAACCTGCCCAGTATCCAGTTCGGCAATTCCGATGATGTCAAGGTGGGGGAATGGGTCATGGCCATCGGAAACCCCTTTGGCCTGGAACATACGGTCACCGTGGGCATTATTAGCGCCAACGGACGGGTGATCGAGTCAGGACACTATGATGACTTTATCCAGACCGATGCCTCAATCAACCCGGGCAACAGCGGCGGTCCGCTCATTAACATGGAAGGAAAAGTGGTGGGCATCAATACAGCCATTATCGCCGGGGGTCAGGGAATCGGATTCGCCATTCCCGTCAACATGGCCAAGGGAATCATAGAGCAGTTACAAACCAAAGGTGAAGTCACCCGCGGCTGGCTGGGCATCGGCATCCAGGACCTCACAAAAGAACTGAAGGATTATTATGGCATAAAGGGGGATGCGGGCGTCCTGGTGACCAAGGCTTTTCCCGGTGATCCGGCAGAGAAAGCCGGCATTCGCGCCAAAGACATCATATTGGAGGTCAATGGCAAGAAAATCGACAGCAGCCGCGAGTTAAGCCGCACCATCGCCGAATCCCCCGTGGGCCAGAAAACCCAACTTCTGGTGCTGCGAGACGGTGCTGAG
>CAYPQJ010000329.1:0-2444 GCA_964412835.1 uncultured Desulfobacteraceae bacterium | reverse complement strand
GGTATCTGGCAGGGATGTACGCCCATAAAAAATTCGGATCTGATTTTTTCATTATTGATGATGGGTTTCAGCATATGCAGTTGGAACGGGATTTGAACCTGGTGCTGATGGACGCGGCGCACCCCTTCGGGAATGGACATCTCCTTCCCCGGGGACCGTTGAGAGAGCCTCTGGACCAATTGGCACGGGCGGACGTCTTTATTCTGACGCGGTTTAAACATGATGGTGGAGATCGCACATTGGCTTTTTTGAAGGAGAACTATCCGGATATTCCCGCCTTTTGTGCGAATCACGCGCCGGACAGGGTGGTTTTTCCCCTTTTGGACCAGGTTGATTCTCCCCGTGTATTGAATGAAAAGCGTGTGGTCGCTTTCGCCGGAATCGGGGACCCCGAGGCTTTTCAAGAGACGTTGGTGTCATTGGGCGCCGAGGTGGTCGCTTTTTGTGGGTTTAAAGATCATTATGTCTACAAAAAAGATGACCTTGACCGCCTTATTCGCTTGAAAACGGAGGCAGACGCCCAATACATTCTGACCACGGAAAAGGACTGGATGAGAATAGGTTCAATCTGGCCTGAATGTTCGGAAATCGCATATTTGTGTATTCAATTTTCCTTTCTGCTGGGGCAGGAAGGGGTTTTCAGGATGATCGAGAATGCGTTTAGGAAAAAATGAAATATTTTCAGCCGCTGTATCCCTGATCCTCAACGGTTTGGTGGGGCTCCTGGCGCTCATCCCCATTCGTGCGGGACAATTCCTGGGTCGTATGCTGGGCCGATTCTTAGGGATTGCTGCGGTGGGGCCGATGAAGTCGTCCTTAAACGGCCTACGGATGGTTTTTGGCGATCGAATGTCGGAAGAGCAGTTGAGAAAGCTGAATCGCCGGGTGGTGCTTCATTTCGCACAGATGCTGTTTGAAGTGCCGCATATTTTTAAGTTGAATGTAAATAATCTGCATCGATATGTTTATTTCGAAAACGAAGAGGTCATGGAAGAGGCTTTGGCCAGGGGAAAAGGATGCTTCTTCCTCACGGGTCACTTTGGAAACTGGGAACTCATGAGCGCGGCCACTACCCTGCGGTTTCAAACCAGCGGGATCGCGGTGGCTCGACCAGCGGATTTTGCACCGGTGGAAGAATTGTTGATGCGCCTGCGGACCCGATTCGGCACTGAAATCATTCCCAAGAAAAAGGCCATGAAAAAACTGCTGATGGGAACCCGGAAAAACAAGGCCATGGGCATTTTGCTGGATCAGAACGTGGACTGGTACGAGGGGGTGTTCGTTCCATTCCTGGGTCAACCAGCCTGTACCAATAAGGGCCTGGCGCTGATTGCCATGAAAACAGGGGCGCCGGTGATTCCCGTGTTCAGTGCGCGGCAGCCCGATGGCAGGTACCGTGTGGTGTTTGAAAAAGAGGTGGATCTGATTCGTTCAGGAAGTAAACTTTCCGATACGGAAGAGAACACAGCGCTTTTCAACCGTATTATTAATAAACACATTTATTGGTATCCGGAACAGTGGTTCTGGTTTCACAAGCGTTGGAAAACCCGGCCTTTTTGTCCATATCCCCGCCAGTGAGAGCAACATTTTGCAATGGGAATGGGTTGTGGACACGTTAAACAAAAGGGCAGACACGCAGGTCTGCCCCTACGGGGAAATGCAACGACCGATTGGACGCGGCGTAGGGGCAGACCTGTGTGTCTGCCCGGTTCTCTAACCGCACGGGTTGAAAAAAAATTAGGTAAGGATTTGAATTGAAATCCCAGCAAAAAATATCGATCGAAAAGGCTCAGGTGCAGCGAATCCTCATTCGCGCCACCAACTGGGTCGGGGATGCGATCATGACCCTGCCGGCCCTTGAGGCGGTGAGGGAGAATTTTCCTACCAGCCACATCACAGTCCTGGCAAAGCCCTGGGTTGCCCCTCTTTTCGAAAACCATCCCGCCATCAACAGGGTTCTGGTTTTTGACAAGGGCAATGGCGCCAAGGCCGGTTTTGTTGAAATGTTAAGGGTCAGTCGTTTAATTCGAAAAGAGCGGTTCGATCTGGCCATTTTGTTTCAAAACGCATTTGAAGCGGCCCTTGTGGCCTTTCTGGGCCGGGTCAAACTGCGTATCGGCTACAAAACCGATGGAAGAGGTTTTATGCTCACCCATGGTGTGTCTCGAACCGAAAAAGTATTGAGAATCCACCAGGTGGGGTACTATTGTGAGATTCTGCGTGCTATGGGGTGGCCCGCCGAGGACAGGGATCCGGTGCTTTATATCGACAGTGAGGTGCGGGAACAGGCGGCAGGGATCTTAAAGTCCAACGGAATCGATTCACTTGATGTCATTGTGGGGTTGAGTCCCGGGGCCGTGTTTGGAAGCGCAAAACGATGGCCTCCCGACCGATTTGCCGAGATTGGCGACCGGGCGGCTGAAAGATGGGGCGCCAGGATTGTT
>CAYPQJ010000328.1:0-2538 GCA_964412835.1 uncultured Desulfobacteraceae bacterium | reverse complement strand
TCAATGATGAATTCGGCCTTACGGCGGTGGCCACCATGGCGCTCTGGGCCGACGGATTTTCCATGGCCGAAATGCGGCTGGTGGCACGCGATATCCGCGACAGGTTGTACGAGCTCAAAGGGGTTCGTAAAGTCGAACTGTACGGAGTGCAGGAGGAGCAGGTCTTTTTAAAGTTCTCCGCTTCAACGCTATCCCAGTTCGGCATCAGCCTGGGAGAGATTAGAGATACACTGGTTCAGCAAAATGTGGTATTGCCCGGCGGCCGAATCGATGCGGCCGGACAGGACATCATTGTTGAACCGTCCGGCAACTTCCGTTCCGTGGAGGATATTGAAAAGGTTCTCATCGCCATTCCCGGAACAGAGCAGACCGTGGCGCTTAAAGATCTGCTGGAAATTGAACGGGCCTACATTGATCCCGCCAAAGACCTGGCCTATTTCAATGGTCATAAAGCCATAGTGATCAGTGTATCCATTATTCCGGGCACCAATTCCGTGGCGTTCGGGGACCTGTTGACCCAAAAACTGAGCCAGCTTACAGCGGATCTCCCCATCGGCTATGTACTCGAGTATGCCACTTTTCAGCCGGATCTGGTTGAAGCGTCCGTCAACGGTGGGCTCAGCAATGTCTACCAAACCCTGGTCATTGTCCTGGTGGTGGTCATGCTGTTTCTGGGCATGCGTACGGGCTTGATCGTAGGATCTTTTGTTCCCATGACCATGTTATTAGGTATGGTGTCCATGCGCTTTTTCAATATTGAACTGGAGCGGGTCTCCATCGCTTCTTCCATCATCGCGCTGGGCATGCTGGTGGACAATGGCATTGTGGTGGCCGAAGACATCCGCACTCGCCTTGAAAATGGTGTCGAAAAAAGAAAAGCTTGTATTGAAGCGGGGGCAACCCTTGCCGTCCCACTCCTCACCTCCTCCCTGACCACCATTCTGGCCTTTGTCCCCATGTTGATGATTGATGGGCAGACGGGCGATTATGCGTTTTCCCTCCCCATGGTGGTGATTCTGCTGCTCATTTCCTCCTGGTTTCTTTCCATGTACATGACCCCTGCCATGTGTTTATGGTTTATGAAAATAAAACCCAAGAAGAAAAAATCAAACCCCCCTGAGGTACCTGCGGAAAACAACGTGGACATTAAAGAAGAGGATCTCTATTCAGGGCGGTTTTACCGGGTTTACAAAGGTATCTTGAAACAGGTGCTGCGCTTTCGGGTTCCCGTGCTCGCTCTGGCAGCCGGCGCATTGTTATTGGGAGGTTATGTCAGCACCAATCTGGTTAAGGAATTTTTTGGTCCCAGTGAACGAAATCAATTCCTGATTTATCTCGATCTACCGGCAGGAACAAGAATTGAAACCACTGAAAAAGCGGTTACCCAGCTAACAAACTGGCTTTCCGACAAAGAGCAAAATCCTGAAATCACCAGCACCATCGCCTATGTGGGTACCGGAGGCCCCCGCTTTTTCCTGGTATTGGCACCCTTTGATCCGGATCCCCATTTGGCGTTTGTAATCGCCAACACCAAAGACAGCAAGGAAGTTCCGGAATTGGTCGAACGGGTCCGTCAGCATCTGACGGATGAATTTCCCAATGTCTCCGGACGAGTCAAACGCATGTGGATGGGCGCCGAAGAGCCCGGTTTTGTGGAAATCCGTCTTTACGGACTCGATCCCGATTACCTTTTTGAAAAAGGCAACCAGCTGGCGGCCGGACTAAAAGCCATACCCGGCACGCTTGATGTCAAAAACACCTGGGAGAATATGGTTCCCAAAGCAACAGTGGTGGTAGATCAGATTCGCGCTCGCAGGGCGGGTATTACTTCAGAAGAGGTGGCCACCTCCTTGAACGCCCACATGGACGGCGCCGAAGTGACGGAATACCGTGAAGGAGATATAGCCATCCCCGTGATATTTCGATCCATGGAACGGGAGAGAACTGCCTTAAGCGACTTTCTGAATGTCACCGTTTACTCCAGAGAAGGCGTCAGTGTACCCTTAACCCAGATTGCCGATCTAAAACTGGAATGGGATTACAGCCGCATTTCCAGGAGGAACCAGGAAAAATGTCTCACAGTGGAGGTCAAGCATGAATTCCTGAAGGCACCTGAACTGCTCAAAGCCATCGAACCCCTCATCGCGGAATTGCAGCTGAAGGCCGGATATCACTGGGAAGTGGGTGGGGAAATGGAATCCCAGGCCGAAACCATGGAAAAACTCATGCGCTGGCTCCCCTTCTGTATCTTTGGCATTTTTGCCCTGTTGATCTGGCAGTTCAACTCCTTTCGGAAACCAATAATCATCTTTATGACCATCCCGCTGGCTTTCACGGGGGCCTTTTTCGGGCTGGCGGCCATGCGGGCCCCGTTTGATTTTTTCGCCATGCTGGGACTGCTCAGCCTGGCTGGTGTCATCATTAATAATGGTATTGTCCTGTTGGACAAGATAGATTTGGAAAGGCGCCAGGGCGCCGATCCCTACAGCGCCGTTCTAACGGCGGCCGTATCCCGGTTCCGCCCCATTTTGATGACGA
>CAYPQJ010000327.1:0-2569 GCA_964412835.1 uncultured Desulfobacteraceae bacterium | reverse complement strand
TGCCCTGCGGCTTTGAAGCACCACACCGTTGGCAAAGAGCATGAAAAAGATAACCGAAAAATAATAGCAGAGGTCCTTTAAATCGATGACTCCCCGCTCCATGGAAGCAAAATGGGGCATAAAGCTGAAGCCGGATACCACATCCACCAGCCATATGGGGGCCCAGCCCGACAAAATATTCGTAATGGGGGGCCAGCCGGCCAGCACCAGAAAGAGGCAGATGACAACAGACAGTATGAAACTGATGACCTGGTTGCGTGTAAGCGCAGACGTCATGTTACCCACGCTCAGGTAGGCCCCCGCCATGAAAAAACTGCCGCAGTAAGCACAGAAGATGGCACCCAGATCAGGGTCTCCCAGATAACTCACGGTCAATACCATCGGGAAGGTCAGCACCAGGGCAACACCGATGAACAACCAGGCTGCCAGGAATTTTCCCAGGATGACCTGGGGCAGGGTGACCGGCAGGGTCAAAATCAGTTCGATGGTGCCGGTTCGCCGCTCCTCGGCCCACAGCCGCATGGACACCGCAGGGATCAGAAAGAGAAAAATCCAGGGGTGCCATTCAAAAAAGGCTCGAAGATCGGCTTGACCCATTTCGTAAAAATTGCTGAGGGAAAAGGTGAAAAAACCGCTCAGAATCAGAAAAATAACAATAAACACATAGGCCACCGGGCTTCCGAAATACCCGGCGAACTCCCGTTTTAAAATGCCTGCCGTGTTTCTCAGAAAATCGTTCATTTTGCCCCCTCCGTAACATCAGGATTCGTGACCGTTCGAAATACTTCATCCAGACGGCCGCTTTCCACCTGAAACGTATCAACAGTCAAACCATTTTGAACCAGGCGCTCCATGATTTCGTTGGCGGGGGGGTGGGCCGGATCTTTCGGAAAAGCGCGAAGGGTCATTCGGGATTCATTTTCAGAGATCACAACCATCCGCTCAACTTCGGGAATATCCTCCAGGAGCGCCAGCGGATCATCGCCGTTGGCTTTCATCAGCGTAAAACGGACGGCGCCGTGAACCGATGATTCGGCCTTCAATCCGGCAGGGGTATCATCCGCCACAATTCTGCCCCGTGCGATGATGATGGCCCGTGAGCACAACGCCTCCACTTCCTCCAGAATGTGGGTGGACAGGATAATGGTTTTATCCCGGGCCATCTCCCGGATCATAACCCTTACCTCGTGTTTCTGGTTGGGGTCCAGGCCGTCTGTGGGTTCATCCATGATAAGATATTCAGGATCATGAATAATGCTCTGTGCAAAACAGACCCGTTGCTTAAATCCTTTGCTCAATGTACTGATGGGCTGAAACCGGACTTCCCTCAGAAAACAGCGTTCAATGGTTTCTGCCATGCGTGATTTTTTTGTGTCCCCGGAAAGTCCCCTGATACCGGCGATAAACTCCAGAAAACCCATAACGGTCATATCCGGGTAGGCCGGTGCATTCTCAGGGAGGTAGCCGATTTTTTTCCGTGCATGAAGGGAGTTTTTAATAATGTCGCTTCCCCCGATAACGGCCGTCCCGGAGGTGGGGGGGAGAAATCCGGTAATCATCCGCATGGTGGTTGACTTTCCCGCGGCATTGGGACCTAAAAATCCCAGCACTTCGCCCCGTTTCACCGTAAAGGAAATGTCGTCCACCGCCAGTTTGTCTCCAAAAAATTTGGTGAGATGTTGTACCTCGATCATATGATTCCTTCCTTTTCCCCTTCCAACTTTTTTAGACTCTCTCTGGCAAAATCGATGGATTCATCCAGTTCCAATGCAAATTTGTAAAACCGGATGGCCATGTCCCTGTTCCCCATATCCCTGTAATTGGACGCAACATTGGCGTAATCGATGGCGGAAGCGGGGTTCAGTTCCAGCACTTTGTGAAAGGCCTCAATGGCCTTTTTGTGTTCCTTCAACTTAAAGTAGCAGAATCCCATGAGATTGTGAATGTCCGTTCGCTCGCTGTCGATCTCAATTCCTTTTTCGAGCACTGAAATGGCTTTCCGGTACTGTTCCATATCCCTCAGGCAAATCCCCATGTAGGAATAAATGCTCGGCACATCCTCCCCTTTTGGATCCAGCTTCAGGGCCTCATCAAGAAATGCCATGGCTTTTTGGGGATTCTGCAGGGAAATATAAGCCAGGCCCAGAAAAAACTTAATATAATATTTGTCGGGGAGCAACTGATCCATTCGGGTCAATTGGTTGATGCACCATGGGATGTTATCAGACCCGGAGATTAATTTGGCGCAAAACATGCCCACACTGGTACCCACGGCCCTCTCCCGGAAATGGGCGCCGGGAATAATGGAATAAAAGGCCGGGATTTGAAGATGGGGGTGCATCACGTTAATGGCGAACAGTTCCATGTCCATGACGTCGAGGGCCCCGATACAGTTTTCCACTTCCATCCTGATGTTGTCATTGCCCAAGTTCGGGAGGGTTGTAATGGGAACCGTCGTTTTCGGGTTCAGGATGAAATCGGCTTCAGCGAGATCCTGGAATTTGGGGAGGCCGCTGGCCACATAGTTGGAACCGGAATTAAAATCACCGGCCAGTTGGGCCACCTCGGT
>CAYPQJ010000326.1:0-2615 GCA_964412835.1 uncultured Desulfobacteraceae bacterium | reverse complement strand
TGGGCGGGGCCTATCTCTCCCAATGGGTGATGGGGATGGGAGAAACGCAGCTCTCGGCGCTTTTTCAATGCACCGATTCGGTCATATGCGGGGAGGGCGAAGCACCGCTTACCGCACTTTTGGAACGGATCGACAATGGGGAACCGCTGAGCAGCATTCCCAATCTTATCCATCGTAACGCCCATACAGGGATGTTTCAGCGATTTGATGAATTGGTCTATACGGACGTCTCAACACAGCCGCCCCCGGACTTTGCCGATCTCGATTTGTCCGCCTACCTTACACCGAAAACCGTGATTCCATACAGCATCAGCCGCGGATGCTATTGGGGAAAATGTGTTTTCTGTCAGAATCGTTACGGCGATTATCAGATGCGCCGATACCAGAGTGTACCGGTGGACAAAGCCTTGGCCGAAATGACGCAGCTTTCCGAGCAGTACCACACCGACCATTTCAACTTCAGCAATGACGTTATCGATCCGGAATACCTGAAACAATTCAGCCGGATTGTCATTGATTCGGGCAAAACATTTGTCTGGAACACGGACCTGCGCGCCGAAAAAACGTTTGACAAAGATGTTTGTCGGACCATGGCGAAAGCGGGACTGAACGCCGTGGCCATCGGATTTGAAAGCGGTTGCCAGAAAACCCTGGACGCCATGGACAAGGGAAACCGTGTTGAAATCACGCGAAAAGTCCTGGAAAACCTATACGAGGCGGGCGTCGCCACCCAGGCTATGGGGATTTTCGGCTTTCCCGGGGAAACGGAACAAAATGGTGAAGAAACCGTGCGTTTCCTTGAAGAAAATGCTGATCGAATCTCTTACTACGTCATGGGTCTTCTGATGGTAATGCCGGGATCGCGCATGCACGATGATCCGCTTGCACATGGAGTGACATCCATCAGCTATGGGAACAATCCCCTGAAGACACCGGAACCGGTGTGGACTTCAAACAGGCGAATGCCGGTACATGCGGTCCATCGGTTGTATGAAAGACTGAGCCGACTGGAGAACGCTTTCGCGATCAATGAATACCCGTATGTGGGAGGGCTGTCCACCAATCATGGTTTCCTGTACTTTCGATTGGGGCCGGATATTCTGAAAAGGGTACGTGCTGAGGAAAACCGGCAACATCAAAAAAGGCACGAGATATTGGGTATGGATAGGGCGCATAAAAGGACCAAAAGGATCAAATCCGTTATCCCCACTTTCGCGTTCCCCTATACCGTGTATCGATCCCCCTACCCCATTGAGCAGATACCCGTGGAACCGGAGACACCTTCCGGAAAGCTTCAACGGTACAAAGGGCCGGAAAGGAATTATCTCATTGACCCGATCAATGTGCCCATCCGGATCGGGGAATTGGAAATCAACCTTTTACGGAGAATCAACGGCCGGCGGGACATGAAGTCGATACTGAAGAAAACCACCGCTGATACGCAAAAAGGGGCACTTTACTTTATCATGTATTTGTTGGCCAGCGGGTTGGTGGACGTGCAGGGTTCGCACCTCAAATGATTAAATTTGAAATCTTGTTTTATTTATGGTAGAAATTAATGGGTAATACAGAGTCCGGTAAGATTAAGGCTCAGGAGCTCCAGAATCTCTGGGAGTCTATGGTTAAAGTGAAACGTCTACACCCGGAAATCGCATACCGTATCGAGAAATTGGCTCACCGCATCGCCCCCCTCGCTGACAAAATTTTCTTAAAAACAGTCAGAGCACGCCAACTCCTTATGGAATGCAGGGAAAAGACCGTTTTGCTTCAGAACCAGATCGAATCCCATGGAAATAATGCTTTTCATATTCTGACAAACCTGGAGAAAACGTTCGAATATTTGTTAACAAAAACCTATGAATTTCGAATCAAGGCGGGCTAAAAATATGGGTCCTTCCGATGACACTCTTTTAAAATTTGAACTTCCTGAAATCATTTACGGGTTGGGGTCTTTATCCCAGATCGGACAGTGTGCCAGGCGCCTGGGCGGTGAAAGAGTTCTTTTGGTGACCGATCCGGGCGTCATCGAACACGGTTGGGTCGATGACAGTATCAAATACCTGGAAAGGGAGTCTCTCAGATATGTCATCTATGACAATGTCGTGACCAACCCCCGCTGTTTTCAGGTGGAGCAGGGCGCCAAGATTTATAATCAAAAGAAATGCGATGTGATCGTTGCCGTGGGCGGCGGCAGTCCCATGGATGCGGCCAAGGGAATTGCCATCCTGGTCTCAAACCACGGTAAGATACACGATTACGCCGGATGCAACCTGATCACCCAACCGATCCCACCACTCATATGCGTGCCCACGACAGCCGGCACCGGTTCGGATGTCAGCCAGTTTTCGATCATTGCGGACCCTCGCAAAAAACTCAAGATGACGATTCTCAGCCGGGCGATTATGGCGGATATTTCCCTGATCGATCCCCGGCTGCTGCAAACCAAACCCCGCGAGCTGATGGCTGCCACGGGTATCGATGCCCTGACCCATGCCATTGAAGCGTTTGTTTCCTCTCTGGCCTGGCCGCTTACGGACCCCCATGCCATCCATGCCATTGAACTGGTTTTCGCGCATTTGAAAAAAGCGGTCAGGCCAGAGAGGAAACAAACGCTT
>CAYPQJ010000325.1:0-2647 GCA_964412835.1 uncultured Desulfobacteraceae bacterium | reverse complement strand
GTTTGAGGATGGCCTGAAAAAAATAACAGATGATTTTAATAAATTACACGAAAACATCGATGCTCAGGAATGTACCGATTGCCCCCATTTTTATAAAATATGTGCTGGGTTCTGTTTGAACGGAAGGATATAACCCTGCTTTATTTCTTTTACGAAGCACTTCGGCCACATCAACGGCGGGGCCTATTTTAACTCAAAGAGGAGGTGGTCAAATGCCGAAATACATCATCGAACGTGAACTGCCCGGAGCTGGGAAACTTTCCCAGCAGGAGATTCAGGGCATTTCCCAGAAATCCCGGGAGGTATTAAATGAGTTGGGGACTCAGATTCAGTGGGTTGAGAGCTACGTGACCAGCGATAAGATTTATTGTGTATATATTGCTCCCAACAAAGAGTTGATTGAAAAACACGCGAAAGAGGGGGGATTTCCGGCCAACACGATTTCCGAGGTCAAACGTATCATTGATCCGACAAGCGCCGAGGGATAACGACCCAAGGCTGCCCAAACCCAAACTGCCAGGAAAAAGGAGTGAACCTCATGGAAGTGGACATACTGGAGAAGGGAGCCATTCTTCAAAGGGATAAAGAAACTTTTGCCGTGGCGCCGCATATCCCCGGCGGTTTCATCCGAGTGGCCGATTTTAGAAAACTGTTGGATACGGCGGAAAAATATAATGCGGCGGCCCTGAAAATGACGTCCGGTCAACGCATCGCCGTGGTCGGCCTGAAAGAGACGGATCTGGATGCATTCTGGAACGATGTGCAGATGAACATCGGCTACGCCATCGGGCTTTGTGTCCGGATGGTTAAATTTTGTCCGGGCACCACATATTGTCGTCACGGCAAACAGGACGCCATGGGAATCGGTATGGTCCTGGACAAGGAATACCATGGTCGTTTCTTGTCGGCCAAGTTTAAGATCGGGGTTGCAGGGTGTGAATATGCCTGTAATGCCCCGCTTTTCAAGGAAGTCGGTCTGACCGGCTTCCCTGACGGCTGGAAGGTCACCGCCGGCGGCACCTGCGGCGCAAAACCACGCATGGGAGATATCATGGGCGAAAATCTGAACGATGCTGATGCCATGGAAATGGTGAGCCGGGTTTTTCATTTTTTCGAAAAGAGCGATAGCCCCCCGAAGGTGCGCTTGGGGAGAATTATCGACAAGATGGGTATCGACGAATTTAAAAAAGCCGTTGGTGTGTAAAAAGGAGAAGCAGCCATGGAGAAAAGCGATATTTTAACCAAGGGCGCCATCCTGCAGCGGGATCAGGAAACCTATGCCATCATGGCACGGCTTATGGGTGGTGTTATGGATGTGGCCACAGGCCGGCGGATTGCGGATGCGGCTGAAAAATTTGGCGTTGAAATGCTGAAGGTTACCGGTGATGGGCGCCTGGCCCTGATCGGGGTCAAGGAAGAAGATATCGATGCCGCTTACGGAGAAATGGGGTTCAAAGCCCAGGCCGGAACCGCTCTTTGTCAGCAGTACATCAAAGTATGTCCCGGCAACACGTTTTGCCCGCGCGGCCAGAAAGATACGCTTGACTTGGCCCGGAGAATCGATGAACGATTCTATCCGTACCCGAAGATATCCGCCAAGGTCAAAATCGGCATTGCCGGATGTTTTAATTCCTGTGCCGAGCCCGCCATCAAGGATATCGGACTGATCGGCCTCCCCAAGGGCTGGACCCTGATGGTCGGTGGCGCAGGAGGAAAAGACCCCATGATTGCCGAAATCATCGCTCGGAATTTAAGCGATGACGAGGTGCTGGAGATCATGGAAAAGCTGTTAAAATACTACCGCGGCTTATCGTCCCGGCCGCAAACCCGAAACCTGAGACTGGGTGTGATTCTAAAAAAAGAAGGCAAAGAAAGATTGTTGCGGATCTGTGGCCTGGACTGACGTCGTCGTGATGTCGATTAAAAGAAAAGGAGGAATGATCAATGGATAAGTGGGAATGCAGCGTCTGTGGGCATGTTTACGATCCGGCCGAAGGCGACCCGGAAAACGGCATTGAGCCCGGTACGGCTTTTGAGGATGTGCCGAGTTCGTGGTTTTGCCCCAACTGCGGGGTCGGTAAGGAATTTTTCGAAAAGATGGCATAGAAAAGGATAAGATCGATGGATCTGGACGGCAGCAAACAGGTGTGCGGTATCTGCAAGGACTGGAAGGGCAAACGGGAATGGGTGGATGGAAAGGCCAAGGTAAAATCATCAGCCAGAGGCCAATGCGAACGCTTACAAAAAGTCAAGCCGCCTCACGGAGGCTGTGATGAGTGGGTGAAATGGGAAGGGGAGGATGGAGCGTAAAGAGGGATCACAATGCGTCGGCATCATAGGGCCGACCAATGTGGCACTCATAGAGGAAATGGCAGGACTGCCTTCGGGGAAGCTGGAATCGGTAGCCGGTGAGATCGGCGGATTCTTGGCCGAACAGTCGCTGGGCATGCTGGGCATGGTTTGCGTACCCGTAAAAGGGGTTCCCCTTTGGGCGCTTGAGGGCTACAAACGGGCCGGTGGAAAAAATGCGCTGGCCCTCTGGCCAAGGCCGTCGAACTTAGCGGAAACCTCCCAGGCCCAGACCCTGGGAAGTCCGGAATTGGCCGACCGCGTGAAAGACGACCTGACGTGGGGCGAGGAACCCTTT
>CAYPQJ010000324.1:0-2693 GCA_964412835.1 uncultured Desulfobacteraceae bacterium | reverse complement strand
GTTAGAGAATAAGAGATATTGTGTTTTTGCTTATATTTTTAGGAGTGCTATGTTGAAAATTATGGAAGAATCAAACAAGTTTACAGCCTACTTCTCGAAAAAGAGCGCCAACGTCTTATGATGCCCAACTTCTTTTGTGAAAATTCATTTATTGTCCCTTATTCTGCGCCACCATTTCATCAAACAGTTTCAGCACGCATGTACAAAATGCGGGATCATTGACATGGGCATCAAGATCCACCACCCTGATTTCCGGCTTGAGATGGGTTTTCAGGGCCTCTAGAAAGGCCTCTCCTCCCTTGACGTCGTGAAAGGGGCTTTTCGGGTGGCGGTCCCCCTCGATCCAGCCTTTCATGGGTACTACGATTGAGGTAGGTCCTTTGGCACGATTCAGCCTCTCGGCCACAAGTTCCCCAACTTTTGCTTTGTCTTCTCGATCCGCAACCACGATGGTGAGAAGTTGGTTGTGCCGGTGGTGTTTTCTGTCCTGAAACTCCGGCGGCAGGGGTCTGCCCGAGAACCAGAAAAAATGGCCTATGGCGCCGGCGCCCACGATCTGCGGAATCCCCTTTTCCCCCGCCGCCTTGAGCCTGTGCTTTCCGGACGTGGTGGCACCGCCGTTTACATAGTCCACCAACTCCACCAGGGAAAGGTCCAGGGCCACGTCCACGAGCCCGGCTGAAACGGCTTCTTCAAAGGCTTTCCCCCCCATGCCCGCCGTATGAAACACGGCCACCTCGTAGCCCCTTTTTTCAAGGGCCGGTTTGAGAATCTCCACATATTTCAGTTGACTGGTCCCGAGAGAAGTGATGCCCACCACTTTCCGGGTGGTTTTCACTTGTCGTATATAGGCCTCGGCAGAGCCTGAAATGGACCCGGCCGCGGAATCCAGAACTCTTCGGCTGATGGTATTGAGACCGTAAAGCCCTCCCGGCCACAGCATCATGGCCAGGTCGGCGCAGACCGATTCGGGGTTAATGAGGGGTGAAAAGGCGATGGTGGAAAGGATCAGTTTGGGGAGACCCATGGGAAGGACCTGCATAGCCTCCAGGGCCAGGGAGGTGCTCATGGACCCTCCCGCGGCAATGACCCCTTGCACCTGATTTTGTTTGTAGAGGCCTTTCAGGATTTTGTGGCAACCGGCGGCCATAGCGGACATGGCCTTTCCCTCGTGGCGAAGGGCGATGATCTCTTGGATGGAAGTCCCCGCAGCCCGGGCCACCGAGTCCCGGGTGATAAACGGTTCAAAGGGAACCGTTCCCAGGACACCCACATCCATGACCAGGGGTTCGAAACCGTTGTCCTCAATTCGATCCGCGAGGTAGCGGATCTCTTCTCCCCTGGTATCCAGCGTACCGATAACGATGATTTTTCTCATGATGGACTCCGTCATGGATCAAATTCACTCCCTGAACAATCTGGTGTGTGGGAGTTCTATGCCGAAGAGCCTTGCCGCGTTTCCTCCCAGAATCAAATTGAGATCGTCCTGACTCAAGTCCATGTTGTCGGCCATCTTGTCTACCTGCCGCAGGCTCCATCCATAGATATCGGGCTGGTGTTTTGGAAGGCCCCACGGTTTGATCTGGTCCGCATAGCTGGAAGGGTGGTGTCCCGGCCGGCTGTGGACTACGATTGAGGCCCCCCAGTCGGTGCCCCATATGAGTTTGCGGGGGCCAATGTTAGGGTCGGCCAAGGGTTTTTCATAGAGATCGGCCCAGTATAGCCCGGTTTCCACATAGACGTTGTTGAAGGTGGCGGCCACTTGAAAGGTATCGTCCATGAACTTTTCGGACCACCACCCCTGCATGCCGCCATGGGCCATGATGATGGGGACGTCAGGGTATTCCGCCGCCAGATCAAAGGCCAGAAGGGGATCAATCCTTTCAGGCGCCGACATGCGTCTTGAACTGCCCGAGCTGTACCCGGTGATGGCGCCCGTATGGTAGCTCACCGGCACCTTGTGCTTACGGGCCACTTCCATGAACAGGCGAAGCTCTTCCAGCCGTTCCGGCCACGAAACCATTTTGGTGGGGTTCGGATGGCGGGGGAGTCCTTCTCCGATGCCGGCCCTGTAAAGGCCTGTGCCCAGCAATTCATCCAGTTCCCGGGCCGCAGCTTCGGCCGTCCATTCCGCTTCCCCTCTAAGGGCCTTTTGCATGGTCTGAACCGGAAGGCACATGGCAAGGAACTTGTCGGGATGGTTCCCGACGATCTCGGCATTGAGTTCGTTGGTCATGCCGAAGGCGGGCTGCAGCACGCACATATCCACCCCGTATCGCTCCATGTCATAGAGGAGGCGGGGCGAATTGTCATAGGTTTCCATCAAGCGCATCTCTTTGGAAAGCGTCTTAAAATCCCCCTTTATGCCCTTTTCCTTAAATTTGGCCAAATGCCGCTGGGCGTGCACATGCGTGTCAATAATAAAACGTGCCCTGGGTATTCCCATCTCCTTCTCCCCTCTGTTCACTTTTTGATTTTTACACGATCCGTCCTGCTCGGTTGAGGCGCCCACTTGTCCCAAAACTCTTTGGTATTCGCTGGTTTCCCATAACCGCATATCTTGTCCAGCTTTACATAAAGTGGATCAAGTGTTCGCCAGTGATCCACAAAAAACTTTACTGTCCGATGAAACAGGCTGTCCGGTTTGTTAAAAGGACAAACACTGATGCAAATGGTACACGGTTTGCGAATAC
>CAYPQJ010000323.1:0-2721 GCA_964412835.1 uncultured Desulfobacteraceae bacterium | reverse complement strand
GCTTAGGGCTTTTCCTTTTGGTGCTGTTATCCAATTTTACCGGCTACCTCCTGCCATGGGATCAACTCTCCTTCTGGGCGGTCACCATCAGTGTGGGCATGCTGGAATACATACCGGTAGCAGGCCTTTGGCTCCAGGAACTGATCCAGGGTGGCACGGAAGTGGGGCCGGGCACTTTGTCCAATTTCTATGCCATCCACACGGCGGTACTTCCGGGTTTGCTCATTCCCTTTCTATTGTTTCATTTCTGGCGTGTGCGCAAGGCAGGGGGCGTTGTGGTTCCCAGGCGGCCTGATGAAACCATCCCAAACCGAAATGAAACCGTTCCCTCAATCCCCAACCTGCTGCTTCGTGAGTTGACCGTTGCCCTGGTATTGATCGCTTTCGTCCTGATCTTTTCCATCCTCTTCAACGCGCCCCTGGAAAACAAGGCCAATCCCGGTCTGAGCCCCAATCCCACAAAGGCACCCTGGTACTTCATGGGCATTCAGGAACTGCTGCTTCATTTTCATCCCCTGTTTCCCCTGTTCGTGATTCCGCTTTGCATGGGGTTCGGCCTTTTGATGCTTCCCTATTTAAGCTATTCGTTTAATCCGGCGGGAATCTGGATGATCTCTTTCAAGGGTCGAAAAATGGCCATGACGGCCGTTGTTGTCGCTGTTTCGGCCACCATTGGGGGTGTTCTGCTCGATGAGTACGTCATCCGTTGCCCTTCCTGGATGTCAAATATCCCGGCGTATCTTACCGACGGCCTTTTCCCCCTCATGGGCATTACAGCGGTTATCCTGGGGTTTTATATGACAATGAAACGGCACTATTCCGCCAACCGCAATGAAGCCGTTCAAACCCTCTTTATTTTTATACTGACTGCATTTGTAACCCTTACGATCATCGGCATATGGTTCAGAGGGTCCGGGATGAAACTGGTATGGCCGTAAAAAGGGAAACAAGCATGCAAAAATCAAATACTCCGTTTCAAGAAGCACCTCAAACAGAGACATCAAGGCGATCTTTTCTTAACAAGCTCTGGATGGGCTTAGGTCTCCTTGCAATGGTCGAGGTCCTTGCTCTTGTGGTGGCGTTCCTGCGGCCCGGAAGCAAACAGGCCAAGGGAGCGGGGGGAGCGCTCATTATCACGGCCGGTCCTGTTGACAAATTCAAAATGGATTCCGTGACCGCGTTTGTAAGAGGGAGATTTTATCTGGTTCGCCTGGCGGACGGCGGTTTTCTGGCCCTGTCGCGCAAATGTACCCATCTGGGGTGTACCGTCCCCTGGCTTCCCAAAGAAGGGATGTTTGAATGCCCCTGTCATGCTTCGGCATTTGACATCAGGGGTGAAGTGATCAGACCGCCGGCGCCCCGCGCCCTTGATATTTATTTTCTGTCCATTCGGAACAACGTGGTCAAGGTGGATACGAGCCGGTTGATCAAGCGGGGATGTTTTGATGTTTCACAGGTGGTGTATCCTTGAAATAAGCCGTTAGCGATTAGCTATTAGCTGTTAAAGGCTTGGAATCTAATGAATAAGAGCATGTTCCATTGGAAACTGACCGGCATTATCGCCACCCTGGTGATCATTCTTTCCATACCCCTGTATCTGGTTAAGGGAAAGAACATTACCAGTACGGAAGAAAATCTGCAGGCTGAACCCCATGGCGGATTTGTGGGCAGTCTGAAGTGTAAGGATTGCCACAAAAATGAATTCGATAAGTGGCAGGGATCCCACCATGATCATGCCATGCACGTGGCGGACGACCTGACCGTTCTGGGAGATTTCAATAATGCGGTGTTTGAAAACAACGGGGTTCAATCCCGATTCTATCGAAAGGGAGAAAAATTCTTTGTTAAGACCCCGGGGCCTGACGGAAAAATAGGGGAATTTGAGATCACCCACACCTTTGGCTGGTACCCGTTGCAGCAGTATCTGGTTCCCTTTCCCGGAGGTCGTCTCCAGTGTCTCCCCATCGCATGGAATAAACGAGATAAAAAATGGTATCACCTCTATCCGGATCTATCGGATCCGAAAGACTGGCTCTATTGGACCCATGCCGGGCAGAACTGGAACGGCATGTGTGCGGAGTGCCACTCGACGAATTTGAAGAAAAACTATGACCCGGCAACGGACACTTATACAACCACATGGTCGGATATTAACGTGGGCTGTGAGGCCTGCCATGGCCCCGGATCAAGCCATGTGGCATGGGCTGAGACACCCGAAATGGGACGTGTTACCGTAGTAAATTATGATCTGGCAGTTAAAACTTCCGGGTTGAATTCGAGGGCGCTGGTGGAACTCTGTGCCCCATGTCATTCCAGGCGTGCGGCCTTGGGAGATTATACCCATTCAGAATCCGATCTGCTGGACAGCCTTTTGCCCAGCCTCCTGAACGAAGGGTTGTATTACCCCGACGGCCAGATTCTGGAAGAGGTGTATGTGTATGGGTCATTTACCCAGAGCAAGATGTACCACCGGGATGTGGACTGCAGTGATTGTCACAATGTCCACAGTCTTAAGCTTCTAAAAGAGGGGAACGATCTCTGTCTGCAATGTCACCGTGCCGCTGAGTACGATACCAAAACGCATCATTTTCACAAGAAAACGGGCGAAAAAGGGGAGCCGATCAGATCTGCCGACGGTAAGGTGGCCTTCAAAGTGGGTACAGGCACCCAGTGCATTCAATGCCACATGCCGGGTCGTAACTATATGGGCATCGACTACCG
>CAYPQJ010000322.1:0-2747 GCA_964412835.1 uncultured Desulfobacteraceae bacterium | reverse complement strand
TTGTGATGCCCCGGGCTTTTTCCTCCGGCGCTTTATCGATCTGGTCGAAAGGAACAAACTCCGCCATTCCCTTCTTTTCCAGATGCTTTGTGATCGCCGCGGTCAGGGTCGTTTTGCCATGATCAATATGGCCGATAGTTCCCACGTTCAAATGCGGCTTCGTCCTCTCAAATTTCATTTTGGCCATTTTCCATACCCTCCTGCATGATAGTAAGTCAACGCCTGCAACTGTAACGACTTCGCCAACTGCCACCAATTATTATTCAGTTACCAGCGATAATGGGCAAAGGCCTTGTTTGCCTCAGCCATCCGGTGCGTATCTTCTCGCTTTTTAATGGATGCCCCTTTTTCGCTTGCCGCATCCATCAGTTCACCGGCCAGTTTTGTAGCCATGGTTTTTTCGCCCCTACCCGTGGCAAAACTGATAATCCAACGCATGCTGAGCGCCTGTCGCCTGGCCGGCCGCACCTCAGTGGGAACCTGATATGTAGATCCCCCCACCCGTCGGGATTTCACCTCAACAGAGGGCCTTACATTTTCAAGGGCGGTCTGAAAAATAGACAACGGATCTTTTTTGGTTTTCTCCTCTATGATTCCGAAAGCCTCATAAAGAATCGCCTGGGCCGTACTTTTCTTTCCTTTACTCATCAGGTTATTGATAAACTTGGCCGCAAGAACACTGTTGTATTTGGGGTCGGGTTTAATTTCTCTTTTGACCCCCACTCTCTTTCTGGACATAAAAATCTCCAAAATGCAGATAGGATTTTTTCTTACCACGAACGGATGCCAAAACCTTTCTGCTCAACGAATTTTTCGGCATCTCCTCACATCACATGTGGTGCCATCACCGCATTATGAACCGCTTGCCTTAAGACCTTTGGGTCGTTTAGCTCCATATTTAGAACGACCCTGGCGACGATCATCCACTCCCACAGTGTCCATGGTCCCTCTCACCACATGGTATCTTACACCGGGTAAATCCTTGACTCGCCCCCCCCTGATCAGGACCACTGAATGTTCCTGGAGGTTGTGCCCCATCCCTGGGATGTAGGAAGTTACCTCAAGCCCATTTGTCAATCTGACCCTCGCGACCTTTCGGAGAGCGGAGTTGGGCTTTTTAGGCGTTGACGTGTAAACCCTAACGCACACGCCTCTTTTTTGAGGGGCGCCCTGCAGAGCGGGTGTCGTGGCTTTCTTTTTTGATTTACGACGGCCCTTTCTAACGAGCTGGTTAATGGTCGGCATGAAATCTCCTTCGTTTTACCTAAATCACAAGCACATAAAAAATGCCATTTCCTGAAACCCAAAATTCTTTTTTATATTCGCTTTGCTGCTCCTTGTCAAGACAATTAAAGGGGCAGATCAAAAAAACTATCCCGCAACACCAATCTCTATATTCCGATAGCTTTCGAGCCCCGTGCCTGCCGGAATCAGACGACCCATGATCACATTTTCTTTCAGGCCTTTCAAACGGTCCTCTTTACCCGCGATACTGGCTTCGGACAACACCTTGGTGGTCTCCTGAAATGACGCGGCCGAAATAAAGCTCTCCGTATTCAAAGACGCCTTGGTGATACCCAACAGCAGGGCCTCAGCGCTTGCAGGCTGTTTTCCCTGAACAATCAATTTATTGTTCTCTTCCTGGAAACGCCATTTTTCAACATTCTCTCCCAGCAGGAAGCCTGACTCACCCACATCGGTAACACTCACCTGCCTGACCATCTGGCGAACAATCACTTCAATGTGCTTATCGTTGATTCTAACCCCTTGTAAACGGTATACCTCCTGAACCTCGTTCACGAGGTATTTGGCAAGCTCTTTCAGCCCTCGAATTTTCAATATATCATGGGGATCAGCGGAGCCGTCCATGAGGGCCTCACCTGCGCGCACATAGTCTCCATCCAAAACACTGACGTGCTTTCCTCTCGGAACGAAGTAGTTCACGGCATCACCCACCTCAGGCGTGACGATCATTTTTCTTTTGCCCTTGGTATTCTTACCGAAGGATACCACACCGTCGATTTCGGTGATAATCGCTGTTTCCTTAGGCTTCCGTACTTCAAAAAGCTCTGCAACACGGGGCAAACCGCCTGTAATATCTTTCGTTTTGGTCGTTTCCCTCGGGATCTTGGCCAAAACCGTACCCGCACCCACGGTCTCTCCCTCGTTGACCATAATGACAGCCCCCACCGGCAGCTGATAACGACCCTTGGCTTTAGCACTCCCCGGGAGGTCGGCTGTTTTTCCCGAGCTGTCTTTGATGGAAATACGGGGTCTGACATCCGGCTCACGTGATTCCACAATAACACGGCTGATTTTTCCCGTCACCGTGTCCCGCTTCTCTTTCATGGTCCGATCTTCAATGATATCCCCGAACTTCAGAACCCCCGGCACTTCCGTTAAAATGGGAATGGTAAAAGGATCCCACTCGGCCAAAACTTGAGAGGGTTCTACCTTCTGCCCGTCGACCACTTTCAGGGATGCACCGTATATGATGGGGTACCGTTCCACTTCCCTGCCGCCCTTTCCCAGTATGGCCATTTCTCCATTTCGATTCATGACCACAAGACCCCCATCGGCGTTTGCGACGGTTTTGAGATCAATAAATTTCACTTCACCCGGATTCCGTGGCTGAATGGTCGATTGTTCTACCCGGCGGCTGGCCGTCCCACCGATATGAAAGGTTCTCATGGTCAGCTGGGTTCCCGGTTCACCAATGGACTGTGCCGCAATGACACCCACCGCTT
>CAYPQJ010000321.1:0-2768 GCA_964412835.1 uncultured Desulfobacteraceae bacterium | reverse complement strand
ACTGGATCAGGTGGCGGGTCACGGAAACCCCGCCGGTGACCCAGGCTACGAGCAGTGCGAGCATGAAAATGGAGATTGCGTTTGCACCCTTCCCCCCGTAGCAGGAAACAGGGTGCCGGGCGTCCCTGAATGCGCCGGCCAGGCCCATACTTTCAAGCACTTGATGGCGGACCCGGCTGTGACCGCCAGTTGCGAAATAGTCCTCCCGGCGGCAGATAAGACACGGCCCGAAGGCGCCTCGGACAGCAAACTTCGCGGCAAACAGGCTGAAGGACCCGGTTCCCGCCATGGTGATGATATTAAAGAAGGCCGCAAGTTTCTCATAGGCCCTTTTCATTTCGTGATAAGGCTGAACCGAAAGGAGACCACCCACCCGCTCGTGCTCATTCAATATTCCGGCAAGCCCGTGGGGTTCCAGAAAAGTGTCCGCGTCCAGGAACATAAGGATATCGCCGCTGGCCTCCTTGGCCGCCTGCCAGCAGGCCCAGGGTTTGCCGAGCCACCCTTTGGGCAAGGGATTCGAATACATTACCCGGACACCATATGAAAGGGCGATCGCCGCGGTTCTATCCGTCGAATGGTCGTCCATCACAGTGATTTCCTTTGGCCGGCAAGTCTGGGATGCGAGTGAAGCGAGCAGGCGGCCGAGGTTTCGTTCCTCGTTTCTCGCGGGAATAATGATGGAGACGGATGTGTCGGATATGCCCGAAATATCCATAAAACGAATCAATGGGATTTTCCACAGGACCATGAACCCGAAGGCCCAGAAGATCAAAAGTATCCAGTACAATGCGGCGCACCCCTATGATCGTGCTCACAGGACATATAATTGTTGGAACCGGCAATCATCGAAACAGCACCTGCAATCAATGGCACTATCTTTTCGATAGGGCCGTACCTATGCGAACACCCATATAGATACCAAGTTTTTATTTCAACCTATCATTAGCATACTTTGCTCAAGAATCAAAACGGCTATTTTCGGGTATCTTTTAAGGAATTTTTAATTTGCCGCTCAGGATAGATTCATGTATGCTTGCCTTAAAATATTATTAGCAGAGGACCTCATAGTGGAAAAGATCCGCATAGGCGTCAGCACTTGCCTCCTGGGGGAATCGGTGCGGTATGACGGCGGGCATGCCCGCGACCGGTATGTGACGGAAACACTGGGCCAATACATGGAATTTGTGCCTGTTTGTCCCGAAATGGAGGCAGGTTTGGGACTGCCCCGCGAGCCGATCCGCCTGGTGGGAGACCCAGAATCACCCCGCGTTGTAACGATTAACACGAACAAAGACCTTACTGAAACCATGACCAACTGGGCACAACAGAGGGTGAGGGAACTTGAAAAAGAAGACTTCTGCGGTTTCATTTTCAAAAGCAAATCCCCCAGCAGCGGCATGGAACGGGTAAAAGTCTATACGGAAAAAGGCATGCCGGTCAAAAAAGGGGTGGGTGTTTTTGCCAAAGCCTTCATGGACCACTTTCCGCGTATTCCGGTGGAAGAAGATGGACGGCTTCATGATCCCCATCTGCGGGAGAATTTCATTGAGCGGATCTTTACCCTGAACCGGTGGCGGCAAATGCTGAAGGAGAAACCGAGCGCCGGAACACTTGTAAAATTTCATACCCGGCACAAGCTACTGCTCCTTTCCCACAGCACAAAGCATTACCGGGAAATGGGGAAACAGGTGGCGGAAACCAAAGGGAAAAAAATATCCGAAATCTTTGACCATTACGAGTCCTTGCTCATGGAAGCCCTGCGGTTAAAGGCCACGGTCAAAAAACACACCAATGTACTCCACCACATGATGGGGTATTTCAAGAAACAGCTCACTGCAGACGAAAAGCAGGAACTTCTCGAAGTTATCAATGATTTTTATAACGGCCTTGTCCCCCTCATTGTCCCGGTGACGCTTTTTAAGCACTACGTGAGGAAATATGGACAACCCTATCTGAAAGACCAGGTTTACCTCTCACCTCATCCCATGGAACTCAAACTTCGAAACCGTGTGTAAATCGTGGATAGGCGAAACTTACCACTGAAAGCTGAACTTAGAAGGGAGGACTTAGGACTGCCATGGGAAAAGCAAGGAACCTTATGGTATTATTCTCTGTGATATTATCGACCACAGCCGGGTGCATGGGCCATGCTCAGGAAGAACATGGCACAAATCGGAATACCCTTGCCCCCTGTCCTGATTCCCCCAACTGTGTCTCCACGAAGAGCACTGATCCTGACCGCGCCATGTCGCCGTTGCCCTATATGGGGACAAGGGAAAAGAGCCACGAACGTTTAATCCTGGTTTTGCGTGACATGAAGCGGTGCACCATTATTAAAGCAGACCCCGGTTATATCCATGCGGAATTTCGCTCGGCCCTTTTCGGGTTTGTGGATGATGTAAATTTTATTTTTGATGATGACGAACGACGGGTACATTTCCGCTCTGCCTCAAGAACAGGTTACTATGATTTCGGGGCAAACCGCAAACGGATGAAGGAAATCTCTGAGCGGTATATGAATCCCAAACGGGAAATGGAATAGGACCGCCATTTAGAATGCCATGACGGACGGTCCGAAAAATCCCCTGAATGGGGGCGAACTGGCCCTAAGAGCCTCGGCAATAGATATTTACACATTGAATGCAGGTTTTGGCTCGTAATTGATTTGGCATTCGTGTGGTGTTCAGGCCCATCGGGGGCCATGTTTGGAAACTAGCGTGAGTTTACTATAAAACCATATTTTTTCAAAGAGATTAAAGCCGTAA
>CAYPQJ010000320.1:0-2885 GCA_964412835.1 uncultured Desulfobacteraceae bacterium | reverse complement strand
CCCCAGAACCGACTGTCATAACTGTGGTTCCGGTTGTCACCCATGACAAAAAGATGCCCTTCTGGAACCGTTACCGGCCCAAAATGGCTCTTTTCTCCCATCTGGGCGGCCGTGCGCCCCATCTTTGAATAGAATCCGTGTTCATCATCGTATAAATTGCCGTTGATAAAAATCTTTTCGCCCGAAATTTCCACCTTGTCCCCGGGAAGCCCGATGGTACGCTTGATAAAATCCTTTTCAGGATCCACCGGATAGATAAAGACGATGATATCACCCCGCTTGGGCTCGCTGATGGGGATCAGGGTTTTATTGGTAAATGGGATCTTGATACCGTACAGGAATTTGTTGACCAGGATATGATCACCCACCAGAAGCGTGGGTTTCATGGAGCCCGAAGGGATTTTAAAAGCCTGTACCACAAAGGTTCGAATAAAAAGCGCCAGAAGAACGGCAATGATCGCTGCTTCTGCATATTCGCGAAATACGCCCTTTTTTTTCAACCCACTTTTGGACTTTCGTTCTTTCAATAACACCTCCTTCTGCACTTGACTGCTTTGTTCCATGGAAACATAATCCTCTCTATATGTGAATGCTCGTGAATTTGTTTGGGAAATGTAATCCTTAAAGACAACCTTGTAAAGGGCTTTTTGGATGGCGGTTCAATGATGAAAGATTTTTTCGGGGTAATTCCATCCGCCGAAAAAAAACACGCCGCATTTAATTCATACGTCCATTGACACAAGGCCACAGTAAGAATATTCTAAAAATACCAACTTATTCTATGGCAAAATGGAACAATAAAGCATCTGTCTGTATGAGACCGGAGAGTTAAATATGAAAGTAGATGGAAAAGAGATGCGGCCCATTTGGTTTGATGGGGTTTCTGAAACCGTTCAGGTCATTGACCAGCGGTTTCTTCCCCATGAACTCATCATTGAAGACTTGAACTCAGTGGATGACGTGATTCGGGCCATCAAAGAGATGGTTGTGAGGGGGGCCCCCCTTATCGGTGCTACAGGGGCATTGGGGGTCTATGTCAGCCTGGTTCAGGAAAACAACGATGGGGCGGACAATGAATATTTTGAGGGGGAATGTGACCGCCTCAAAGATGCCAGACCCACCGCCATGAACCTCTTCTGGGGTGTGGACCGAGTCCGGGATGCGGCGCTCAACGAGATCGACTACGGCGCCCGCGTAAAGACCGCCCTGGCAGAGGCCCTGGAAGTGGTTGAGGAAGAGGCGGTCAATTGTCAACAGATAGGCCGGCACGGTCTCTCCATTATCGAGGAGATCAGCCGAAAGAAAGGCGGCAAGCCGGTAAACATTCTGACACACTGCAATGCAGGCTGGCTGGCCTGTGTTGAGTACGGTACGGCCACCGCTCCCATCTATACGGCCTTTGACCACAACATAGATGTTCACGTGTGGGTGGATGAAACAAGACCTTTGAACCAGGGGGCCCGCCTGACCGCATGGGAACTGGGCAAACACGGGATCCATCACACGGTGATCACGGACAATGCGGGCGGTCATCTCATGCAGCACGGCATGGTGGACCTGGTAATTGTGGGAACGGACAGGACGACCCGGGCCGGAGATGTGGCCAATAAGATCGGCACCTATTTAAAGGCACTTGCCGCCATGGACAACAACATCCCTTTTTATGTGGCTCTGCCTTCCTCTACCTTTGACTGGAACATTACGGACGGGATCAACCACATTCCCATTGAGGAACGGGATGCCGATGAAGTTCGGTATGTGCAGGGACTTTGCAACGGCAGCGTGCAAACCGTGCTGGTGCCCCCTGAAGTGAGCCCGGCAGCCAATCCGGCTTTTGACGTAACCCCCGCCCGTCTGGTGACAGGTTTTATCACGGAGCGGGGCGTCTGCAACGCAACTGAAGCAGATATCATGGCCCTGTTTCCTGAAAAAACAACAGCACAAACCCCATAATTACCCAAAACAGCTCAAAGCCGAAATGGGTAGATGTGGTGTAAGAATAGATGCAGGAAGACAGTTCGTGGAGGATATCTTCAAGAAAATTGAAAAGACCATTTCCCGGGACAACATGCTCGATTATGGGGACCGGGTTCTGGTGGCGGTATCCGGGGGACCGGATTCAGTGGTTTTGCTGGATGTTCTGGAGCAGTTGAAAGCAGCCTTTTCACTAGACCTGGTGGTGGCGCATTTCGACCACGGCCTGAGACCCTACGATGATGAACGTGAAACCCGGTTTGTGGCCTCCCTGGCGGTTTCAAAGAACTTTCCCTTTGTGACCCAAAAGGCCTTATCACTCCCGGGCAAAAGCGGCATGTCCCTTGAAGAAGAGGCCAGAGACCGGCGGTATGAATTCCTGGATCATGCCAAAAAAACCCATGGGGCCCAGAAAATTGCACTGGGGCATACCCTTGATGATCAGGCTGAAACCGTCATCATGCGGCTTTTGCGCGGGAGCGGCCCGGCCGGCCTTTCCGGGATTCCACCGGTTCGAAATCATGATATTTTACGGCCTCTCATTGAGGTCACCCGCCGGGAAATTGAGGAATATATTGCCCGCCGAAACCTATCGCACATCACTGATCCCTCCAACTTGGAAAAAAACCATTTGAGAAATAGAATCCGGCTGGATCTTCTGCCACAGCTAAAGACCTATCAACCCAGAATCGTTGAAATTCTGGGCCAGACCGCGGGGATTATGCGGGATGAGACCCGGTGGATGGAAACGGAAGCGGAAGAATGGATAAAAGGGCATGTTGCGGTCTTCAAAACGGGGATGCCTTCGGTTCCCGTGAAGGCGTTCGGGGAACTTGCGGCAGCACTTCAAAACCAGGTCATTCGCCAACTCATCAAGCGTGTTCAAGGGGGGCTTCGCCGCATCAACGTGC
>CAYPQJ010000319.1:0-2906 GCA_964412835.1 uncultured Desulfobacteraceae bacterium | reverse complement strand
TTTGTCATGATATCATCCTCCTTCCAAAATATTTCAATGTTGCAAACTGAAGGATGATAGCGTTTAACCAACAGATAATCCCAGCAGAAAGAAACTATCCCACCAATCTGTGGCAGGATTTAATTGATTGTTTACTATAAGAACCTTTATGCGGAATAGCAAGCTAAATATTAATTTATTTACAAAACATTAGTTTTACAGAACAAGTTGGCCTTGTGTTAACCTCTGTTTCTCTTTCTTATAATTTCCAAGGTTCATGTTGCGTTGCGTTAAGATCCCGGCAATTTAAATTTCAACGTCACTTCTCCCGTGTTCTTATCAATCTTCACCATACGCCCATCATCTTCGGTTGGAGAAATCTTCTTTCCGGTGGCAACCTCCAGAAGACCGCCGATAAATGCCATACCCGAATTCAAAACCGCTTCCATCTTCTCGGGCGCCGAGTCTACCTCACCCGCTTCCCTAGGTTCATCTTTGTCATCGGCAACCACCGTTTCTTCCGCTTCACTCACTTCCTCCCCGGAAAAAACGGCCGTCCTTTGTAAAAAAAGACGGCCGTTTTCTGTATAGAATATGGATCGTTCGTGTGGGTTTAAAAAGCACCCGTGAGCAATTCGCCCACCTGTTTATTGAAACGTGACGGGTTATCGATTTTGCCGCCTTCCCCGATCACCGCCATGTCGAAGAGCAGCTGGCTGTAGTCTTTCAGCTTGGGATCTTTCTTGTTGCTTTCAAACATTTCCTTCATTTTCAGAATGGCCGGATGATCCGCGTTCAGCTCAAGCACCCGCTTGGCATCGGGAGCGTCCTGACCGGTGGCCTTCATGATCTTTTCCATGTAGGCGCTCATCTCCCCTTCATCACTGGAGAGGCAGGCCACGGAATCCTTGAGACGTACTGAGGGCCGGACTTCCTTGATCTTCTCATGCAAATGGTTTTTGATGAATTCAAACAGGGAACCCAGGTCTTTCGCCTTCTCCTCTTTCTTTTCATCATCGATTTTCAAATCCCCTTTTTCAGCACTCATGAGGGGTTTCTTGTCATATTCGGTCAGGGCCTGGACCACCCATTCGTCGATGGGGTCCGTCATGAGCAGCACTTCATAATCTTTTGCTTTCAGGGCTTCCAGGTGGGGACTGTTGATGAGGGTGGAGATGTTCTCCCCGGTCATATAATAGATTCCTTCCTGATCCGGCTTCATGTTGACCATGTATTCTTTAAGCGATACATATTTGCCCTCCGATTTGGTGGTTTTATAACGGGCCAGATCCGCAATCTTGTCCTTGTTTTCAAAATCCGAATGGATGCCTTCTTTGATCACCATACCGAAAGCGTCAAAAAATTTCTCGTAAGTCTCCTTATCCATCTCCGACAGGTGGTTTAAAACATTTTTGATGATATTCTTGCGAATGTTTCGAACCATTTTGTCCTGCTGCAATATTTCGCGGCTGACGTTGAGGTTCAAATCCATGGCATCCACAACGCCCTTGATGAACCGCAGGTAATCGGGGATCAGGTCCTTGCAGTTGTCCATGATGAACACCCGCCGGGAAAAAAGCCTGATACCGTGTTTTCGCTCAGCGGTGAAGAAATCAAAGGGTGCTTTTTCCGGAACAAACAGGAGCATGGTGTATTCCACCACCCCTTCCAGTTTCACATGAATATGGGAAAGGGGGTCATTCCAGTCGTGGCTGATATGTTTGTAAAACTCTTTGTACTCCTCTTCCTTTATCTCGGACTTGGGCCGGGTCCAGATGGCCTTCATGGAATTGAGGGTCTCGTCTCCCCGCACTTTTCGTGTGGCGGAAAGGGGTTTCCCCTCCTTGTCTTTGAGCTGCTCCGCTTCGGGAATGGGTTCGGTTTTGTCCACTTCCATTAAGATGGGATACCGAACAAAGTCCGAATGTTTTTTCACGGTCTGACGGATCACCCATTCATCGGTGAAATTATCATCATCTTTCTCTTCGGGGTCTTTCAATTCCAGTAAAATGGTGGTCCCTCGCTTTTCTTTCTCCACCTCTTCAATGGTATAGGACCCATCTCCTTTGGACTCCCAACGAACTGCGGTATCCGAGCCGGCCGCCTTTGTGATCAGGGTCACTTTATTGGCCACAATAAATGCACTGTAGAAACCAACCCCGAATTTGCCAATGAGATCAGGGGCCAAAGCGTCCTCTTTCTTCGAATTTTCAAGGGCCTCCATGAATGCGGAGGTACCGCTTTTAGCGATGGTGCCGATATTCTCCATGACCTCGTCATAGGTCATACCAACACCGTTGTCTGTAACCTCGAGGGTCTTTTTTTCCGTATCCGGGGTGATCCGGATAAAAAACTCGGCGTCGTCGCCCAGAATCTCCGCATCGGTCTGGGCCTTAAACCGCAGCCGATCAATGGCATCCGATGAATTTGAGATCAATTCTCTCAGAAATATATCCCGGTTGGAATACAAAGAATTAATAATAAGATTGAGTATCTGCTGTATTTCCGTTTTAAATTCATGGGTCTCTTGCTTTCCTGACATATTAGCTCCTCTTTCATAAGGTCCCGTTTTACATTTTCTTCTAAAATTCACCCTAGTAAAATGGGCGTGAATTTTGAGATGTCAAGACCTTTGGGAAGCCATTACGGGACTGCAATGGTCTATGGTGTTGCGGGGAATGGATTTTTTTCTTGACACATCGAGGTCATCAGGGGGAAACCAGGGGGGGAAGAGGAGGTTGTTTCAGCATGATCGGTGTATTTGATTCGGGATTCGGCGGGCTCACCATCTTGAGCGCGTTTTTGAAAAAGCTTCCAGAGTATGATTATCTCTATCTGGGTGACAGCGCCCGTACGCCCTATGGCAGCAAAAGCCAGGAGGTCATCTATACGTATACCCGTCAAGCGGTGAATTTTCTTTTCAGCAA
>CAYPQJ010000318.1:0-2954 GCA_964412835.1 uncultured Desulfobacteraceae bacterium | reverse complement strand
TTCCCTGGTCCCCGTCAATGCGGAGCACTTTCTCACCATTGGGGGAAAGTCCTGACACCGCCAGTGCGTCAAAACCGCAGCGCTTCAGCAACGGACCAAAATGCCCGCCGATATTGGAATCAATAAAGGTATTCGTCAGGGGGGAAATGGTGCCGACAATGAATTTACCGCTCCCGGGGAATCTCGGATCGCCGCAAAGGGGACCACTGGCCATCACAACAAGGTTTTCCGGACTGTCATGGCGGGTTTCAGCCCCGGTCTTTTCCCACATCAATGCCAGGGCGTATCCCCGGCCCCCCACATACTTGTCCTTGTGGTCCGGGGGCATCTCCCATATGTCAATCTCAGAAGTGGAAAGGTCCACATGAAGAACACGATCGGTGTATCCCCCACGGGTTATGGCAGGTTCATAAGGTATGGAATTGTGGATGTGCATTTTCATAATATCCTTTTTTCAGTGGTTGTTCCAAGGCCAATTGGCTGATTCCTTTGGCGTTGTGTCCATACAGGAAAGCACACTTGATTGTCAAGGCAAAACCCCTCCCCATTGGAAATCCTTGACAATATCAACCTCTCATGTTATGGATTCGATAAAAATTGATCTTATGAAATCCATCAGTGGGGGAGCCCAGATGAGCAATGATCAAGATCTATCTCAAGAAGCCAAAAAGGCCCCGACGGTCGACTTGAATCCGTTATCCGATCCCAACAAACCCGGTTCGGATGAAATCATAGAATTGACGGATGTGGTTAGCGAAGGCAAGGATCCCCTCCAATCAGATGCTGATGCAACGCTTCTACTCAATGAGGAAAAGTCGGATCATGACCAGATCGATTTTACCGAAGCATTAACCGCCGAGGGTTTAGAGCCCCCTTCATTTGCTGCAGAAAAAACAGAAGAAATTAAAGAAGCGTTTCCAGAGAATGACTTTTCACCACTGGAATCTTCGGATTTTAAATTTGAAACCGCGACCGCATTTGAAGCGGCTGATGCGGACCCGTTCCCTGCACAATCTGAAGAAGACCTGGACGATGTGCTGGCCGGCCTGGAGAAAGACGCATCTGCTTTTGAAAAACCGGAAGACATCCTGGCCGATCTCGAAAAAGACGAACCAGAAGCTGAAGAATTCCCTTCCGGTTACGAAGAACCGGATGAAGATGAAAAACCCGATGAAAAACCCATAGATGTTCCGGCCGGCCTGGATGGAAGTGATAAGACCGATGAAAAACCCGAGGAAGCTGTCGTCACCCATGATATTCCCGGCATTTCTGAAGAAAAGATGAAGGAACTGCTGACTGAAGTCATTCAGGAAACCGTTGATAAAGCGGTCCGCGAAACCGTTTCCGAGGTGGCTGAAAAAGTCATCCGGGAAGCCATAGACGTCCTGAAACAAAGCATCGCGTCATCCGAGTCGTAAGGGAGACCCTAAACGCCTGAACCACGGAAGCAACAAAATTAATTGGCAGCATCAGGGGGGTTGTAAAACCGTTACAACCCCCTTCCCTTTACTGGCCCGTTATACGCTTGATGGATTCACCCTATCCTGCTATAAAAAATTTTTATCATTATCCGAGGAGCCTTATTATCGATGGAAAAAGAACCCATAGCCAAAAGTTATGAACCGAAGGCCGTTGAACAGAAGTGGTATCAGTACTGGGAGGAAAATGACCTGTTTAAACCAACGGCCGCAGCCAAAAAATCCCCATACTGTATTGTTATCCCGCCTCCCAACGTCACCGGAACCCTTCATATGGGCCATGCCCTGAACAACACCCTTCAGGATATCCTCTGCCGTTACAAAAAAATGGCCGGCTACAATGTGCTGTGGCAGCCTGGAACCGATCATGCCGGCATTGCCACTCAGAATGTGGTTGAAAGAGATCTGGCAGCCCAGGGTACGGACCGGCATGCTGTCGGCAGGGAACGGTTCATTGAGCTGGTATGGGAATGGCGCAAAAAATACGGCGGGTTAATCATCAATCAGTTGAGAAGATTGGGATGTTCCTGTGATTGGAGCCGGGAGCGGTTCACCATGGATGAAGGACTTTCGAGAGCCGTTAAAGAGGTTTTCGTGCGCCTTTATGAGGAGGGTCTCATCTACCGGGGGGACTACATCATCAACTGGTGTCCCCGATGCCACACGGCCCTTGCGGATCTGGAGGTGGAGCATCAGGACCAGGAGAGTCATCTTTATCACATTCGGTATCTTCTTGAAGATGGAAAAGGTCATCTCATCGTCGCCACAACACGACCGGAGACCCTGCTGGGGGATACGGCCGTGGCGGTTAATCCCAAAGACGAACGCTACAGCCATCTGAAAGACGCCCGGGTGCTGCTCCCGGTCCTCAAAAAATCCATCCCCATAATCTTTGACCGTTATGTGGACATGGAATTCGGTACCGGAGCACTGAAAATCACACCAGCGCACGACCCCAACGACTTTGAAATCGGAAACCAGCATAACCTGGAGCGGATCAAGGTCATTGACGACAATGGCAACATGAACGAATTGGCCGGTCCCTATGAGGGTATGGATCGGTTTGCGTGCCGTGAAAAAATCGTGACAGACCTGGAAACCGAGGGGCTCCTTGAAAAAGTTGAGCCTTACCGGAATGCTGTGGGTCACTGTTACCGGTGCAAAACCATGATCGAGCCCATTTTGAGCAAGCAGTGGTTCGTGAAAACCGCACCGCTTGCCAAAAAAGCGGCCGACGCGGTCAGGGATGGAAAGACCCGTATTTATCCTTCAAACTGGGAGGCCGTCTATTTCGACTGGATGGACAACATCAGGGACTGGTGCATTTCCAGGCAGATCTGGTGGGGACACCGGATACCGGCCTGGTATTGTCGAACATGCGGCGAAATCACGGTAGCCAAAACAGCACCCTCAAAATGTGACCATTGTGAAAGCCGGGATCTCGACCAGGAAACCGACGTTCTGGACACATGGTTC
>CAYPQJ010000317.1:0-2995 GCA_964412835.1 uncultured Desulfobacteraceae bacterium | reverse complement strand
CTTTCTTCTTTTCATTGGTCTGAGGATCGGGCAGTTCGCCCAGATGGAACAGGGCGGTGGAGCTGAGGCTGAAAATGAGTGATGGAAAGTTTATTTCAGGCATCGGTATCTGAGACGGTTCCTGGGAAGGCTTTTTTTTGGTTTCCTCTTTTTTTATTTCCCCGGCGGTGTCATCGGTTTTCAGCTCTCCTGTTTCATCCCCGTTTTTATTCCCGTTTTTATTCAGGGCGCGTTTATCTTTAATCACAAAACCCTTTTCGTTTTCTTCCGGCATATGTCAGCTCCTCCCTATTGGGTGTCTTTTAAAGGTTAATCCTGCGCACTGAGATAATGTGTTTTAAATTATTGATTTTTTGAATGATATCATCATTGATCATCTCACTGATGGAAAGAAAAATAACATTTTCCTTATGTTCCCTTTCTTCACCCACCTGCATCCGGTTGATGTTGATGCCACCTTGACCCAGGGTGGAAGCGATGGCGCCGATAACCCCGGGAACGTTTTCGTTATGGATTAACAGATTGTGTCCTTCGGGAATCGCTTCAAGGTAAAAATTATTGATCCGGAGAATTCGCGGCAGTTTTTTCCCGAAGATGGTGCCGGAAACAATATGCTCATCCTCCAACGTTCTGACGGTGAGTTTCACAAGACTTGCAAAACCTTCGCTTGTGCTGGTCTTGGATTCCACTACCTTGATGCCCCTGTCGGCAGCAATATAGGCGGCATTGACAAAATTGACGTCGTGTTTGAGGATGGGCGTGAGCAATCCCTTGAGCATGGCGGTGGTCAGCGGTTTCACATCATATTGGGTGATGACGCCGGAATAATCAATCTTCACTTCCACCAGGGCGCTGTCGGACAACTGGGCTTGCAGGGAACCCATTCGTTCCAGCAAAATGGCGTAGGGCCGAAGAACGGTCATCAGTTCAGCGCTGATGCTGGGGACATTGACGGCGTTTTTGACAGACCCATGGAGCAGGTAGGCGATGATCTGTTCAGCAACTTCCTTTGCCACATTATCCTGGGCTTCTCGGGTGGATGCGCCCAGGTGAGGGGTGCAGATGAAGTTGTCCAAAGACATGAGCCTGCTTTTTCCGGGGGGTTCAGTTGCGAACACATCAAAGGCCGCGCCGGCAAGATGTCCGGATTCAAGGGCTTGACAGAGGTCTTCCTCATTGACGATGCCGCCGCGGGCGCAGTTGAGCAATATGGCGTCCTTTTTCATTTTGGCAAGGGCATCCCGGTTGATCATGTCGAAGGTTTCTTCGGTTTTTGGCGTGTGGATGGTGATATAATCCGCCCGGGCAAGGAGTTCATTCATGGACACCGGTTCCAGATCAAGTTTTTCAATGGCTTGCGGCTTGATATACGGATCATAAACGATCACTTTCATTTTCATGCCCCGTGCACGATCGGCCACAACACGACCGATGTGGCCGGCGCCGATGAGACCCAGGGTTTTGTTGAAGAGTTCACGGCCTTTAAGGGCCTTTTTTTCCCATTTGCCTGCTTTCAGGGACGCCGTTGCCTGGGGAATGTTTCGTGAAATGGCCATCATCATGGCAATGGTATGTTCTGCGGCTGTGATGGTGTTTCCTTCCGGGGTATTCATGACAACGATACCGCGGCGGCTGGCTTCAGGAATGTCCACATTATCAAGGCCGATACCGGCCCTGCCGATGACCCTGAGGTTGTGGGCTGCCGCCAGAATGTCTGCGGTGACACGGGTAGCACTGCGGATGACAAGACCGTCATAGCTACCGATAATTTCTTTGAGCACCCTGGAGCCGAGTTCGGTCCGTACCTCCACGTCGATGCCGGGGGTTTCCTGAAAAAGTTGAATGCCCACATGGGAAAGAGGGTCGCTTACCAGAACTTTCATGGGTTTTCTCCTGAGCGCTTACGCAGTTCCCGTTGGGGGGCCTTTGTAAGCTCCGGTTTTGTCTCAGCATCACTCGAATTGTGCCGGGAAACCTTTTTTGAACCAATTATTCTTGCCATCAAAATGCAATTTTCATACTATCATCAACAACCCTCAGAATGTCAAGAGAGATGGTGGCCGAAAATGAGGAAGATTTTTCTTTTTAACCGAGACGGAATCCGGTTTTCCGTGCCGTCCGGGGGGCGGTGGGGAGGTATACCAAAAATTATCCCTTCGGAAGGTTTGAAAAATGCTTGACATTTTCTTCATAACTTGCTAATTCACTGTGACAAAGGATCAGTATGGATACATATAATTGAAAGCGGCTGTCAGACAGCCATATTTTTTTCATGAAAGGAGGCGATATTTGAAACGATTTTTAGTTTTCAGTGTTTTTTTTAACGTCTAACCCGGAACAATTCTTTTTTTAGGAGGAGAGAGTAATGAAGAAGCTATTTATTATTGGGATTGCGGCGCTGTTGCTGGTTGTTTTTACCGTACCGGCCATGGCAAAAGTGAAGATGGGTGGTATCATCTTTACCGATTTTTACTATCTGGACAGGGATAAAGAAAATTCCGCAGCTTGGGGAACGGGAGCTGATCCTTATCAGGTCACCACCATCCAGGTGCCGAACATTACCCGTCTGTATGGTCGCTGGACCAACGAAGACAACGTGGGAATGTTCATTGAGCTCGGTGTTGGCCAGACTTCAGGTGCTATTGGCTTGAACAGCTCAAATGGCGTTGCCTTGAGGCATGCCTACGGCTGGTGGGATGTGAACCCCAATTTCCAGATTATGGCCGGTAAAAGCACCACGCCCTTTTCACCCCTGAATCCTTCCCAGATGATTGGAACCCGGTCCGGATCGGTCAACATCATCGGCGTCGGGTATGGTAACTACTACAGTGGTCGTTTTGCCCAGGTGAGGGGAACTTTCAAATTTGGAAAAATGGGTCGGGTGGCCGTGGCTCTGGTGGATCCCAACGGTGGCCAGCGGTTTAACAATGCACTCCTGAACTATTTCCCCGTTGAGTATGCAGGTGCCAAGCTCAGCACGGACTATCAGACCAAT
>CAYPQJ010000316.1:0-3064 GCA_964412835.1 uncultured Desulfobacteraceae bacterium | reverse complement strand
ATCTGCTGGGTTTTCAGCGCAATCTGCACCGATTCTTCCGAAGGAAGGCTCAATGCCTCGTCCATGGAATTGGTGTGCAGACTCTGGGTACCCCCCAGGACGGCGGAAAGAGCCTGATACGCCACTCGAACAATGTTGTTTTTGGGCTGCTGGGCGGTCAGGGTGCATCCTGCGGTCTGCGTATGAAACCGGATCATCATGCTCTTGGGGTTTTTGGCGTGAAACCGGTCTTTCATAATGTTGGCCCATAATTTTCGGGCGGCCCGGTACTTGGCCACTTCTTCCAGGAAATCCAGGTGGGCGTTGAAAAAAAACGAGAGTCTGGGACCGAATTTGTCCACGTCAAGCCCGGCTTTCAGCGCCGCATCCACATAGGCAATGCCGTTTGCCAGGGTAAAAGCGATTTCCTGCACCGCGGTTGAACCGGCTTCCCGGATGTGATACCCGCTGATGCTGATGGTGTTCCACAAAGGGACCGCTTCAGCACAATAGGAGAAGATATCCGTGATAATGCGCATGGAGGGTTTCGGGGGATAAATATAGGTGCCGCGAGACGAATACTCCTTTAAAATATCGTTCTGGATGGTGCCTTTCAGCTTTTTGGGATCCGCCCCCTGTTTTTCCGCCACCACGATGTACATGGCCAGTAGCACGGCAGCCGGTGCATTGATGGTCATGGAGGTGCTGACCTTTTCAAGGGGGATCTCCTGAAACAGGGTTTCCACATCCGCCAGGGAGTCGATGGCCACGCCGACCTTTCCCACTTCTCCAATGGCTATTTCATTGTCTGAATCGTAGCCGATCTGGGTGGGAAGATCAAAGGCCACGGATAGTCCGGTCTGGCCCTGGTCCAGGAGGAATCGGTAGCGTTTGTTGGACTCCTCTGCGGAGGCAAATCCCGCATATTGCCGCATGGTCCAGAACCGCCCCCGGTACATGGTGGGTTGTACCCCCCGGGTATAGGGGTATTCACCGGGGAGTCCAAGGTCCTCACTATAATTTTCCGCAGGATCATCCAGAGGGGTATAGAGTCTCTTGATAGGAATCCCGGAGGTATTCAAAAAATCGGGTTTTCGTTCCGGCCGTTTGCTCACTTTCTGGTCCACTGCCTCGGACCATTTCTCTAAAGCACCGGCCAGCGATGCCTGGTTCTTTTCTTTAAACATGGGCGATTCTCCATCTTTGATCCCGTATAACCCGGGATCAGTTTTCAAGCGTTTTTCATAACGTCCAGCGCGGTCTGCCCCAAATGGGACAGGTTGGGGGCCACGGTGATGCCGGCCAGTTCCAGGGCTTTGATCTTGTCTTCGGCTTTCCCCTGCCCACCGGAGATAATGGCGCCCGCATGGCCCATCCGTTTTCCGGGAGGCGCGGTCTGTCCGGCGATAAAGGCGACCACCGGCTTGTTTATGGACGTCTTGATAAATTCGGCGGCTTCTTCTTCAGCGGTTCCCCCAATCTCACCGATCAAGACCACCCCTTCGGTTTCCGGGTCTTCCTGGAAACGTTTGAGATGGTCAATGAAGGTGCTGCCGATAATCGGGTCTCCACCGATGCCGATGCAGGTGGACTGACCCATGCCGACCTGAGTCAGCTGGTAGACCACTTCATAGGTGAGGGTCCCGCTTCGGGAAATAACCGCCATGTTTCCGGGCATGTGAATGTTTCCCGGCATGATGCCCACTTTGGTTTTTCCGGGGGAGATGATGCCGGGGCAGTTGGGACCGATCAAAACGGTCTCACTGCCTTTCAAGCAACTGCTCACTTTGACCATGTCCAGGGTGGGGATCCCTTCCGTGATACACACAATAACCTTTATGCCGCTACTGATGGATTCCAGAACGGCATCGGCTGCGAAGGGTGGTGGAACAAAGATAATGGCCACATCGGCCCTTTCCTTTTCCACAACTTCACCTACCGTATTGAAAACGGGCACGCCTTCAACGGCCTGCCCACCTTTTCCCGGTGAGACGCCCCCCACCACCTTTGTGCCGTAGGCCAGCATCTGTTTGGTATGAAAGGTTCCTTCACGGCCGGTCATGCCCTGGACCACAATTTTGCTGTTTTCATCAACGAGTATGCTCATAATCAGTCTTTTCCCTTAACCTGTCCGGCCACATGGTCCGCCGCTTCAGCCAGATCTTTTGCCAGCAGGAATGATAAATCCGAATTTTCCAGAATCTTTCGGCCTTCTTCCACATTGGTACCTTCGAGTCTTACGATTAACGGCACCTCTATTTGGTTTTTTTGAGCTGCGGCCACCACGCCCCTGGCCAGAATGTCGCAGCGCAGAATACCGCCGAAAATGTTGACCAGTATCGCTTTGACCCGTGGATCTTTCAATATGATTTCAAACCCTTTGGCAATCATCTCTTCATTGGCACCGCCCCCCGCATCCAGAAAATTGGCCGGTTCCGCGCCGGCCGCTTTGATTAAATCAAGGGTGGCCATGGCAAGACCCGCGCCGTTCACCATGGCTCCGATGTTGCCGTCTAAACGGATATAGTTGAGGTTATATTGCTTCGCCATCAAATCCAGGGGGTCTTCTTCGCTGGGGTCATCCAGAGCCAGCAGGTCCTTATGCCGGAAGAGGGCGTTGTCGTCCAGATTCATCTTGGCATCAACGGCAAAAACCTTGTTCTCCGCTGCAATGACCAGGGGGTTTATTTCAACCAGGGAACAGTCCAGGGTGATGAATACATTGTAGATCTTGGCCATGACCGACATCAACTGTTTGACAACCGCAGGCGTTGGTACGGGATCGAGTCGGTAAATCAGGTTTCGTGACTGGTAAGGGAGCCAGCCTGTGGCCGGGTCCACATATTCCTTCCAGATCAGTTCCGGCGTATTTTTGGCCACCTCTTCGATTTCCATGCCGCCGGCCTGGCTGAAAATCATGGCGGGTCTTTCCGTTTTGCGATCAATGACCATGCCCAGGTAAAGCTCTTTTTCGATGTTCACCCCCTGTTCCACGAGAATTTTGTGGACCTTGACACCGTCCGGTCCCGTCTGTGGGGTCACCAATGAGGTTTTGAGCAGCGATTCCGTAACGGAGACCACTTCA
>CAYPQJ010000315.1:0-3183 GCA_964412835.1 uncultured Desulfobacteraceae bacterium | reverse complement strand
CGTCAGGGTGAGGACCTCCCGGATGGTATTTTTCTCCACCTCATTTCGAATACGGTTGATGATTTTTTTAAGCGGTTCACTGCCGTCATAGAGATCCGTCGGAGCGTTTTCCGCTTTTTGCGGGGCCCCTGTCGGATGATTCGAGCTGAAGACCAGGTGTTTGGGTGCTATGGCCATATGTTCCTCGCAGAGCAGCACACTTTGACGGATGGCATTGCGCAGTTCCCGAACATTTCCCGGCCATGAATAGGATGATAACACCCGCAGTGCCCCCGAAGACAGCCCGCCGCATTGCTTGTTCAACTCTTTTTCCACTTCATTTTCAAATTTTGCGGCCAGGTAGGGGATATCGTCCACCCGTTCTCTTAAAGGGGGAAGTTTAATGGTGAATTCATTGAGGCGAAAGTAGAGATCCGACCGAAATCGGCCGGATTCCACATCCGCTTCCAGCGATTGGTTGGTGGCGGCCAAGATTCGGGTTGAAACGGAGATCGGTTCTCCCCCTCCCAGGCGCTGAATCTTTCGTTCCTGTATGGCGCGAAGGAGCTTCTGCTGCACCGGGTATGAGAGATTTCCCACTTCATCCAGGAACAGGGTCCCGCCGTCCGCCATTTCGAAATGCCCCATTTTGTCCGTATGGGCACCTGTGAAAGCCCCCTTTCGATAGCCGAACAGTTCGCTTTCAATGAGGGTTTCGGGAATGGCGCCGCAATCCACCGCCACAAACGGACCGTCTTTCACCAGGCTTGAATCGTGAATGGCACCGGCAACAAGTTCTTTTCCCGTACCGCTTTCCCCCTCTATGAGAACCGTGAAAGCGGTGGGCGCTACTTTTTCAACGTGCTGCACCAGATCTTGAATGGCATGGCTGGGTCCCATGCGCTCATGAAGGGGCGCCCGATCATCCAGCATCTGTTTCAAATGCCGCACTTCCTTTTCAAGTGCCATCTTTTCCAGGGCCCTCTGAATGGTGAACAGAAAATCGTCCGGGTTCAGGGGTTTGGTCACATAATCGTAAATGCCTGCTTTCATGGCATTTACCGCAATTCTGATCTCCGCATATCCCGTGGTGATGACAATGGGGATTTCGGGATGGAGCTGCTTCATTTGAAGACTTGTTTCCAGGCCGTTTTTCCCCGGCATGCGATAGTCCATGAGGACCAGGTCGGGGATGTCTTTTAGAAAGCGCGTAAGCGCTTCTTCTCCGTTACGCGCTTCAAACACATGGTAACCGGCTTCTTCCAGCATGCGGGTCGTGAGCCAAAGGAAATCCGTTTCGTCATCCACCAGCAGAATTTTCTTTTTTGATGCGGCCATTCCTATCCCCTGCAAAACACGAGTTTACCCATCTCTTTCAAATCACCCAACCCCCGGACCTGGTGGGGAAAGAGAGGCGCCTGCACAATGGTTCGGTCAGGAAAACGTGAATTAATTTTTTTGATATACCCCTGCTGCTCCGCCCTCTTGGCAGCACAAAAAACGCAATCCGTTTGAGGAATTATCTTGTTCACCACGATGTGTTTGCAGGGGATACGCCCATTTTCCAGTGTATCGACAAGACGTTCCAGTTCCAGAAACCCCATGGCCTCGGGGATTGTGACGGCCACAAAACCGGTTTTTTGGGGGTCCACCAGGGTTTCTTGAATTTTTCTTACATTTTTGGACAGACTCAAGGCCCTTTCCGCGGCGCCGGTCAGCCGCACCACGCCCTTGTATTTCAGCAATAGCCTGAAAAAAGCCTGCAGCCATTCCCTGATCAGATGGGGCAGTTCCAAAAAACGGAGGAGGTGGCCGGTGGGCGACGTATCCAGGACAAAGATATCAAATTCCCCTGCTTTCCTTAAATCCATCATCTTGTCCAATGACATGATTTCATCCAGCCCGGGAGGCGCCAGTTCCAGCAACTGGGTCATGACTTCGCGATCGAACTTGATATCGGTGCCGCGGGCCAGAAAGCTGTCAAACACCCCTTGAATATCCTTTTGGAAAGCATCTTTAAAATCCGTCCAAAGCCTATCGGCGTCAATTTCCAAGGCAAAGAGATTGCTGCCCTCCGTCCTCCGTCCTCTGCCCTCCGCCCTCTGCCCTCCGTCCTCCGTCCTCTGCCCTCCGTCCTCTGTCCTCTGTATAGGTGTAATGGCATCCCCGATCTGAATTTCCAGACTGTCCGACAGGGAATGGGCCGGATCGGTGGAGAAAACGAGTATTTTTTTCTCCGGATATTGTTGCGCCAGATGGAGGCCGGCGGCCGAAGCCATGGAGGTTTTGCCTACCCCCCCCTTGCCGCCAAAGAGGATGAATTCCAGGTCGGGATTGAGGGATAAACAGGCGTGGGATTCTTGAACCGCCGGCAGGATTATGAGAGGTGTTGAGGGTATGGGACGACCCAGGAGGAGATAATCCGCCGTCCTTTTCAGTCCTTCCAATCCGCGAATCTCATTGGGGAAAAGGGGAACCCGGATCCTGCCATAGGTGGAAAAGGCATCGTCAATTTCCATTAAGGACTGTTTTTGATCTTCCTTTTTTGATCTGCAGAACCGGCACCCATCACTTTCCGCCACACGGTTTACAACCACTTCTTTTATGGGCACATGGATTTTTTCCAGGGACCGGACCAATCTTTTGGTTTCATCAATGCTCATGGATTCAGGAATCATCACCGGTACGAACCGGGTTTCGTCCTTATCGGAAAGGAGTTTTACGACCCTGTCTATATCCGAGGAGAGGTCATCCAGAAATATATCGCATTCGTCCTTTATATATTTTTTTCCGGTGAATTGCCTGAACATATAGCGATGTTTGTGCTGCATCAGGTCCATTACTTCAATCCACTTCCGCATCTGTTCGGGCAGATTCAGCATCCGGACCGTGTGTCCCGTGGGGGCCGTATCCACGATCAGAACGTCGCAGGCGCCCTCTTTCAGAAGATCGGCCATTTCGATAATGGCCATCACCTCATCCATGCCGGGCAAAGAAAGATCAAAAAAATCGGCAATATCCTCCTTGTCGAAATAGGTCCCCCGTTCCGCCAGTTTCCGGATGACGACGTTGTTTTTTCGTTTGAAATCCTTGAGCAACCTGTTTGCATCCAATTCCCGGGCAAACAAGTTGGTCACTGACCCCTGCCCCCTGCCCCCTGCCCCCTCTATTCGCGTCACCCTGTCCCCTATCTCAATTCCGAAG
>CAYPQJ010000314.1:0-3192 GCA_964412835.1 uncultured Desulfobacteraceae bacterium | reverse complement strand
ACCAAGCTGTGGGAACCGGATCTTTTCGCGGCCCTGGCGGACCGGATCCTGACGGAATTCCCCTGCCAGATTGTTTTTACCGGAAGTCAGGACGATCGACCGATTATCGAGAACATTTCATCGATGATGAAAAAAAGGCCTTTGAATTTGGCAGGCAGGACCGGGCTGAAGGAACTGGCCTGTCTATATGGCCGCTGCCGAGTCCTGGTCACGACGGATACAGGCCCCATGCACATGGCGGCCGCCATGGGATGCTCCGTGGTAGCCCTTTTCGGACCCACATCACCGCTCCGAACCGGTCCGTATGGTCCCGGGCACAGGGTTATGACATCGGGCGCAGTTTGCAGCCCCTGTTTCAAAAAAACGTGTGATCAATGGCTCTGCATGCGGGATATCACCGTGGAGGGCGTCTTTGAAGCTGTGAGGGAGGTCTTTTTGCAGGAAAAAACTCCAGAATCTTTAAAAAATGACAATGCGTAAAGGAGGCTGAAATGGCCATAAGCAAGGAACTGCTGGATATTCTGGCGTGCCCCAAGTGCAAGGGGGATATCTACTTGACCGAATCGAAAGACGGGCTCATCTGCGATCAATGTAAACTGTTATATGAGATCAAGGATGATATCCCTATTATGCTCATTGACGAGGCAAAACCGTTGGATTAGGCCCTAAAACTTAGAACTGTTCGTTGTTCGCCTCTTTTTGACCCGCCTTCGAAAGGCATAAAGGAGTTTCAGCAGGGAAATCAGAACCAGCCCGCCGGCAAACAGGTCCCCGGTACGGGTGTAGATTGTAGGCGCTGCGGGCGAAACAGGGATAGATCGATCCAGAACCGCTTCTACAAAGAGATTGGTTTTGGAAAGGATGTCTCCGTCGGATCCGATAAAGGCGCTGAACCCCGTGTTGGCTGCGCGTATCATGGGCAGCCCTGTTTCCACTGAGCGGAATACCGCCATGCCCAAGTGTTGGTAGGGTGCGCTGGTGGCGCCAAACCAGGCGTCGTTGGTGATATTGACCAGGAGATTGGCGCCTTCCCTTGAAAGATCCCTGGCCAGTTCAGGAAAAATAGCTTCAAAACAGATGAGAACACCCAGGGAAAGATCCTTGTCTTTGAGGGGACCCTGTCGATCTCCTTGAGCAAAATTTCCGGCGGCCTGAACCAGGTGGTTGATAAAGGGCAGATATTGTTTCAAGGGGACATATTCACCGAAAGGGACCAGATGCCGTTTGTCATAATACTGCGTAAACGAGACGTTTGGCGTTATCAAGTAGGCGCGGTTGTAGTATCTGATTTTCCGGTTGACACGCTTATAGGCAGGGCTGCCGAAAAGGAGAGCAGCACCCAGTTCGTTGGAAAGACCCCTCATCTTCGGTGAAAAAAGAGGTGCGTCCTGGTAGAAAAAAGGGAGAGCGGTTTCAGGCCACACGATCAAGGCCGGCTTTGAATCAGCGACCGAGCGACTGAGGCTGAAATATGTTTGAAGGGTCTGTGACTGATAGGCTGGCTTCCATTTGACAGACTGGTCGATGTTGGCCTGTACCACGGCTGCGTTGATTTTCGGGGCATTTTTGGTCTGGGCCTTTTTTTGTGCAATCTGATGGAACCCATAGGCTAATGTGCCCACTGTCAGCAGCACCACGAAAAGCCACTCCCATTTCAGAACGGTGCGTTTCGCCCCTTTTTCTCTGAAAAAGGATTGGAAGATTAGACCGTTTACAAGAACGATCAGAAAGGAAACGCCGTATACCCCGAAAAGGTTGGCAATTTGAATCACGGCGAGGTGCTCGTATTGGCTGTAGCCCAGTAGACACCAGGGAAATCCGGTGACGAGATGTGCCCTTGCATATTCCAGACTGACCCAGAACGCGGCCATGAAAAAAGGAGAGAAAGGGGTCCGGTTCGTCTGACAGGCCAGACAGGAAAACAATCCCGGGTAAAGGGCCAGGAAAAGGGACAGCAGCAGGAGCGCTAACAGGCTGATGGCAAGTGGGAGGTTCCCGTATTGCTTGAGGACCACGATGATCCAGTACATGAGGGTTATGAAATGAAAAAAACCGGCGATGAACCCCAACTTGAATGCGCTGCGGGGTGCCTTGTCCCGAATGGATACGAGCAGGGGGATGAGGGCAATCCATGCGAGAAATGAAAGTTTCCCCGGTGGAAATGATGCCGTCAGCAACAACCCGGAAAGAATGGCCTGGAACAGGTCGCGAAGGGAAAGGGCGCGCTGTTTTGTTGCTGGCGTCATGTGAAATTGCTCAGTTGGATGCTGAATCTGAGGGTGGAACCAAGGGTTTCGATCCGTTATCTTCTTTGGGCGTAATCAAGACTTTTTCGATTTTCCGTTGATCTCCTTCTTGAATGGTGATGTCAAGGTTTTCAAAGGAGATTTTTTCACCTGTTTTTGGGATTTTCCCCAAGAGATGAATGATGAAACCGCCCACGGATTCGAAGTCTCCCTCCGGCAGGTTTATCTTGAGTTGCTCTTCCAGTTTTTCTATCTCCAGTCGTGCGTCCACAATAAAGCTGCCGTCGTCGAGGATGGAGAGAAGGGGCTCTTCATGGTCGTGTTCGTCCATGATTTCGCCCACGATTTCCTCCAGAATATCCTCGGTTGTAATGATACCGGCGGTGCCGCCGTATTCATCGGTGACCACAACCAGATGGGTTCTTTTTTCCTGAAGGTCTTTCAGTAATTCACTGATCTTGCGATTTTCAGGAACGAACAATGGCTTTCTAAAGATATCAAACGGAATTTTTGAATCGGGTTCCCCGCCCAGAAGCCGCAAAAGGTCTTTGGCATGGAGAACCCCCACCACATGGTCGATGTCGTCTTTATGGATGGGAATTCGGGTATGCCCGCACTCGTTGACCAGATCGATCATTTCCCCCAGTGTGCAGTCTGCGGGGGCGGATGAAATCTCTGTGCGCGGAACCATGATGGAGTGGGCCTTTGTTTCTTTCAGGTCTAGTACACCGTAGACCATGTGAGACTCTTCATTGCTGATAAGACCCTTGGCTTGCCCTTCATCCATGAGGTCATGGATTTCTTCGGCAAGATCATTGCTGTTGTCCAGGTGGTTTTTTCTCTTGAAAAAAGATTTGATGCGGTCTAAAAACCCTTTTTCGGGATCGTCTTCCAAGGATTCTATGCTCTCCTGTTTTAAATTATCATTATGCGGGTTTGAACCCGG
>CAYPQJ010000313.1:0-3216 GCA_964412835.1 uncultured Desulfobacteraceae bacterium | reverse complement strand
GCGGTGATCCCGAGGGCAACCCCAGGCTCCGAACCGCCATCGCCGCCGCAAGAGCTGAGAATATGCCCAAGGAAAATATTGAAAGGGGCATCAAAAAGGGGACCGGCGAACTGGAAGGGGTGTCCTACGAGGAGGCCAGCTACGATGGTTACGGGCCGGGCGGCGCGGCGGTACTGGTGGACTGTCTGACCGATAACAAAAACAGATCGGTGGCCGACATCAAACATCTTTTCGAGCGACACGGCGGTAATCTCGGCGAGCCGGGATGCGTGACCTGGATTTTTGAGCAGCGGGGTCTTGTTGTTCTTGAAAAGGATAAAGTGGATGAAGAGCAGCTCATCGATTTGGCCCTTGAAGCGGGCGCCGAGGATGTTATAGAAGAAGAGACGGAATTTGAGGTGGTGACGGCCCCGTCCGATTTCGAGACGGTGAAAAAAGCCATTGATGACGCGGGGCTTCCCTACACCCTGGCCGAGGTCACAAAAATACCCAAGAATACGGTTAAAGTAGAAGGCAAGAAGGCTCAACAGATGATCAACCTGATGCAGGCTCTGGAAGACCATGATGATGTCAGCCATGTGTACTCCAATTTTGACATTGCCGACGACGTGATGGAGGCGATGGGCTGATGCGGGTGCTGGGGGTGGATCCCGGCTCAAGGATTACCGGGTACGGCCTGCTGGAGGAGCGGAACCGTGAGATCTCCTTCATTGAGGCAGGTCTCGTCAAGCCGCCTGAAAAAATGCCTTTTTCTCAGAAAATTCACAGAATTTTTCAAGGGCTCGTGGAGATCATTGACCGCTGCGCGCCTGATGCGGTAGCGGTTGAAGACCTGTTTTTTGCAAAAAACGCCAGAAGTTCCCTCAAACTGGGACACGCCCGCGGTGCCGCCCTGATTGCCGCAGGCCAGCACAACATCCCGGTCTTTGAATACACACCACTGGAAATCAAGAAATCGGTGGTGGGATACGGCAGGGCTGACAAAGAACAGGTTCGATCCATGGTGAATATCATGCTGCGGCTCACAAAGCAGGTACCTCTGGATGCTTCCGATGCCCTTGCTGCGGCCATCTGCCACATCAACAGTGCCAGATTGAGAACGCTCACACAAAAAAACCCGGGAAACTGAACACATGATCTCACACTTGAGCGGCACCCTGTTTGAAAAATCAACCCAGTCCATCATCATCGAGGTGGGCGGTGTGGGTTATGAGATTTTTGTTCCCCTATCCACCTTTTACGCCCTTCCCGAACACCATGAGCCGGTTAGTCTGCATATCCACACCCACGTGAGGGAAGATGCGCTGGTGCTGTTTGGATTTTCCACCAAACTTGAGAAAAGCCTCTTTCTGATGTTGGTGTCCGTCTCGGGCATCGGTCCCAAACTTTCGGCCAATATCCTTTCCGGCATGGGCCCCGAGGACCTCCTGCGGGCCATTGCTTCGGGAGACGCAGACCGTCTGCGAGCCATTCCGGGAATCGGGAAAAAAACAGCGGAACGGATTGCGCTGGAACTGAAAGATCGTGCGGCCAAATTTTCGGGCGATGCTGAAATGTCTCCCATGCCGACCGGGGAGAAGCAAAGCGAACGAAGAATGGAAGATGCCCTTTCAGCGCTTGTAAATTTAGGCTATTCGGTCAAGATGGCCGGGGCCGCCATTAGAAAGGCCAAAATTCTTGTGAAGGATAAAACCCTTGAGGGTCTGATCAAGGAGAGCCTCAAAATCCTGGCTTGAATCTGAATATTATGGAAGAACACATTACAGATCCGGCACTTCAACCGGATGAGGTGCCGGCGGAAATCAGCCTCAGGCCCAGAACACTTGCGGAGTATGTGGGCCAGGAGGACTTGAAGCGGAACCTTAAGGTGTTTATTGCGGCCGCAATGGGGCGTTCCGAAGCCCTGGACCATGTCCTTTTTCATGGCAGTCCGGGTTTGGGAAAGACGTCCCTTTCCCATATCATCGCAGCAGAACTGGAGGTAAACATCAGAAGCACTTCCGGCCCGGTGATCGAAAAACCGGGGGATCTCGCCGCCATCTTGACCAATCTTCAACCCAAAGACGTCCTGTTTATCGATGAAATACATCGCCTCAACCATGTGGTGGAAGAAATCCTGTACCCGGCCATGGAAGACTATGAACTGGATATCATCATCGGACAGGGGCCTTCGGCCCGAACCATGAAAATCCCCCTGCCCCCGTTTACGTTGGTGGGCGCCACCACACGGGCGGGGCTCCTGACACCGCCTTTAAGGGATCGGTTCGGCATGATTCTGCGTCTTGATTTCTACGAACCTGAAGACCTTTACAAAATCGTTGTGCGGTCCGCCGGTCTCCTGGAGATTCCCATCAAGGATGAGGGCGCCCTCGAAATCGCCAAACGGGCCAGGGGAACGCCGCGCATCGCCAACCGGCTATTGCGCCGGGTACGGGATTTTGCAGAGGTGAAAGCGGATGGCGTCATTACCCAGACTGTGGCGAGCAGTGCCCTGGACATGCTGGAAGTGGATGAGCAGGGACTCGACAAGATGGACCGGTTTATCATGCATACCATCATCGAGAAGTTTGATGGGGGACCCATCGGACTCAGCAGCCTCTGCGCCGCCGTGGGGGAGGAAAAGGGCACCATCGAGGATGTCTATGAACCTTTCCTGATTCAAAGCGGGTATATCAAGCGGACCCCCCAGGGACGGGTGGCTACGCGCCGGGCCTACCTTCACCTGCGTCTGGAAATCAGGGAAATCGCCCAACCGCCTCAACGGAAACTTTTTTAGAAGGTTCAAATCATCCTGTAGTCTGAAAACTCCTTTTCCAGCGCCTCGATTTCGTCTTTAAGGTCTTCGATAATTCTCTCAGATGATAATGAACTGAGAGTAACGCATAACTTTTCCCACAATAAAAAACCTTTACTATCAGCCATGAAGATTGCATATTATGTCTTATTTTCGACCGTAGACGAACAGATGTATGTTATATTTTTGACCATATCATACAAAGACGCACCTAAGGGGGTCAAATCTTTGATTGACCTTTCTCCACGGTGAATCAAATATTTGCCTCTCTCTCTCTCTCAAAATTTCCTTTTCTCAAAAGTGGCGTCGGGTCGGACCCGGCTCGACGGCCCGTACAAAGTGTCGATGACAGAAGCATAACACGAAAATCTGCGGCTTGTCCGTCAGCATGTTCCTTGTTGAGTTTTCGTCAGGTGGGAAGC
>CAYPQJ010000312.1:0-3249 GCA_964412835.1 uncultured Desulfobacteraceae bacterium | reverse complement strand
CAATGAGAAACTTGTGGCCGGTCCCGGCAAGGGTTTCATGCAGCACCTGCAAGTTGGTGGTGTTATCATCCACCAGCAGTATGTTTTCAGGTTTTTCAGGGGTGTCTAAAGATTCCATTGTATCACGGGTCATTTCATACTCCTTGGGACTCGGCTGCCGCAGCCAGATCATCCGCCATCTCCAAAAGACCATCAAAATCGAAATCATCCGCAAGACGGGTGATTTTTACACCGTATTCACTGGACCCGTCCGTTCGATCTGCGAGTTCCGCGCCCAATTTGGACAATTCCATCACATCTCCTATTTCAGCGGCCTCTTTTATACGCGTAGCAAACGCATCAGCCACATGGGGATCAATCCCTGCGGGGGTTTCGGTCTCCTCAGACGAATGCGGGTCATCCTCCCTGATTGCTATCAAAGCAGTCATGACCCTGCCGAGTTCCTTTTTAAAATGAACAAAGGCCGCTTCCGGCAAATCCTTTTCACCCTCTTTGAAACCCTTCTCCAGAACCGCAGCCGCTGCCTGAAGTGCCTCGGCCCCCACATTGCCGCCGGCGCCCTTAATGGAGTGGGCCAGCATTTCGGCCTCTTCATACTGTCCGTGCTTTACCAGGTCCTTGAGGGTCTCTGCCGCATTTTCAAACTCCCGGCCAAATCTTAAAAGAATTCGCCCATAGGATGCTTTGTTGCCCAGAAGGCGCTTGAGGCCCACCGCCACATGAATGCCGTCAAGCTCCGGAAAATCTGTTTCATCACAGGGCTTTTGTGTTTCCTTGTCCATTTCCGCCGGAGGATTTTTACATATGTCTTCACCGGGGGATTTCCTGACCCATTTCAAAAGAGTCTCAAACAGCAGGTCGGGATCAATGGGTTTGGAAACATGATCGTCCATCCCCGCTTCGAGGGATTTTTCCCGGTCGCCGGCCAGGGCGTGCGCGGTCATGGCAATGATTGGAATATGGAATGCGGATTGCGGATTGCGGCATTGTTCTTCCCAGCTGCGGATTTCACGGGTGGCCGTATATCCATCCATTACAGGCATTTGTACGTCCATCAGGACGGCATGAAAGTCATCATTTTTTACAGCCTCAAACGCCTCTTGACCATTGTTGGCCAGGGAAACATGGAGGCCTGCGGCTTCAAGAATCTCGCCGGCAACCTGCTGATTGATTGCGTTGTCTTCCACCAGCAGCACCCGTGCGCCTCGAATCCGGCTGAGCGCCCCCACTCCCGAAGCATTTTCCGGAACAGCGAGGGAAGATCGGGATACCTCCCGGCCAAAGGCCTGCATGATGGCATCAAACAATACGGAAGGGTTTACGGGTTTTAAAAGAAATCCGTCCAGCCCGGCTTCATCGGCCTGTTGCATGACGACCTCACCGCCGTAATTGGTCACCATAATAACAGCCGGAATTTGGCTCAGTTGCGAGTTCCCCTTGATACGCCGGGCCGCCTCAATACCGTTCATTCCCGGCATCATGTAGTCCATGATCACCAGGTCATAGGGATGATTGGGGTCGGCGTCGACAAGTTCAGCCAAGCCTTCTTCTCCGGAAGAGGTCAGGGTTGGTTTAAAAGAGAAGGAGGCCAGAATTCCCTCCAGAATTTCCCTGGAAGTGGCATTGTCATCCACCACCAGAACTTTCATCCCTCGAAGGTCCGGTGACGGGCTGAATCGTCTCTGATCTTTTTCCCGTCCAAGGCCGAACACCGTGGTGAATATAAAGGTGCTGCCCTCCCCCGGCTCGCTTTCCACCCGGATTTCACCCTGCATCATGTTCACCAAGCGTTTGCTGATGGTCAGCCCCAGTCCGGTGCCGCCGAATTTCCGGGTGGTGGAGGTGTCGCCTTGGGTAAAGGCCTGAAAGAGCCTGCCGATCTGTTCCCGGGTGAGGCCCACGCCCGTATCTCTGACCCTGAACTCCAATGTCACCCGGTCTTCATCCTGGTTCACCAGATGGGATGAAATCACAATTTCGCCCGATTCCGTGAATTTCACGGCGTTGTTGGCCAGGTTAATGAGCACCTGCCCCAGGCGCAGGGGGTCCCCCACCAGAAATCTGGGTGCCACCGGATCTATGTCAAACAGAACCTCCAGATCCTTTTTTTCCTGGGCTTTCACCATAATCAGGTTGGTCATGTTTTCAAGGACATCATCCAGGTTAAAATCCACAGCTTCCATGTCCAGTTTGCCGGCCTCGATTTTGGAGAAATCCAGAATGTCATTGATAATCCCCAGAAGGGAATGGGCGGATGTCTGGATCTTGCTGAGATAGTCCTGTTGTTTAGGTGTCACCTCCGTTTTAAGCGCCAGATGTGTCATGCCTAAGACGGCGTTCATGGGCGTGCGCAGTTCATGGCTCATATTGGCCAGAAAGCTGCTCTTGGCTTCGTTGGCGTCATCGGCCGCTTCCCTGGCCTGCTGGGCCTCCCGGGTTGCTTCCGCCAGTTCGGTCGTCCGTTCTTCCACCAACTCCTTCAGATGCTCCTGGTACTGTCTTAAATCCGTTTCCGCCCGTTTCTGTTCCGTGATATCCCTTATAATTCCCTGGTAGACCAGGATGTGGCCGTCATCGGTCCGCCGGCATGTGGCCGTGATCAGGCAGATCATCTGCTCACCATGCTTTTTCCGAACCCTTGTCTCAAAATCCCTGACCGCACCCTCCTTGTCGGCGGATGCTAAAAATCTGGCCAGGTCTTCCCGATTCATATTGGTATCCCAGACGTTCATCTCCATCATCTCGGATCGGGTATAACCAAAAAGATCCAGCATCGCCTGATTGGCATCAATCATTTTACCGGTGCCATCGCAGATAAAAATGGCGTCCCTGGATTCTTCAAATAGTGTGCGGTACTTCTCTTCGTTGTCCCGTAAGGCTTCTGCCGCTCGATAGCGCTCGGAGATATCGCGTGTGATACCTCGAAACCCTATTGGCCGGCTTTCTGCATCCGCCATTAGGGATACGGAACTTTCTACGTTGATCTTCACCCCATTTTTTTTGGTAATTGTCCAATCAAAGCCATTTTCCGGCGCTCCGGTAGTATATACCCTGTTGAAGACTTGAAATACATTTTTGGTCGTCTCTTGATCCATATAGGTTCGGTAATTCATACCCATTAACGCGTCTTTGGGATATCCGAGAATTCTGCACATGGAATCATTAAAAAAGGTAAAGCTTCCGGCAAGGTCAAGTTCAAAATATCCATCTTCAATGCTTTCGAGAATGGTTCTGTATTTTTCTTCGCTC
>CAYPQJ010000311.1:0-3266 GCA_964412835.1 uncultured Desulfobacteraceae bacterium | reverse complement strand
GAATCGTCTGAAATTAGCTGCTTAGAGGATCGTGGGCCAAGTTAGAACCAAGCCCAATAAACGCCCATCAGATAACGGATCTGGAATCATGTTCCACAAAGTCGGCCACAGTTTATTCCATGGGATTTTGTTGGATGCCATAAAAGCGTAAAATCGACGTTTGTTGACATTGAGGCCGAAAAGGGTATTGATGCAGCGAAAAATGTTTGAAGATATGGAAGAGGTAAAAGGGATGATGAATGCCAAAATGGTATAAGAGAACCAATATCCCCGCTCCCTGCCGAGATTGGAAGACGAAAACGCTTCTTGAAGAGGCGTAAGAGCATTTTTTAAAATAAACATTTTGAATTTCTCCTTTGCGTTAAGATATCAAATAGTTATGCCGATATCCTATCACGAAAAGGAATGGTATGCAAGCAATTAATTAATATAAATACCTGAAATAATTGGCATAAAAATTGAAACATTTTTCAAATTCCGTGCCAATTTTTTCTGCTTCGTGGAAAACAATCGGGTGGAATTGCGCGACAAAATCTGAAAGACTTCAAAAACGGTGAAACTTCAGCTTTTAATAATCACTAACATAATTGAGTTCTCCTGTCGTGAAGTGCCCTAACAGTTTCAATAGGTGGAAAATTTTTCACCTATTGAACTTAAAAAATGGAAAAGATTCCAGATATTGCAATATTGAAATACAAAATATGGAAAATTCGGTTCCCATTTTTCCATCTATTGACAAATAGCATCGATAGAATGGAAAATTCAAAATTCCGAGCGGATCCCGGTTTTCGCCCTATGGAACAGGTTCGACAGGCTCTGCGTTATTAAACTTGACGGAAATCTCGGGTGTGTCCATATTCTGTGCATCCATGGTTGTTTTCCAAAAGGAGGTTTCCGTTCTCCGGGAAAATGCGCCGGGGTTGTATCTCCTCATAATAAATCAGGTGGTTCCAGTAAAAACTTCATTGTCGAGACCCGGCGGAATGGTTTCGGGGACGTCAATCGCTTAGACTTCTGCCGGAAATTTTCGCTCCCAACAGGATGGATCTCACCTGCGGGGAGCCGGTAGGCCGGTTTTGATGGGATAATCCATGTGAAAACCTTCAGCAAATCGCAAAAGGGTTTATAATGATAAAACAACTATATGTCGGGGATAATATTGGAAACGGGAATTAAGTCAAGGAAAAATCGTTTGGGGATCATTGGCGCACGGGGTTTTTGAATGAAATCTTCACGGGTTGCCTCCGGAGCGGTAACGTGATAAGAAGCGGTCAGACGTGAACAGTTGTGTAACAAGGAGATAGATGTTTTGAACGAACCTTCCATGGCAACAGATGATTCGTTGGAGAAATTAAAGATATTTGAGGCGTTTGCGGCTGGTGTGGATCGTGTTTCCGCCTGGGCGGACCTTTTGGACAGCATCAATGTGTTTCCTGTGGCCGATGGCGATACCGGCAGAAATCTGGTGATTAGCCTTCAACCGCTCAAGCAGTCATTGGAAAGCCGGGAGGAATTGATTGAAGCGCTGCTCATGTCGGCGCGGGGAAATTCGGGAAATATCGCCGCGCAGTTTTTCAGTGCCTTTGTTTTAATGGAAAACCTCGAGGAATTGAACGAAATCGCGGAACAGGGGCGTATTCTGGCCTGGAAGGCCGTCAGGGAGCCCAAAAGTGGAACCATGTTGTCCTTTTTCGATGCCCTGGCCGACGCCCTTCACCGCTACGACGTGGTATCGAATCCGAAACAAATGGAACAGGTCCTGGACATTTTGGAACGGATGGTTGTCCAAACCTCCCGACAATTAAAGGAACTGGCCAGTGCGGGTGTGGTGGATGCCGGCGCCCTGGGCATGTTTATTTTCTTTGACGGTTTCTTTAACGTATTGTTCAACCGCACGGTTAAATTCCGCTCCATTGCGGAAATATTTGAAAACCTCCTGCATGTGGACCCCTCATGGCGGACGAAGGGTGATGACGGGTACTGTATCGATGCGGTATTGAAGGTGGGTTCGGAGGATGAGGGGGATTCCTTTTCAGCCATTAGAGAGGCGGGACATGAAGTGGTGGCCATGGGGCACGGGGATTTCGTCAAGGTCCACCTGCACTCGGCCGATGAAGCCGGAGCCAGGCGGCGTCTCGAGGGGGTCGGCCATCTGGTGAACTGGAAGTCGGACGATCTGAAGGCGCAGATGGCGGAATATCTCTTGTTGCCCAAAGCCCAGGCCCTTCATATCATGAGTGATGCGGCCGGTTCAATTACCCGAACGGATGCAAAACGGCTCGGGGTCACACTCCTTGAAAGCTACATCAACCTCGGTTCTCACAGTTATCTCGAGACCCATATGGACCCGGAAGAACTCTATGGGGAAATGCGAAAAGGAACCCCCGCATCCACTGCCCAGGCATCGGTCTTTGAACGGTATCAGCGCTATCAGCAGGCGGCCAGTCTCCATCCCCGGGCACTCTATCTATGTGTGGGGGCCGGATATACGGGAAATTATCAGGCCGCCATGGACTGGAAAGCCTTAAACGACCCGGACGATAAATTGCTGGTTGTGGATACGGAAGCCGCCAGTGGAAAGCTGGGGTTGCTGGCCATTGCCACGGCCCGTTTTTCCCTGATAGCCCGGGAACCCGATTCGGTGGTCCAATATGCCATAAAGGCGCGGACCCTTGTTGAGGAATTGATTTTCATTGAAAAACTTCACTATCTTGCCAGAGGCGGCCGAATTTCAAAAACCGGCGCTTTTTTTGGCGATATGCTTCATGTGAAACCGGTGGTCAGCCCGGCAGCGGACGGGGTAAAAAAGGTCGGGGTGGTGCGGAACAAGGACCAGCAGATCAATTTTGCCCTTGAAAAGCTGGGAGAAACGCTGAAAAACACGCAATCTTCCCTGATCATGCTTCAATATACGGATAACCGTTCCCTGGTGGAAGGTGAAGTCAAGAGGGCTGTTGAAAAGGCTTTCCCATCGGCCGAGGTCTTTGCTCAGCCGCTCAGCCTGACCACCGGCACCCACTGTGGCCCGGGTGCCTGGGCGATGGCCTATTTGCCTGAGGTTTCTATTTAGTTGGTTACGATAAACCAGTTGCCTTCCTTAAGTTGAGCGCCATATTCCCGGCCCTGTTTTCTGTAAATCACAATGAATTCCTTTTTTCGGTTGGGTGTCGGGTCACCGCCGAGGTTCTCATTGGAAACCAGCATGTTGATGTTGTTGTGGCGGACATGATTTTGAACATCGCCGGTCACAATCCGGTATCTTCCCC
>CAYPQJ010000310.1:0-3267 GCA_964412835.1 uncultured Desulfobacteraceae bacterium | reverse complement strand
CGGATTCATCTGCCGCAGAGATTCAATATACTCATCTTTTGTTTTAATACCCATTGTTAACGTCTCCTTCTTATAATCAAAAGTTAACCTGCAAATAAATAGGATTTTAGCAAAATTGTCAATATTTTTTTCAGCCGACATGGCGCTGACGAACCGACTGAAGGCATACCCTTCTGCTTGACATTCCTTAGTATCTCAATTATCTAATGAGATATTTTTGTTTTTTCGACCATGTGTTTCCCAAGGATTTGAAATTCTTAAAAATCTTTTAACTATTGGAATTAAGGGATATTGTATATGGAATATTCAATGAGCCCGGAAGGAGAGAAATTCAACCTTCCAACTGAAGAAGAAAGCGCTCTGGAATTTGACAGATTAAAACAACTGGCCCGGGAACATCGCGGCCAGGGGCACGAAATTGTGGTGGTTATGGGTCTGGGATTTGTGGGTGCGGTCATGGCTGGTGTTGTGGCAGACGCTGTTGACCCGAAAACCGGTAAGCCCGGCAAATTCGTCATCGGCATGCAGCGGCCCAGCACGCGAAGCTTCTGGAAGATTCCGCTCTTCAATCGCGGCCTCTCCCCCATCAAGGCGGAAGACCCGGAGGTGGCGCCCTTGATCGAACGGTGCGTCATGCAAAAAAAAACCCTGACAGCCACATTTACCCATGATGCCCTCTCCCTTGCGGATGTGCTGGTGGTGGATGTGCAATGCGATTTTCTGAAACAAGAGCTGGGTAACCTTAAAACGGGGTTTGCGGAGATTGGCGACCTGGAGGAGAGTTTTAAGATCATCGGCGAAAAAATATCCCCCCAATGTCTTGTTTTAATTGAAACCACTGTACCACCGGGAACCACTGAATATGTGGCCTTTCCCCTGATCAAAAAGGGGTTCAAGGCCCGAGGGATTGAAACGGATCCGCTTCTGGCCCACAGTTATGAACGGGTCATGCCCGGGAAAGAATATGTGCGATCGGTGCGGGATTTCTGGCGGGTTTGCAGCGGCATCAACCCCGAAAGCCGGGAAAAAGTGACCCGGTTTCTGTCCCAGGTGCTCAATACAAAGGATTACCCCCTGACCGTACTGGATCGGCCCATTGAAAGTGAAACCTGCAAGATCGTGGAAAACAGCTATCGGGCCACCATTTTGGCGTTTCTGAATGAATGGAGCCTTTTCTCCGAAACCAACGGGGTGGATATCGTCAAGGTCATCGACGCCATCAAAATACGACCCACCCACAGCAATATCCTTTTTCCCGGTCCCGGCATCGGGGGATACTGCCTCCCAAAAGATGGCGGTTTGGGCATGTGGGCCTACAAGCATCTCATGGGGTTTGAAAATGATATTTTCAAGATCACCCCTGAGGCCATCAACATCAACGATACCCGGGCACTGCACGCCGCCCAGCTGGTGCGGGATGCCCTCAGGAACATGGGCCGCATCGTGGCCGCATCTCAGATCACTCTGCTGGGGGCTTCCTACCGGGAAGATGTAGGGGATACCCGGTATAGCGGAAGCGAGATCATTGTGCGGAAGCTGACCGAAATGGGGGCCGAGATCAGGGCCCACGACCCTTACGTGCAACATTGGTGGGAGTTGGAAAAGCAGGATTCCTATCCGGCCGTGGGCGCCAGCTGGTCCAGGTTTTTCCGTAACCAGGACCATTTTTCCGACTTTCAAATGACAGAGGATCTGGCAGATGCCCTAAAAGGGGCTGATGCAGTCATCCTGGCCGTTCGCCATTCCCCCTATCTGGCGCTTTCACCCGATGAGGTTGTGGAAATGGCCGGTGGACCCCTGGCCGTAGTGGATTGCTTCGGTATTCTGGATGATCAGAAGATCCGGCGCTATTTTGAACTGGGGTGCGAAGTGAAAGGGATGGGGCGCGGCCACATCAAGCGGATTAAGGACAGTGTCCTTAGAAAATCATAAATGATGAGGAGGGTGATTATGAAAAGACTGGGCTTTTTCTTATGTTTTTGGGTCTTATTGCAGTTCGTGGGCCTAACCTGTCCATCATGGGCGGATTCCATTAAAATTCCCGTGGCTGCACCATTTACAGGGCCCCTGGCCTCTTTCGGCGAGGGCATGAAAAACGGCGCGCTCCTCAAAGCCGAGGAAATCAACGCCAAAGGCGGGATCAATGGACAAAAGGTTGAAATTATACTTGAAGACGAACTGTGTGACCCAAAAGAAGCGGCCACGGTGGCCACCAAGCTGGCGGCAGATCCCGATATATCCATCGTGGTAGGACATCTTTGCAGTTCGGCATCGCTGGCATCCCTTCCCATATACAAGGAAGCCAAACTTACCGCAATCTCACCGGCCTCCACCAACATAAGCCTCGGCAAAAGCAGTCCTTACTATTTCAGAAATGTTTACAAGGATGACTTTCAGGGCCTGTTCCTGGCCAAATATGCCAAGAATGTCAAAGGCTACAAAAAGGTGGCCATCTTTTATGAAATGAATGACTACTCCATGGGATTGATGAATGCCTTTATGAAGCAGGCCAAAAAAAACGGCATCAGAATTCTGGGAAAAGAAGCCTATTCCGCTGAAACCACAGACTTTAAACCCCAGCTCACCAAATTCAAGATGATGAAACCGGATGCCATATTTATTCCCGGATATGCCCCCCAGGGGACGCTGATCATTTCCCAGGCCAGAAGCCTGGGCATAAAAAATGTGGATTTTCTGGGCGCCGACGGTTTAGACGATAATCTGATGTTGAAAAACCCGGATGCGGAAGGTCTTTTTGTAACGACCCCGTTTATTCCTGACAAGGCCGGGCCTAAAGCCGCCGGCTTCATCAAAGCCTACCGGGAAAAGTACGGCATTGACCCCAACTGGTTCGCGGCCAACACTTATGACGCTGTGGGCATTGCCGCTGCTGCCATTGCCGCTGCCGGCCAGGACAGGGAAAAAGTCCGGGAATATCTGGTTTCCATTGACACCAAGGCAAAAGCCTATGACGGGGTGGCGGGCAAAACCTATTTCGATAAAAACGGGGATTGCCTCAAAGAGGCCTTTGTCAAAGAAATCAAGAACGGTAAATGGGTCGGTGCGGAAAAACAGCTCCAGTAAGGCGTGACACGTGGAAAGCCTTCTGGATCAGTCGAGCCTTTTTTTGCAACAACTGGTGAACGGCATTACCCTGGGAGGCGTCTACGCCCTCATTGCCGTCGGCTACACCATGGTTTACGGGGTGATTCAGCTAATCAATTTCGCCCACGGGGAAATCTACATGCTGGGCGCCTTTCTCGCCTA
>CAYPQJ010000309.1:0-3318 GCA_964412835.1 uncultured Desulfobacteraceae bacterium | reverse complement strand
CATAGAACCACTGATTCAGCTTCCCCGGAAGGCCATTGACGGCCCCACGGTGCGTCACCGGTTTGAAGGCGCCCAAGGGGAAATCGGGTTTATCAGCCCGCTGACCCATCATTTCTGTCAGGTCTGCAACCGTCTGAGGCTTACGGCCAAAGGACATTTGAGGCCCTGCCTGCTTTCCAATCAGGAACTGGATTTGAAAGGTCCCATGAGGGCAGGTGCCACGGACCGTGATCTGGAAAATATTTTTGCGGAAGCGGCTGACCGTAAACCCCGCGCTCACCACTTGAATTCGGAAGATGACATGTCCCTTGATGGGCGCATGTCAGCCATCGGGGGATGATTCGATTGCGGAGTGGGGATTCCGGATTGCGGAATTTTAAAGGCTGCCATTTTGCGAAAGCCGGGCCAGCAGGTTTTGGGCGTTTAACCCCGTGATCTGGTCCATCTGATCAGTGGTAAGTCCTACAGTGCCCATCTCCTTGAAGTACCGTTGCGGTTTTAGAAGCGGATAGTCGCTGCCAAAGAGTATTTTGTCAAAACCCGCCACCTCACCGGCAATTCTATACATTTCCGGACGGTATAGAAATGGTGATGCCGCCGTATCAAACCACACGTTTTGAAGTACGGTTTTAACTTCTTTTTTCATCAAGGCATAAAACAGGAGCCCTCCGCCCCAGTGGGCCAGAATGATACGATTTTCCGGATAGGCCTTGACAAAATCATAAATCTGACGAAGGGTGTTGGGCGTTTTGCCGGGATATGGATGTCCCACCGGTTCGTTGGTGTGAAGCATGAAAAGACCATTTTGTTCTAAACACATGTCCATCACCGGTTTGAGGGCCTGAACCACCGCTGTTGTTATGCCGTCGCCGTAAACCGCGAGTTCCCCCACCCCCGAGAGTCCTTGGTTAAAACACCTTTCCGCTTCCTTCGCCCCTGTTGGTGAAAAAGGAGAGAAGCAGGCCAGGCCCACCAGTCGATCGGGATACCGGTTTACAGCCTCAACCACATAATCGTTATTCAGCTTGAAATATTCGGCATTTTCCCAGGAAAAACCAAACACCAGCGATTTTTGAACACCTGCTTCGTCCATTGCCGAAATCAAGTCTCGAGGCCCCACCAGCCTGGCCTGGGGAGAATTGTAAAGGGATTTAAAGGCCTCCTCGCCGTTAAAAAAAACTTCCCGGTTCTCCCTGATGCGGGGAGGGAAGATGTGGGTATGGAAATCAATGATCATTATAAGTTCCTCCGCTTTTAAACAAATTTTGTCTTCCATTCTTTCATCTTCTCCGCCGGCCACGCCACACAAAATGCAGGATGGCCTTTCATGACCATCTGCATGCAGGCGCCGCCATCGGCGCAATCCGGATTGCAATGGATAATATCAGACTCCCGGCCATTCCGGACCTTTTTCGGCCATTGTGGGTCGGCCCAGAGGACACGCGCCAGACCGATCAGGTCGGTTTTCCCATCGGAGATGGCCTGCTCCGCAAATGCGCCGGTAGCGAAGCGGCCGGCGGCAATGACCGGCACGTCGACTCCCGCACGGATCTCTGCGGCCAGATTCAGCATGTAGCCTTCCTGTTTGGATTTTTTCAATATTTCAGGCAGGAAGAAGGATTCATAGGTGCCACCCATGACTGAAATGTAGGCAATACCCGCCTGGTCCAGGGTTTTAGCGAATTGACGTGATTCTCCCAGCTGCAAGCCGTCAGGGAGCCATTCGTCGGATAGAAACCGATACCCCACCGGAAAGACACCCACTGCCGCTTTGACCCGCGTCAGTACCTCAAGGGCAAACCGCTGGCGATTTTCCAGGATACCCCCGTATTCATCGGTGCGTTGGTTGGTCCTTGGGGAAAGAAATTGGGATAATAGATAGCCGGTGCCGCCATGCAGTTCCACCATATCGAACCCTGCGTTTTTTGCTCTGGCCGCGGCGTTGGCATATTTGTCGATGATACGGTCGATCTCTTCATTTTCCAAGGCCTTTGGCATCCGACCGAAGGTTTCCACCGCAGATGGCGCCAGTGGCTCTTTGGTTGCGTGGGCGAAACGGCCGGCGTGGTTAATCTGCAGACAGGCCAGTGCACCCTCTTGTTTGATGATCGAGGCCAGCTGCTTCAACCCGTCAAGGTTGTCGTCGGTGTCAGCCCGCAGGGTTCGGTTGGAGCCGCTGCCGACGGGATGATCCACTGTCGCATTTTCGACCACGACCATGGCCACGCCGCTACTGGCCATCAGCCGGTAATGCTCGAGCAGCATATCGGTAACCGTACCGCCTTCACCGGCATAGCCCAGGTAGAGCGGTGCCATGATAAGACGGTTTTTCAAGGTCAGGCCCTTCAGGGTAATTTCAGAAAACAAATTATTATACATGCTGTACCTCCCTTTTTAAGTGTGGCTTCCAGCAAAACCTGGGCAGAGCGGCTGAATCAAAGCAAAACTCTCAGATATTTATTGATTAGTCGAACGCCGGGAATAACCGGCACAGCCTTATCGTGGCCGGTTAATTCCTTTGTTAACCGCCGATGATTTCATTTAATCCTTCGATTATTATGGTGAGTTCTTCCTCAGATGCCTTTGAAATTTTCCTACGGATTTGTTTCACAGAAAGAGTTCGGATCTGACTAATCTTCACCCAGGATTTTTTAGGGAGTTTAGCGCCTTCTAGTTCAAATGTCAGAGGATATCCAGCCCTTTGTGGTTGGCTTGTTAATGCAACAGCAATAACAGTTCCGGACCTTTCATTAAAAACATTGTGGCTTAAAATGAGAATAGGGCGTAATCCGCCCTGTTCGCTTCCTATTACCGGATTTAAATCAGCCCAGTAGATATCGCCTCTCAATATTCTGGCCATTCTTCCAACTCCGATGTGAAACCTTCTTCCGCTAAAGACTGTTCAAATTCAGGATCAAGTTTAGCGCACTCTTGAGCTAAACGACTTTTTTCCATGCGTTTCAATTTCTCCGCAACCGCCGCCTGAATAGCCTTGCTTCGGTTTGGGAAAAAAGCGGATTTCACAAGCATATCTAGCCTTTTTACCATATTGCTTTCTAATGTAATTGCTATTTTTGAAGCTGCCATTTTTACCACCTCCGGTATGATAATATATCATACCGGCCTTGATTTCAAGAAATTTTTTTTATGGCCTTTAGCGGTTAACGTATTCATCACAGGCGCGAAGTTATGAGCGTCCTGTGCATGAAATGGTTGTGTGCCGGGCACGGCACATGTTCTTAAGGGTGCGCATAATCTATCATAATTTTGATAGGTTATGCAAGTCCCAGACCCAGCCAGGTAGTGGCGAAGGGTGTA
>CAYPQJ010000308.1:0-3326 GCA_964412835.1 uncultured Desulfobacteraceae bacterium | reverse complement strand
CGGCCTCTTTTTCCCCAAACTCTCTGGTCGCCTTACCTGCTTTGGAAATTGCCGATTTTATTTTTGAGGGATCGAATTCAACAATTTCTCCATAACGCTTCTTTATTGTTTTGATCATTTCAGCCACCCTCCTACCGTCCTATTTTTAGTTAACTTCGAGCAGAGATTTCTCCTCAACTTGTAAGCGGCAGAATGCTACAAATCGTTTCACTGTAGAAATGATAGGATGGGAGGAAGACAGAGGATGAGATTCCGATGGGCTTCAATTAGTCGGAAGAGAGGTTGGCTTGGCTTTGAATTATAGAATTGTGCCTATTTTGAATGATAACCTGCGGTATTATGTGTCTTTTGGTGATATCCGGATCAGAAGGTCTCTTGGCGAAAAAGCTAATTAGTTCATAATGATATGTAATTTTTTATCATTGTTTTTCATCGGTTGTCATAACCCAATCCATGGGTTCAAGTCCCGCCTTCAACACCATTTTTCGAGGAGCATTTCCAGCATAAGCTCGAATTATCTAAAATTTAGCGTCTGTGGCGATTCCTTCCTTTAATTCTGTGCGAGCCGCATGGAATATCCCGGAAAGTGATGTCTCGGAGATAGCCAAAGTTTAGCAGATGTACCGGAAATGTACCGGAAATTTGCCCCCCTTTTAACGAAAAAAGGGAGAACCGGATTTCCGATTTTCCCTTTAATTTCAGTATGGTGGGCGATCGGGGATTTGAACCCCGGACTTCCACCGTGTGAGGATGGCACTCTCCCACTGAGTTAATCGCCCGGTGATGTTCCAAGTCCATTAAGGTCTGGAAACTTGGCCAAGATACATTATTGATTTAAAGCTGTAAATAAAAATCATCCCATTTTCGCCATTTTTTTCAGTTCCTGAAGTTCCCGTGAATCAAGATATCGGTAATGGCCGATTTTTAAGTCCCCGAGACGCAGCGTTCCAAACCCGGTTCGGATCAGGTGGATCACCTGGAACCCCACTTCCTCCAGCATACGTCGGACCTGGCGGGATTTTCCCTGGGTAATGGTCATTCTCAGGAGGCTCTTTTCATTGTTGCGAGTGATGAGGTCGGTTCTTGCCCGGCCGGCCGGTCCGTCATTCAGGGTGACCCCCTGTTGCAGGCGCTTCAGCGCCTGATCGCTTATGGCCCCCGGGACAGTTACCTTGTAAGTCTTTGGGACGTGAAACCGTGGATGGGTAAGCCGGTGAGCGAATTCTCCGTCATTGGTCAGCAGCAAAAGACCAAGGGTGTCAAAGTCGAGGCGGCCAACGGGGTAGATCCGGGCCGTAATGTCCTTGATCAGGTCTGTGACCAGCGGTCTTCCTTCCGGGTCGTTCAGGGAGCAGATGGTGCCGAAAGGTTTGTTCAGCATCAGGTGGTGTTTTTGAGGGGGTAATGGAATTTTTTGTCCGTCCACACGAATGTCGTCCTGACCCCAGAATGCCCTTGTGCCGAGTGTTTTGACCGGTTTTCCGTTAACCGTAATTCGGCCGGATTGGATCCATTGATCGGCTTTTCGCCTGGACGTCAACCCCGCTGAAGATAAAATGCGGTTGAGCCGCCAGGGCTCTTCAGGAGTGAAGGGTTTTTCGGGAAGTGAAACGGGGGTGAATGAAATTTCCTTTTCAGAACTGGGAATTCTTGCCCCCGGTTTTTGTTTTGACCGCTTCTTCCTGAACGGTTGATGCCGCCGGGGTTTTGCTTTCGTGGGTCTGGGTTGCTTGGGCTTCACCGATTCCGAACTCCTTTATCTCTTTTAATTTGGGAAGGGATTCAAGACTATTGAGATCGAAGACTTCCAGAAACTTCCTGGTAGTGCCATAGATCAACGGCCGGCCGGGAAGGTGCTTTCGGCCCATAATCCGAATCAGGTTTTTTTCCAGGAGCGTTCTCAGAATTCCCCCGGTATCAACACCCCTGAATTGTTCGATCTCCTGTCGAATCACCGGTTGTTTGTAGGCGATGATCGCCAGGGTTTCCATGGCGGCAGCGGATAATCTGGCGGCAGACCGCTTCGTCATCCGGAGCACATAGGGGGCATAATCCGGCCTTGTCCTGATTTGATACCCTTCCGCCACCTCTTTGAGGGCAAAGCTTCGGTCCATGGTTTCATACTCATTCCTGAGTGTCTCCATGGCTTCCGCAATTTCTGGTAATCCCGTGTCAGCCAGGCACTCTTGAATATCGCGGACCCGCAACGGCTTATCAGCGGCGAACAAAAGGGATTCAATAATCAATTTAAGCTGTTTTTCCATCCTCCCCCCTGTAAACGGATGGATTGCTTTCATCAAAGCAGGCCGAAAGACGGATTCGGCTCTGATGAGAAGGCTGAAAAACCTTGATCAAGCCCATATGGACCAGTTCCAGAAGGGCGAGAAAGGTTACCACCAATTCCGATATATCCTGGTTTTTTGCGAAGATTTCTTCAAAAAAAATATCTGATTTTTCCCTCAGCAGGGCAATAATGCTCTCAACTTTATCCTTCACCGACCATTTTTCCAGAGAAACCTTGAGACTCCCTTGCCCCTCCCCAAGGGCCACCACACGACGGAATGCGTCTATCAGTTGAAAGAGGGTCACATCCGGTTTTGGCACCATATCCGGATATTCATCAAAAGAAGTGCCAACCCCCCTGGCAAAGACATCCCTGCCCAGGATTTTTCGCTCTGAAAGTTCTTGCGCCACTTCCTTGAGCTGCATATATTCCAGAAGCGGTCTGGCAATTTCAAGGCGAGGGTCCTCCTCTTCATCCCCTTCATTTCGGCCCGGCAGCAGCATTCTGGATTTAATGTGAATGAGCGTGGACGCCATCACCAGGAAATCTCCGGCAATGCTCATTTCCAGGGATTTCATCAGTTCCAGATAATCGAGGTACTGGTCCGCGATGCTTGAAATGGGAATGTCAAATATATCCACCTCATTCTTGTGAATCAGGTGAAGCAAGAGGTCCAGGGGCCCCTCGAACATTTCCAGTTTGACGTTGTAGTCCATTATTCCGATTTACGGTTAAAGGTTAGATTTTCACTGCCTCCCTTACCTGGTTCATGGTTTCCCTGGCAATGGAACGGGCGCGGTTATTGCCGTCGTTTATGATTTCTTTGACGCTGTCCAATTGGTTTTCCAGCTCTTTTCTTTTGGCCTTTATGGGAGCGAGCCCTGCTTTGAGGCCTTCGGCCATCATTTTTTTGCATTGGACACACCCGATTTCGGCCGATTTGCACCCTTCCTTAATTCCTTTGCAGGTGTTTTCGTCGGTGTAGATTTCATGGAATGAAAAAACGTTACAGATCTCAGGATCTCCCGGATCTGTTTTTCGT
>CAYPQJ010000307.1:0-3359 GCA_964412835.1 uncultured Desulfobacteraceae bacterium | reverse complement strand
GATGATATTCCGAGACACCTGATCACCCAAGTAGCTGTTTCAACCGGCAAGCCGAAAACGCTGGAGGACATGGAAAAAGAGCATATCCTGACCATACTGGCCGAAACCGGCGGTAACCAGACCCAGGCAGCCCAAATTCTGAACATCAACCGTAAAACACTTTATAAAAAAATTAATAAGTACAAAATATTTTCGTGATCCAGACAAGCCGGAATCCCACATCCCCTGTAACTTTCTTTCAAACAACATTTGGATAAGAACGTGATGCCGGGTACCCATGGCGGTTCTGGGGTTATTTGCCCCTTTTGGCCCCATCTCCTATACATTGTTTTCATTTAGTCATATCAATGGGTTGTGCCAGCACATTAAATTCTGACGGGAGTTTTTGACACAACGCATCCCTCCAAACCCTGATTCCACATTAATGGTTTTGGCATTCCTTAGTAAGGTGATAAATAACTGCTTTCCTTCCTATCTAGCTGATTTTCAAACGAAATACCGCTATCTGTATTTCCGTTTTCAGGTTCACATCCAGGTCTGTGTAAAGTCGGCACAAGGATTGCAAAATGGGATGAAGATGACGATTGATTATTGTTTGGATGTCCAATGGAATAAATAGATGGGACGGTAAAACGTTGGGCTGTTATCACCGGATTTCAGCCCTCCTTTTTCGATTTGTATCTTGGTTTTGCTGTCAGAGCGATTTCAACAAGTGTTGCCCATCTTTAAAAAAACAAGGAAGGGGGCTGGTACGACTTATGGGAATGAAACATAATCGCATTTAAAATTTTGTAAACCATCCCAAAAGAGGAGAATGATTATGGCAGAAAAAAAAGCAGCAAAGGTCTGGTTTGCGGCGGCGGGCGCCACCAACTGGACGGAGAGTACGATTTGCAAGGCAAAAGATCTCTTTTATGCCGCAGGCCTCGACAAATGCATTGAAAAGAATGACAGTGTCGCCGTTAAAATACACTGTGGAGAGTATAATCGCACGTCATGTCTGAGACCTGAATTTGTAGCCGCTATCGTGGAAGAGGTCAAGGCCTGCGGGGGGAGACCATTTGTGACCGACACAACCACCCTGACCTACCACCTTTACAACAACCGCTGTACCGGCCAAATGGAGCTTGAGGGCGCCAACCGCCACGGTTTGAACTGGGCGAGCCTCCAGGCGCCGTTCATCATTTCAGACGGTTTTTACGGCGAGGATGATCTGAGAGTGGAATTGCCCGAAGGCAACATCATCAAAGAAACCTATATCGCCAGGGGTATTTACGAGGCGGATGCCATCATCAACCTGGCGCATGCCAAGGGACATCCCATTACGGCCATGGGCGCATGCACCAAGAATTTCGGCATCGGTGCACAGTCCAAGCGCGGTAAATACCAGACGCATTTATCCTTTTGGGGAGATCCGGAAGACGAGATCGGGTATCCGAGGGTCAACCGCGAAGCCTGCCAGGGCACCGAATGCCCCTATGCCCAGATGTGCGAAGACAGTTGCCCGGAAGAAGCCATCAAGGTGGAGCCGGACGGTGTGGTGCTGGATTTTGAGAAGTGCGCCTTATGCTACTCCTGCCAGGTGACCTGCATGTTCACCGGCATGGAGGGTATCGGTTTCCGCGATGACTATTTTCCGCTGGCTCAAATCGCCATGGCCGATGCGGCAAAGGGGTGCGTTAAGACCTTCAAGGAAGGCAAGATCGGATACATGGCTTATGCGTTTGACGTTGCGCCGGAATGCGACTGTTTTCCATGGAACGGGAACTACGTGACACCCGATATCGGCGTTTTTGCCTCCAAGGATTGCGTGGCCATCGATACCGCCGTAGTCGACATGATCGACAAGGCCCCCATCGGTCCCAACTCGCGGGCAGAAGAACTGGGTCTGAAGCCGGGAGAGGACAAGTTCAAGGCCATCAACGCCTTTACGCCCCGTATCCAACTGAAGGCAGGGGAGAAAAACGGCTTGGGCACCATGAACTATGAACTGATCGAGTACGAACCGGAACTGAATCCCGAAAATATCGCCAAGTGGCAGATCCGCAAAATACCCATGACGGTTACCCCCATGCGAAAGGCATTCGCGAACCATCACGTGGGCCGGCAATATGAATTCATTCGAGAAGATGTGAAAGGATGGCTGGAGAACTGGAAGAACTTCGATCCGACGCTGTAGCCTATTGATTCACGTGTAGAACGCTCAGGGGCGGGGGACTGTAACCCGCCCCTGAGTTTATAACAGAGTTCACCCCGATCTCCATACGTAATGAAACGCCGCTTATTGGTCCACCGCTTGGTGCGTGTGGGCCGTGGCCTGTTGAAAAGCGATTTCATTCTGAAAAGAAGGCATTTTATGGCAAACGTTTATTGGATCAAGGGCCGTTCTGAAAACCTGCACAAAAATGCGGTGTCTAAAATAGATGCCCTGCTGAGCCTGAAAGAATTGGCCAGGCTGGTCAAGCCGGATGAAAGCCTGGCGATCAAAATAAACCTGAGTGAATTGGGTTACACCCATTATCTTCCCCCCGTCATTATCGGAACCCTGTTCTCGAAAACACGGGCAATGGGGGCTAAATCCCTGGTAACAGATGGCTGCAGCCTTTTCAAGGGGTCGAAATTTGATGGTTACAGCTGGATGGACAGCGCCCTGCTCCTGGGGTTCAGCAATGGCGACACATTTCACAACCAACTGATGCAGACGGCTGGATATACCAACGAAGAAGGTAAATTCCGGGAAGGTGACGGCGAATATCTGGCCGGGGTTGAAATCGGCAGCCTGCTGACCGACACCGGAAACCTGATCGTGGTTTCCCACGTTACGGCAGACCCCCTCCTCGGATTGGCGGGCGCCATAAAAAATCTGGGCCTTGGATTCCTGACCCGGTCCGGCCAATTGAAAATTAATGGTGGTCTCGAAATATCCGTTGATGATCAAGCCTGTGACCATTGCGGGGACTGCGTGCCCTTTTGCCCTACCGGCGCCATATCCGGCGAGCCCGGCCAGGTGTCTTTCGACCTGAGAATGTGCAATCGATGTCTCGGTTGCTACGTTTCCTGTCCCAACGGGGCGATCGGCATTCAACCTGAAGGCATTCCCGAATACCAGAAATGTGTGGTCGATGCCGCCCATACGGTCAAAAAGCATTTAACAGGGCAAGCTTTTTTTATTAATTTTCTCACTTCCGTAACACCACAATCCGACGATTATCCTTTTTCAGACATCCCTTTTATACCCGATTTGGGGATCATCGCATCTGAAGACCCGGTGGCGGTGGATTGGGCGACCTATCAAATGATTGTAAGGTCCCCCGGCATTCCCGGATCCATCGCACAAAATCTGGATGTCCTGGAGAAAG
>CAYPQJ010000306.1:0-3431 GCA_964412835.1 uncultured Desulfobacteraceae bacterium | reverse complement strand
GGACCCTCTTCTCTATAAAGAAATACCGCGTGGGAATTTTTTTGGGTGTTGGCATGGGTTAGCTTATCCCCCATAATGAATGCAACCCGTGAATCGTCAATCACTTGGGGCTTTGTGTAAACAGCCGCATTCACTTTGCCATTATCATCCGCGGTGCTCAACACCCCAAACCCCTCCGTGCTCTCAAAGTATTCCTTCAGATCCATTTCCATACCTCCTTAATTCTGGGCAAATCAGGCGATAATCTTTGACAAATTCGATACGCTAGACTATTAGAATGCCTAATAACCTGTTAATAATAGAATGAATGAGTCATACTTGTCAACATGATCATCATTGAAACGACTGGACCTGCAAAAACATTCGAGAGAATGTTAAACCGGCTTTCAGAGCTGGAAAATGGCTTCCCTGGTGACATATGCCTTTGCCGTTAAATAAGAGACACGTTGGTTTAGATTCTTCCGTTGAAATGAGGAGATATGGAAAAAAGACGGTGGAAATCAGCTTTTCTATTTTTGGCTTGTATTGGTGTTTTAACCCTCTGGGCAATGGGGCCTATAAAAGCATACTGTGAAGTGGAAGATCCGATTGACGAAGGGCCGCCCATTTTCAAATCCGGATGGTCCACCTATATCCAGGGCGGCGCCCTTCACCAGTTCGACGCCCATATGGACGATGGCAGTCAGTTCAGCGTCAGCCGCTATTTCGTTCAGGGGGGCGTAACCTACGCAGTGGATCCTCTCAAGAGTTTCTCCCTTTCGCTGGGATACGGTCTGGACAGCTATGATTTCTCCGGAAACGGCGGTTTTACGTCGCTGAATCCCTGGGAAAACGTTCACAGCTTGCGACTAAGTGCACCCGTTCGATGGGGGATTGACCGGCAATGGACCCTCTTTTTCGTTCCAACGGTGCGGACTGCTTCGGAATCCGGAGCATCCTTTAGCGATTCCGTTTTTGGCGGCGGCTTTGCGGGCTTCACATACCGAATCAATGATCGGCTTACCATAGGACCGGGAATCGGAGCGCTTCGCCAGATCGAAGACAGCAGCGTGTTTCCTGTTCTGCTCATTGACTGGAAGATCACCGATGAATTGTCGCTTCAAACCGGTCGGGGTTTGGGTGCAACCCAGGGGCCGGGACTCATGCTTACCTGGGCGCCCAATAGAACCTGGAGTTTCGGAATCAGTGGGCGATATGAAAAGCTTCGCTTTCGTCTGGACGACGATGGTTCGGCGCCTGGAGGGATCGGCGACGATCGTGCATTTCCACTGTTAGGAGGAATTACCTACAACTTCAACATGGATGCCCAGGTGAGTCTTGTGGGTGGTGTGGATCTCGGTGGAAAACTCCGACTGGAAGATGAGAATGGAAATACCATCACGGAGGAGGACCATGATCCGGTGCCGGTGCTTGGTGTGAGTTTTCGATTTAGATTTTAAATAGAATACCTGAGGGGGATGCACCTTATGGGTCTACACCTGGAATGCATTTCTGGGGGATGCGTTCGATTTTTTCCACATCGTATCCCTTGGATTCGGCACTCTGGCTCAGCATGTTATAGGTTTTTTCATCCATGGTGAGTGTTCGGCTGAGTACCCAGAGATACTTTTTGCATGGGTGCCCGACCATGGCGTACCGGTAGTCTTCATCCAGTGCGATGATCCAGTAATCCCCCTTGAAAGGCCAGAAAAACTGGACTTTGAGCTGGGAATTATTCGTGTGCGGAACCACGAAAGCCTTGGCGGTGCTGACTTTCAAAGGTCCGTTCGAGGCGCCTTTTCGGCATGAATTGACCACTTTCACATGATCTTCCTTAAATGAGTATTCCGCTGTTACGCAATGGCAGTTCTTCTGAAACCATGCCGGCAGAGAGGCGATGGCATACCACTTTCCCATATATCGGCTCAAATCCACGGCTGCCACCGTCTGGTCAGTGGATTTCTCAGAAGGGGGGCAGGCGCAGCCACCCATTATGGATATGGTGCAGACGATAAACATCAGCTTGCTTCCGGACGTGCTTTTCATAGATCACCTCATTTTTTCATGAATTCCTTAATGCCGTTTTCTTTGAGATCCTGTTCCTGAATCGATCAAGGGGGACCACAATCTGCCCATTTTCACGCTCCGCTTCTGCCACGGACCCTATTCATTTTCGAGATGTACAGGTCAATGGGCTCTCCTCTTGATTTGAGAATTAAGCCGACCCAAGAAAATCTCATCCACCCAATTCAGAGCAATGGTTTGCGTTGAAACTGCGCTACCGTGGGCCATGCTGGCATCAATGATCTGTCCCCGGGTCATGGCCCCAACGGCAAAAATAGAATCCGATATCATGACACGACCATTGATTCCGGTACGCTGAACACGATGGGTAAAAGGGTCCACCCAAAGACTACCCGTCCCGTCCGGGGGCGCTTCTGCAGCACGCCCATTTTTCATTCTTTCTTTACCGGTCTCCAACACCACCGGTTCGATTTGAACCGTTCCCGATTTAAGAAGATTGGCAGCCAGCGCCTGGGGGTTTCGATTGTAAAATCTGCTCTGCCCCCTTGCGTCTACCAAAAAGGGGTGGGTATCTGTCAATTTTTCACTGTTCGGACCTTTATAAACAAAACAAAAGAGATTGCCCTTCATCTGAAAAGAAGGACTTTCGAGTAATTGCCTCACCCGAAGAATACCGGATTGCATGAGCGCCTTCAGCTTCAGGGCGTTGACCATGGGCATGGGGGCCGCATGGGTGAAAAAAAGGGTGCTGAAATCTCTTTCAAACCGCATGCGTTCTTTTCGGGGAAGCGCCAGATACAATTCCCGAACCATGGGAAAGACCTGCTGAAGTACGGTCTGCCAGATCAGTTCACCATGCGGGCCGTCCCCGTGCCTGGCGTCATGGATATGCTTTTGAATACGTTCCGCTGGTGTTCTCTCAGCTTCCGTTACCCCCCTCCACGGAAAGGGACGACCATAGGCCTCCTTTAAATCCATGTTCAAAAGTGCAAAAAGATCTTCCAACGTCAGTTCCTTTTCCTGATGTATGAGAACCTGAATTTTCTTCGGTGTCAAAAACCGGTTCTGATAAGGACCCCTTCGGCCGCGAACCGAAGGGAGTAGACCTTTTCGGGAATAAAGCGTGAGATGTCGGGTCTTTTCGGTTGGGCGATAGCGCAATTCTCCTGAAGCAGTGTCCGAAAAAGTGCCCTGTGCGGTAAGGGTGAGCACGGCATCAATGGCGCTGAGACTCGTGCCTATAATCGCTACCTTCGCATCTTCAGGGATGCGAGCCTGAAGGAAACCCGCCGGCCAGGGGGAAGCAAAATACCGCTGATCATTTTTTTCAACAAACCAGTGGCCGGTGGCCAGGAGGACGCGATTTGCCAAGAGCGCCATTTCTCTGCCCGATTCGAGATTCAAAACCTTAATTTGCACTCGGTTAT
>CAYPQJ010000305.1:0-3473 GCA_964412835.1 uncultured Desulfobacteraceae bacterium | reverse complement strand
CAGGATGGAAGACTAACTCTTCGGCCTATATGTGTCAACCGGATAAGCATGGTTTGAACCATTCTTTCCTCCTTTTTCGGTATCGGGAAGGTCTTTGGTTTCGGCGGCGTCAAAGCTCTTTTAGAAACATGGTTGACGCCCGATATGGCTACCGTCATCTTCGGCTTTCCGGAGACGACGGGCTCTTTCAGATTCACGTTCCAGCACTTAAGATCAACGGGATATCCTGCTGCTGACAGATGGGCCAGGACTCGGGCGAGAGCAACAACACCCGATTGTTTTTTTGACGAATTGTCGAGGCTCAGACAAACATGCGCATCGTTATCGAGTATTGAATGTACAAGCCCCTTCAAGACGGCACCCGGGCCCACTTCCACGAAGGTTTTAACACCGTCAGCGTACATGTTTTGGATCATTGATACAAAATCAACCGGTTTTGCCAGTTGGTTCGCAAGGAGCTCGCGTGCGGCCCCGGTTTTTGCGGGATATTTTCTGCCGGTGGTGTTTGAAAAGACGGGGATCGCCCCCTTTTTAAAAGCAACTTTTTTGAGCCCTTCCAGAAACACGCCCGCCGCGTCCGATACGGCCCTGCTGTGAAAGGCATTGGCCACGGGGAGCGGCTTGCATGGGATTTTCCTCTTTTTGAATTCCGCCTTTGCCTTTTCGATATCAGGTTTATCCCCTGAAAGAACCACCTGGTTCGGTGCGTTTTTATTGGCAATCACAACGTCAAGTCCTGTCTCCGAAAGAACCTCTTCGACCTTGGAAACGGATCCCAGCACCGCCAGCATCCCGCCTGAATGCGACTGGCCTGAATTCATGAGCGTCCCGCGGAGCACGGAAACATCAAAGAAGGATTTCTCATCCAATTTTCCTGCCGCAAAAAACGCCGCGAGTTCCCCATAACTGTGGCCCGCAACCACGTCGGGCCTGACCATAAAAGACGCCAGCACCTTAAAAAGTCCGGCGCTTACAGCCCCGATGGCCGGCTGAGCAGTATCGGTTGACCTGAGGGCCGATTCCTGTTCTTTTTTTTCCGCTTCCGTAAATGCACATGGCGGGTAAACAGCGTCGCTGATACGGGTTTGACCGGGCGCTTTTTCCTTTAAGGACAGGTCTGCCGCTTCCAGCGATGAGAGTATTTGAGGGAACTGACAACTCATCTCCCGAAGCATCCCCACATATTGAGAGCCCTGCCCGGAAAAGAGAAATCCCAGTTTGCCCTTAAATCCGTCCAAACCAAAATAGACGCCCTCCGGCAAAGACCATTGGGTGTCATTGGACCCGGTTTCAAGGGTTTTACTGATCCGCTTAAAGAGTTCATGGAGATCGCCATTTTCCTTCACGACGGCGGTCAACCGATATTTATTCCGGACATTGAACCCGGCTCTCAATTTATTAAAAACCCTTAGCAGGTCTTCCCATGACGACCCGGCATCAATCCTGCCCAGTTCCCTTTTAAGGCCTTCGAGCGTGTTAGAAGAAATGGCCAAAATTTCCGTGGCGCCGTCAAAATCGGGGACGGCTTTTTCAGCCCCGTACTCCTCCAGCACACAGTGAAAATTGCTTCCGCCGAATCCGAAGGCGCTCACGGCTGCGCGACGTGGGTGTTCAGGGTGCGCTACCCACGGTTTGGGAGCCTGATTAATGTAGAAGGGGCTGTTTTCACGCAGAGCCTTGGCCGGCGTCGTCACTTTGATGGTGGGGGGCAGAACCTTATGATGGAGGGCCAGGGCCGCCTTTATCAACCCGGCGGCCCCGGCGGCGGCCTTGGCGTGTCCGATCTGGGATTTCACGGAGCCAATGGCGCACCATGGAGGACCCTCGCCGTTTTTATACACTTCGGTAATGGCACCGATCTCAACCGCATCACCCACTTTTGTCCCGGTTCCATGGGCTTCCAGAAGGCTGACGGTGGAAGGATTCATATCCGCCAACAGGTAGGCCTGTTTGATGGCCTTGACCTGCCCCTTTGCGCTCGGCGCATAAATGGCTTTCCCTTTTCCGTCGCTGGACGTACCGATGGCGCGGATAACCGCGTATATATTATCCTTGTCCCTTTCAGCATCTTTCAGGCATTTTAACACCACAATGCCCAAACCCTCTCCCAATATGGTACCGTCGGCGTTTTCGTCAAAGGGTTTCGCATCGCTGGTGGGGGAAAGGGCCAGGGTCTTACTGAAGCACATGTACATGAAAACATCGTTGAAGGTATCAATGCCGCCGCTGATAACCATGTCGGCCCTTCCGGTCTGCAATTCCATGCCGGCCAAGTGAATGGCGGAAAAAGAACTGGCGCAGGCGGCATCCACCACACAGTTGGTCCCGCCCAGATCCAGATAATTGGATATTCGACCCGCCACAACATTCCCCAATAGACCCGGGAAAGAGTTTTCCTGCCAGGGCACATATTGTTCCGAAATGCGGTTGACAATGCCGTCCGAAAGCGCATCGTCCAGACCTTCGTCCCTCAGGGCTTTCCGCCATTTTGGATGGCCCAGACGGGCGCCTAAGGTGGTGGTTAATTCCAAAGCGCCCGTTACGCCGAGTATGACGCTGACCCGATCCTTGTCGTAAGTGGCCTCATCGCCATACCCCGCGTCGATAAGCGCCTGTTTGGCCGCGACCATGCCGAGCAGTTGAGACGTGTCCGTGGCCTCAATGGCATTGGGGGGGATGCCGAATTCGAGAGGCGCAAAATCGATGGGTGACAAAAAGCCGCCCCGCTTGGCATGGGCATGGTCCTGGGCGGAAGGATCGGCGGAATAGTAGTCATCAATCCGCCAATAATTTTCAGGGATTTCCCTTATGGCGTCTACGCCGTTTTTAAGGTTGGCCCAGTAGGCGCCATGGTTGTCGGCCCCTGGGAAAATACAACCGATACCGATAATGGCAATGGGTTCACACTTCGGTATCGCACCGCGCTCTTTATCACTTTTTATGGTTTTCATTTCAGGTACTCCAAAACCCGGCTCAATTCAAGAGGCTTTATCTTTTTGAGGTTTTCAGGAAGAGAAATCCCCATATGTTGAATGGTGTTGCAGCGTCTTAAAAACGCCGCGCCGTAAAGAATATTCAAGGCCACCGTTCCTACTTTGCGGTTTTCAGGCGTTTCTAAAAAACTCTCTTTGACCCATTCATTAAAGGCGCCCATGGAAGGTCCGCAATAGATCTGATAGTCGATTTTACGCGAAAGATCACCGTTTCTCGCCCAAACAGCAGCCCTGCCCAAGTATGAACGAAAGATGAGCGCCATCTTGTGTTTGGGATTGCCTTCAGCCCTTTCAACCTCTCCGGGATCACGATGTCGCCAAAAGGATTTTGTCTCCTGCCACGACTCCTCAAGGGAGCATTTCAAAATGGATTTCTCGATTTTTTTTCGTTCAACCGAAGGGATCTCTTCAATGGCGCCGTAATTCCGGTACAACTCATATAGTTTTGCAGCCCTCATGGCAAACATGGTGCCTCTTTTG
>CAYPQJ010000304.1:0-3479 GCA_964412835.1 uncultured Desulfobacteraceae bacterium | reverse complement strand
GTGGGCGCCATTGTTGCCGTGAACTGCCTGGGTCATGTAATGGATCCTGAGACCGGTGAAAGACTGGCGGGGCCCCTCGGGGAAGATATGAAAACCGTTGAGGATACCGAAGCGATTATGCTCAACGCCTTTTCCAACAAAAAGAATCTTTTCAGCGGCAATACCACCATCGGGGTGGTTGCCACCAATGGACAGTTTAATAAAACCGAAGCCACAAAACTGGCATCAATGGCCCAGAACGGGTATGCTCGGACCATTCGGCCGGCCCACACCATGTATGATGGCGATACCGTCTTTGCCATGTCCACCGGAGAATCCCGGGCGGATCTGAGTGTGGTGGGTTTCCTGGCGGCGCGGGCCATGGAAAGGGCTGTGATTGCTGCGGTAAAAAATGCGGTTTCCCTGTGCGGGCTTCCCTGTTACGGGGATTTTCGTCATCGCCCGTGATAATTATTTATCTCAGATAGGAAAGGGCTTCGGGAAGTAGCGTATCTTTGCCGTTTTCCGTCTCTCCGTAATTGTGTTCAGCCAGAATTTTGAGATCGTCCAGAGTACGTTTATCCCCACTGAACCGGACATGGTCCAGCCTTTTGGTCACCACATATCCGCCGGCGCTCAGCAACTCCAGAATGCTCCCCGCATCGAAAGCCTGGTCGTCCGCCATCATTTTTACGGCTGCCCCGTGATGTTGAACCACTTTGGCCACAAGGGTTGAGGGACGGGCATGGAAACCTAAGCTGCGGGGTACGGGAAGGTCATAGGTGACTTCTTCCAGCATACGGGGTAAAACGGCTTCGGCAAACTGCCGTGCGGAATGAAAGCACTTCACCTGGTAGTCAAGGGTGAAAAAGAGCGCGTCTTCCAACAGTCTGGCAACAGGCACCAGGTCCTTCAGCTTGTGCACAACCGGCGACGGCAGCATGAGATGCCTTTCAAAATAATGGGCCAGGATTGTCCCTATTTTAGAAAGGTTCAGTTGCACGGAAAAGCTCTCGCGCATCTTTTTGAGTTCCGGGAACTCCCTTTCAATGCTGTGGTTCACCACGTATGAATCGTACCATGACACCAGGTTGTGCAGGCGGGTACCCAGGCGCCTCAGTTTTCCTTCGTTAATATGGCGGGGAATTTGGGAGACCAGGCCATGGGCTTTCGATTGAATGACCCTTTCGAGAAAACGGGCGTCTTCTTCATATGCCACGCATCGATGAAGAATTTTCTGGGTGGTTAAGGCGATTTCCGAATTTTCCGATTCTTCGATGGTATGGGGAAGAATGATCTCCTCTTGAAGCCTCAAGCCATAGGTGGAAAGGGGATTTTCATCCGGAATCGACATGCCCAACCTTCGCGCTTCTTCCTGCAATTCCAGAAAAAGGGTGACAATAACTTCATTTAAAAAAAGGCCGGCTGATTCAGCTTTTCGAAAAAAGTTTTCTTTTTCCTCAATGATGACGGAGCCCCGGTTGAAATTCTTTTTGAGTTCCTCAAGAAGGAAAGAGGCCTTGCCGAAATTCTTGGCGCTGGCGGTGAGCTCGCGGAAGTAGATCCAGTTCAGGTTATATCGAGCCCGATATCTGTCCAGCAGATGTTCCGCATCGGAGGCATATTTGATCACATTGGCCAGAAAGCCCATGTGCAGGCGTTTGGAATTCTTCTTGTCTGCCGTTAGGTCTGCATGGTGAATCAGGGAAAGAAGCGGTCTCGCAAAGGGTTCCAGAATGTTGGTAAACTCTTCTTCACTGACAATTTTTTGTTCTGTTGTCATATATAACCTGCCCTGGTTTTTTTGGAGTAAGGTATCAGTGATACGCTTTTTTGACAAGTACAAACAATTCCGGGAGATTTTGATTTGGTCTTCAAAAGAGGCTGTGATATAGTTTCACGGCGAGAGGCAGCCACCTTGTGGGGACAATGAATGGGGACTCTCCGCGATAGAAATAGGGTTTGGTATTTGAATAGAAGATTGGTTTTGAGGAGAAGGATGAAAACGATTAAAATAACATTTATGTGTGGTGTATTTTTATGCCTGATGATCGGTGAAGTCTGCGCCTATGTCATGCCTTTGGAACAGATACTCGAAAAGGTTCGAAAAAGATTTGCGACCCTGAATACCTTGATCATCGAACAGGCAACCCACGTCATCCAATCCCGGGATCCCCTTCGGGAAAGGGTTTTCAGGGAAAAAGTGTGGCTCAAAACCCCTCGATACGACCGTACCATGGAAACGGCCGCACCCCGTCTCCCGAATCCCGGGACAAGTGCACCAAAAACCATGCCCGGTTCTCAAAATGAGGGAGTGAAGGCGGAAAATCCGCCTGACCAGGCCATACGGCAGCCGAATCCGGATGTTGCATACCGGTGGCTTTTGATGGCCAACCCCAAAGGCGAAATATCCGCTTTTTTGTCCCAACTGGGTGTCCAAATCTGGGATTTAGGGTATGACCGTTGCGAGGGTGTTGTGGCCTACCGGGTGGGCGCTCGGGACCCGGAGGGTCCAAGACTTCTGGTGGACAAGGAACGCTTTTTTCCGCTGCTTATCTCTTATATGCTTCCGGGGGACCCGGAAGGGAGGCTTGTGACGGTCCGGTTCAGGGACTACCGGAAGGATGATGCAGGGTGGTATCCCTATGAAATTGAATATACACTGAAAGATGCTCCCACGGAAGTATATCATATCTTGAATCTGACGGCGAACGCTCCCATACAAGCCTCCTTTTTTGAAAGGAAAGTCGAGCGGCCTGCAGCCCGGCCGGGGCCTCCCGTAAACCAGGGAAACCCGGAGGATCAGCGTTTAAGAAAGATCATGCAAAACCTGGGAAAAAAATATCAATAGGGCTCGGAGGGTTTTTTACATGTCATTTGATTCGGGAGGAGTTGATGAAAAGGAGATCAGGCGCGAAAAAGAAAAGGCCCGGCGTCTCAGGCGTACCAACTGGTGGTATACCCGTGTTCAAAAGGGTGAATGCTACTATTGCGGGCGGATGGTGGGTCGTGAAAACCTGACCATGGACCATGTGGTGCCGTTGATTCGAGGCGGTAAAAGCAAAAAAGGAAACGTGGTTGCCGCCTGCAAGGAATGCAACAGTAAAAAGAAGTATCTGCTTCCCCTGGAATGGGAGGCATATCTTGAAGACCTGAACAATCGGCCCGGATGAGTGCCATTTTGTAAAATCAGAAAAGGCATTCATGATGATGCCGGCAGGTTCTAGATGGTGGCCATAACCAACCCCTTTCCCGCCCTTTTTGCGGCTAACAGACAATCGTCAGCCATCTCCAACAAGCCTTGTCGGCAACCGGGGTAGGTGGAAACGCCGCAGCTGATGGTTACCTGGCCCAAATCGGAGTCGTCCGTTGCACTGAAACGATGTTTGGCTACATGTTTGACCAGTTTATCGGCGATCTGGGTAGCGATTTTAATATTGCAGTGCGGAAGCAATATGGCAAATTCGTCCCCGCCATAGCGAAAAGCCATGTCGTCGTTG
>CAYPQJ010000303.1:0-3513 GCA_964412835.1 uncultured Desulfobacteraceae bacterium | reverse complement strand
TTCGTGCTTCGGATACCTGCCCCCTGTCCCTGGAAGATCTCTATGTCCCCGTGGAAGATCTGGTGGGAGGTGTGGAAGGACAGGGCCTGAAGCAGGCCAACAAAGTGTTCGGGTACACCCGGCTCATGGTGGCCACATTCGGTCTGGGTGGCGGTGTGGCAGCGCTTGAAAGGACCGTCAAATACGCCAAGGAGCGGGTTCAGTTCGGTACTACCCTGATTGAAAAACAGGGATATACACACCAGCTTCTGGTGCCCCACGCCGTTCAGCTGGAGGCGGCCAGGGCCCATATCGAAGAGGTGGCCAGGCGTTTGGATACGGATGAAGAAGACCTGCAGGTGGAAGGCTCCATCGCCAAATACTTCGCCACCGAGGCGGGGGATGCCATGGCCAACGATGCCATTCAGGCATTTGGGGGGTATGGTTATATTCGGGAATACGAAGTGGAGAAGATCAAACGGGATGTGAAGATCCTGACCATTTATGAGGGAACCAGCGAAATTCAGCGGAGCATCATCGCCATGTTCCGACTTAGATCAACGGTTCGTTCCAAAGGCGGTTTCTACAATGAAATAGCAGCCGGACTGGCCGGGTTGCCTTCTGAAACCGGCGGTCCCATGCTGGCGGACCCTGTTCGGCTGATGAATGAAGTGATTCAAAGCGCTCGCAAGGGGAAGCTCACCAAGAGACAGTACGTCATGTTCCAGCTGGCGGACATGATGACCTGGGCTGAGGTGGCAAATGCTCTGTGCCACAAGGCGGCTGCCGATGAAAGCGGCCCGGCATTCATGAAAGCCGCGGCCCGGCTTTTTGCACGGGAAGCCATCGGTAAGATTCGCGCCAACGGCCTTCTGGTCAGCCAGGGATGCGGAACGATTCTGGAGGATGTCGCATCCAAATTGAACGCGCTCAATACGGAGCAGATTCTGACCGGCAGCCTGGCGGATATGGATATGGTTGCAAAGGAACTGGCGGCCTAGATCAGTGACTTCGAAACGGCAATACCGAAAACCCAGAAGACCTCCCCGTTCCGGTAAGAAAAAATTGCCAAAGAGCGAGGACAAGTACGCCGGTCCAAAAATTGATCATGGCCTTAAATCAATTTTTGAAAGAATCGGCGTTCCCGATGAGACGCCTTTTGTTCCCGATCCGTTTCAGTTGGAAGCGGTTGAAATGGTTCAGAAAGATGATGTCCTGGTCAGTGCACCCACCGGATCCGGAAAAACCTGGATTGCCGTTCAGGCCATTGAGTCCTGTCTGGCAAGAGGTCTCAGTGTCTGGTACGCTTCTCCCCTGAAAGCCCTCTCCAATTCAATTTACCAGGAATTTGCAGGACAATTTGGCTCAACCCATTGCGGCATCCTGACCGGGGACCGAAAAGAGAACGCCGACGCCCCCGTGGTTGTGGGGACGACGGAGATTCTCAGGAACCAGCTTTATGATGCCATGCACAAGGGGGTCAGTATTGGAACGGATCTGGTTATCCTTGACGAAGCCCATTATCTGACCGATCCGGATCGAGGGGTCGTATGGGAAGAGGTGCTGATCTACCTCCCCTCACGTGTGAGGCTGTTGCTTCTTTCCGCCACCATCAGCAATCCCGAAGAGGTTTGCGCCTGGTTGAAGGCGGTTCGCGGCGTTTCCAACAGGGTTGTGCTTTCAAAAGAACGTCCCGTGCCCCTGGAACCGCTGTTCCTGTTTCCGGATGGTCTTGTGACGGCGCTCGGTTCAAAAAAAGGATTGAGCCCCCGGGTCAAGAAGTTCCTGGGTTCAAATGAAGGGAAGGGCAGAGGGCGCTCTGAAAATATTGATTACGGCAGAATACTTTCGTGTTTAAGGAAGCTGGACCTGTTGCCGGCCATCTTTTTCCTTAAATCGAGGGCTGACTGCGACCGGGCCCTTGCCACCTGTTCGAAAGTTAAAAAGCCACCTGAAACCGAGCGGCGCATGAAGGGGGTCGTTAAAGCTTTTGTCAAAGAATATCCGCATCTTGAAGGACACCGTCAAATCAAACCCCTCCTGGATTCTCTGGTGGGCTCCCATCACGGCGGACAACTGCCCTATTGGAAGGTGCTCATTGAGCAGATGATGAACAAGGGGTTTCTGGAGGCTATTTTTTCCACATCGACCGTGGCTGCCGGCGTCAATTTTCCCGCAAGGTCGGTGCTACTGTTCCAGAGTGATCGTTATAATGGCCGTGAATTCGCAGATCTCAGCCCAACGGCCCTGCACCAGATGGTTGGAAGAGCCGGAAGGCGGGGGATGGACAACGTCGGCTTCGCACTGGTTGTTCCGGGGTATTACCAGAAACCCAAACTGATTCATGAGTTGCTCTCTTCCCCCCCGGACCCCATATTGAGCCAGATTCACATCAATTTTTCCATGACCCTCAACCTGCTGTTGTCCCACACGCCCCTTGAGGTGAAAGATCTGCTGGAAAGATCCCTTGCCGCCTTTCAGGAGAAGGAGCGCGGCGGGGCTGATGAAAAGAGTCTGAAAACCTTATTATTGGATTTAAAGGAGAGTTTGCCCCGGGCGTTGTGCGATATTTCCGACCCCTATGAGGTGCTTGAATATATCCGGAAAACCACTCGCATAAAAGATGCCGGGCGAAAGACCCCCAAATCAATCGAATTCGGCCGACGGGTGGCGGCAAGCCTGCCTTATCTGACATCTGGAAGGCTGTTTCTCCACAAAAATGGGAATATTTATGTGGTGTTCAAGGCTTATATGGATCAGGAGAGGCTGATCTGTGCCGCGCACAATATCCGTAAAAAAGATGCTCAAACCCGGCGTCAGCTGACCTTAAGGCGGGTGGATCTGGCCCAGATCGAAGCCATCTATGACCAGATGGTTCAGCTCCCTGATGATTATTCGCGGGATGGGCTGGATCGGCTTTTTGAGGTGGTATCCCGAAAAGACCTGAAGGTTCTGCGAATAGAAAAGCCTGAAACCGAACCTGAGGAAAGGCCGGGGGAAGAACAGGATGAACACAAAACACCGCCATGTGAAAACTGCACTCATTTCGACCTTTGCCATGGCAAAACAGACCGCCGGTTCAACCGTCTCCTTGCTGCATTTCCCCATTTTTTAATTCCGGGGTCCGGGGGCGGCACTGAAGTGTCGGAGAGCGTATTGTGGTTGAGTTTCAAACAACATTTGCGTTTTCTGAAGGAAACCGGTTTCGTGGATAGTGAGGACCGGCTCACCGCCGATGGCCGATGGGCCTCCAATCTGAGGGTGGATCAACCCCTTCTTATTGCCGAGGCCATCCGGCAGGGCGCTTTCGACGGCCCATTTTTTAATTCCAGGGCGCCGGAGGTTTTTGCGGGTGGACTGGCACCATTTGTGTGGGACAGGTCTCAGGAAGTGGATTTAAAAGGCACGGCCGGCATGGATTTAACCCCGATAGAAGGGCTGTTTCGCGGTATGCTTGACCTCCTTGGGGAATTCATGGCCCTGAAGGATAGTCGAGGATTCAAAACGCCTTCCATTTCGTTCTGGCCGGCTGCC
>CAYPQJ010000302.1:0-3553 GCA_964412835.1 uncultured Desulfobacteraceae bacterium | reverse complement strand
TAAACCTCGTTTGGGCAATTACACCGCAAAGTCAACTTTGATCTTGAACATCTCTTCGGCGGGGAGGTTTAAAATCTTCGTCACGCCGGTTTTCTGTCGAATGGTCTCAAGTGCATCTTCGATAACCGCCATTTCCTCAGCAATAAAGGTAAACCAGACATTGTAGGAATGGGCTCTCAGATAGTTGTGGGTGACACCTGGGTATGCGTTTACCGTTTCAACAAAATGGTCAATTTTTTCGTCCGGCACGCGTGCGGCACAGAGGGTACTGACAAAATTCAATTTGGATGTCTGAAAATTGCCCCCGATTCGTCTGATGATGCCTTTTTCTTTAAGGCGTTTTACGACGTCAATAACCTCGTCCTCTGTCATGTGGAGCCGATTGCCCAGGTCGCGAAAAGGCCGGGACGAAATGGGGAAATCAGACTGAATTTCGTTCAGGATTTTTCTGTAGGTCATGTCCATGGTGATGCCTTCAAAAGCTGTTGGCTCTTGGCTGTTAGCTAAGAGACAGCAGCCGTGCGTTTGCCCGGTTCGTATATGCAAAGGGGTTCCTCGGCCAGATAATCACCGGTGGCCTCAAACGCCCGCGCCCGGCAGCCGCCGCAAAACCGGATGTAGCCGCACTTACCGCATTTTCCCTTGTATGCTGAAAAATCTCTTAACGAATTGAAAATTTTGGAATCCTCCCAGACCGATTGAAATGATGATGCCTTGAGGTCTCCGCAATCCAGCTCCAGGTAACCGCACGGTTGCACAATGCCGGTGTTCGAGATGAAACAAAAAGAGGTTCCGCCCAGGCACCCCCTTGTAACGCCATCCAGGCCATAGGTTTCAAAACTGACTTTTTCACCCTTTTTACGCGCTTCCTGGCGCAGTATGCGGTAGTAATGGGGTGCGCAGGTTGCTTTCAGGTGAAGGGGGACTTGATCCCGCATGTGGTAAAACCAGTGTAGCAGTTTTTCATATTCAAGAGCATCGATTTCCTGGTTGACCATTTCTTTGGCCCGGCCTGTGGGGACCAGCAGGAAGATGTGATGGGCCGCAGCCCCCAGCTCAACAGAGAGGTTCAGAATTTTTTCAAGTTCTTTTACGTTATGGCGGGAAACGGTGGTGTTGATCTGGAATTCAAAATCGTTCCGGTTCAGGAGCCCGATCCCTTCCATCGCCTTTTCATAGGCGCCGGGCACCTGCCTGAAGGCGTCGTGCTGTTTTGCGGTTGCGCCGTCGATGGAGATGCTGACCCGTTGGATGCCGGATGTTTTCATCCGGGCGATGATTTCAGGTGTCAGAAGGGTTCCGTTGGTGGCCATGACCATACGAAGACCCATGCGGGTGCCCTCACGGGCCAGATCAAATATGTCTTCCCTCAAAAGGGGTTCTCCGCCCGTGAGAATCACAATGGGGTTTCCCACCTTTTGGATCTGCACCAGTATTTCAAGGCATTTTTCCGTATCCAGCTCTCCGGGGTACGGCCCCCGGTCGGCGCCGGCCCGGCAGTGGACGCAGTTGAGATTGCATCTTCGTGTCAATTCCCAGGCCACGAGACGGAGTAGGGGCCGGCCCCCGTGCCTGCCCATCTGATGACGGATGACGGAGGATGGATGATGGGGGATTGAGTGGGGATGCGTGAGTTCAGTTTTCATTTCTCAATTTCCGGGCCGCTTCTTTTGCAAAATAGGTGAGAATCAGGTCGGCCCCCGCCCGCTTGATGGCGATGAGCATTTCCATCATGGCCCGTTCACCGTCCAGCCAGCCTTTTTCCGCCGCCGCCTTGACCATGGCATATTCGCCGCTCACATTATAAGCGGCCAGGGGAAGCAAACTGATTTCCCGAACCCGTGCTATGATATCCAGGTAGGGCAGGGCGGGTTTGACCATAATCATGTCTGCCCCTTCTTCAATGTCCAATTCCGCCTCTTTGAGCGCTTCCAGGGCATTGGCCGGGTCCATCTGATAGCCGGTGCGATCACCGAACTGAGGCGCTGAATCCGCTGCATCCCGAAAGGGGCCGTAAAATGCGGACGCGTACTTGACGGCATAGGAAAGGATGCCCCGGTCTTTGCAACCGGCCTCATCCAGGGCGTGTCGGATATGGCCGACGCGACCGTCCATCATGTCCGAAGGGGCCACGAAGTCGGCGCCTGCGTTACAATGGCTGACCGCTTGTCGGGCCAGCAGGTCCAGGGTGGCATCATTATCCACCACCCCGTCCAGGATAACGCCGCAGTGCCCGTGATCCGTGTATTCGCAAAGGCAAACATCCGTCATGACTACCATGTCCGGCAAACGATGCTTGATCTCTTTGACAGCGATTTGGACAATCCCGTCTTCGGCCCAGGACCTGCTTCCTGTGGGATCTTTCCCGTCGGGCAGACCGAAAACGATCAGCGCAGGAACGCCTGCGGCCCAGAGTTCCTCCGCTTCAACCACCAGCGTATCCGGTGAAAATTGAAACTGTCCCGGCATGCTCTGGATGGGGTCCTGAATGTTTTTACCATGTTTTACAAAGAGGGGAGCGATGAAATCTTGGGTGGAAAGGTGGGTTTCACGAACCATATTTCGAATGGTGCCGGTTCTTCTCAGTCGTCGCGGTCGTATGATCATGGGTTGATATGTCTCCGTTTCAGATTTTACGCTATTTCTTCATCGGTCAGGTAGCAGGCCGGCTCTGCGGCCCAGATATCGCCGGTTATCGCCTCGGCCCTGACCCTGAAATTTCCGGCGCACACGTCCAGCCATCGGCATGTGGCGCAACGGCCCTTGACATATTTCTTTTTCTCTTTCAGCTTTGCCATCAAGGGATTGGAAAGATCGGACCAGATTTCACTGAAAGGACGATCCAGAACATTGCCGAAACTGTAGTGCCGCCAAAACTGGTCCGCATGAACCGCGCCGTCCCAGCTGACGCACCCGATGCCCAGACCCGAACTGTTCCCCTCGTTCATCCTGAGTAACTGTAATACATCTTCCGCCCTGGGGTCCTTTTCTTTCAGCATGCGAAGGTACACAAAAGGCCCGTCCGCATGGTTATCTACGGTGAGCACCTCTTTGGGTTTTCCCCGTTCATGAAGGTTCCGGGTCCGGTCCATGATCAGGTCCACCACGGCCCGGGTCTGGGCATGTTCCAGGTCTTCTTCCACCATGTTTGACCCGCGTCCCGCATACACCAGGTGGTAAAAGCAGATCCGTGGAATCGCCATCTCCTCCACCAGATCAAAGATGTGGGGGATTTCCATGGCATTCATTCGGTTGATGGTAAACCGCAGGCCCACCTTAAGACCCACCGCCTGGCAATTCCGGATCCCTTTCATGGCGTCTTTAAAGGCGCCCTTTTTGCCGCGAAAGCGGTCGTTTATTTCTTCCATTCCATCAAGGCTGACCCCCACATAGGAAAGACCCACTTTTTTCAATTCCTCGGCTTTTTGGGGTGTAATGAGGGTACCGTTGGTGGAAATAACCGCGCGCATTCCTTTGGATACCGCATAGTGGGCCAGGTCCACCAGATCGGGCCGCATGAGCGGTTCGCCCCCGGAAAACAGGATCACCGGCG
>CAYPQJ010000301.1:0-3573 GCA_964412835.1 uncultured Desulfobacteraceae bacterium | reverse complement strand
ATCCCCCCCACATATATTTCAAAACGCTCCGCAATAGAAGGACATCCCGGTTTCAATCGCGCCAGCGCCGCCATTGAGGCGGGGTAATCATAGAGAAATGTGGGGGTGTTAACCCCCAGATGGGGTTCGATTTCTTCAACCATTATCGGGTCAAAACGATTGTCATTAAGGGCCTGATCCAGGGAGACGGAGGCATATCGATCAAATGCGGCCTGAACCGAAAGCTTTTCCCAGGGGGCACGAAGATCGATATCCATACCGCGGCAACGGAGCCGGGTTCCCTGATCGAGCCGGTGGGATAAAAAAAGGAACAGGGCTTCACACTCTTTCATGAGGTCACGGTAGTCAATCCCGGTCCGGTACCATTCCAGAAGGGAAAATTCGGGGAGGTGCAAATCCCCCCTTTCCCCCCCTCTGAAACACCGGGCAATTTGGAAAATCTTAGGAAAACCAAGGGCCAGCAGACGCTTCATGCACAACTCGGGTGATGTCTGCAGATAGCGGTCTTGGATGGAAATGGATTCAATATGGGTTTCCGGGGCGGGTGCGGTAATCAGTTGGGGCGTTTCTATTTCCAGGTATCCGCGGGCAGTGAAAAATTCCCGAATGCTCTGAAAAATCCGTGCCCGTAACAACAGATGGGGTTTGCGTTTTTCAAAGATCGCCGGTTCGTCCTCGAAAGCGCTATTCTTTGACCCGGGTGACATACTCCCCTGTTCTCGTGTCAACGGTGATTTTTCCGCCCTCTTCAATAAACGGGGGGACCCGCAGTTCATAGCCTGTTTCCAGGGTTATGGGTTTGGTATCGCCGGTGACGGAGTCTCCTTTGGCCCATGGATCGGCTTTGGTCACCGTGAGGTCCACAAAATTGGGCAGGGTAATGCCGATGGGTCGATCCTCGAAAAAAAGGATCTCCACTTCCAGGTTATCCATCAGATAATTTATGGCATCGCCCACCTGATCTTCCTTCAGGACGATCTGTTCATAGTTTTCCACATCCATAAACCAGAATTCATCATCCTGGTTGTACAGATATTGCATCTTTCTCTCCGAAAGATCCGCCGGCTTAAAGGTATCGCCCGATCGGTAGGTGGGATCAATGATGACACCGGTGATCATGTTTTTCAGTTTGCACCGGTAAAGGGATTGGCCCTTTCCCGGCTTGGAAAATTCAAAGACGGTCACCACATAGGGCTCACCGTCAATTTCAATTTTCAACCCTTTTCTCAGGTCACTTGCGTTGTACATGCTTATGCTCTCCCACTTTTTGATCCATTAAATTAATGCTTGAATGCTCTCTGCCCGGTAAAGACCATGGAAACCCGGGGGTCCGCCTCATTACAGGCTTCGATCACTTCAAAGTCCCTCATGGAACCGCCCGCCTGTACGATGGCGCTGATCCCTTCCTTGATGGCCACGTCCACACCGTCCCTGAAAGGGAAAAAAGCGTCGGATACCATTGAAGCGCCCACAAGACCGCCTTTGACCGCCTTTGTTTCTGCGTCAATTTCATGCAGGCGATCAGCATCAGCCTCTCCTTTTTCCACTTGAACGGCCAGTTCTTTATAGGGCAGGCCATGCCGCTTGAAGCACAGGGCATCCGCATATTTGGTATAGGCTTTAAAAATACCGATCTCCGCCACCCCCACCCGGTCCTGCTCACCGGTTCCGATCCCCACGGTGACACCGTCTTTCACGTAAATGACCGAATTGGAGGTGACGCCCTGCTCCACCTGCCAACCGAACAGCAGGTCTGCATATTCCTGTTCCGTGGGCTCTCGATCAATGGTGTAGGTTTTTCCCTGATATTCTGAAACGGCAAGGGTCAGGTCTTTTATGGTGTTTATGCGATTCAGCGGTGACTGCTGTACGATGAGGCCCCCATCGATCAGGCTCTTGAAATCCACAAATCTCTTCCCGGAAAGCTGGGAAATCCGGTCCATCCTGGGAACCCGAACAATGCGAAGGTTCGACCGCTTCGACAGGATTTCCACACTGCCGGCTTCATAATCAGGGGCTGCCACCACTTCCAGATAATTTTCAGAAATCCGTTCCGCCGTGGTCTTGTCCACCGGTTGATTAAAGAGGGCACATCCGCCAAAGGCCGCAATGCGGTCGGCCATATCCGCCTTATCATAGGCCTCCACAAGGGTTTTGCCATAGGCAACGCCGCAGGGGTTGTTGTGCTTGACGATGACCACGGCCGGTCCCGCATCCAGGTATTTCATGATATTGAGGGCATTGTCCACGTCGGTCAGGTTGATTTTACCGGGATGTTTTCCGCTCTGCACCATGTCTTCTTCTGAAATCGCGGAAACCAGGCCGCTTCCGGATTCAATGAATTGACATCCCCCCAATACCAGGTTTCCCTGAACCAACTCATAAAGGGCCGCCTCCTGCCCCGGGTTTTCACCGTATCTAAGGCCTTTTTCGATGGTTTCACCGCTGTTCGCATCCGGAATCTTCCAGGTCTTTTTGCGGTAAGTCAGGACCTGATCTCCGAATGAAATGGTCAATTCCTTTGGAAAATGGTCATCCATGACGGTTTTGTACATTTTTTTGAGGTCGTCAGCCATTGATTCCTCCTTACGGTTTTTGCATCATATGGGCGTTGCCTTTTTCGATATATGCATAGGCGTTATGATTATGAATGGATTCAAAGTTTTCGGATTCCACCGCGAACCAGGTGATATTGGGGTCGTTTCTCAATTTAACGGCAATATCCCGCACGATGTCTTCCACAAACATGGGATTACGGTATGCCTGTTCAGTGACAAACTTTTCATCTTCTCTTTTGAGAACGGAAAAAACTTCGCATGAAGCGGATTTCTCAACCAGTTTGATAAAGTCCTCAATCCAAACGAATTTCTTGAAGCGAACCTGAAGCCGCACCTCCCCCCGCTGGTTGTGCGCCCCGAAGTCACTGATCTCCTTGGAGCAGGGGCAAAGGGTTGAAATGGGTACATGAATCATCATGACGAGATCGCTGCCACTGTTCAGGGACCCTTTAAAAGTGCATTGGTATTCCATCAAACCGCTGGAACCGCTGACCGGTGCCGCCTTGTTGATAAAATAGGGGAAGCGTATTTCCATGTGGGCGCTTTCAGCGTTTAATCGATCCTTCATTTCCTGCAGAATCTCGGGGAAATTCTGCAGCGATATGCGCCGGCTGTTCTCATTTAAAATTTCCACAAACCGGCTCATGTGAGTGCCTTTATAGTAGCGGGGGAGGTTTACGTACATGTTGATTTCCGCTACGGTCTGCTGTTCCCCCATGTCCTTATCCAGAACTGTGACGGGGTATCGGATACCCTTGACACCCACTTGGTCGATATCAATATTTCGATGGTCCCTGTGATTTTGTGTGTCTTCCATAATCTTTTATTTTCCAATATTTTTCGTAGGTCTGCACTATATGATCTGATGCGCAAAGTCAATAGGGAACGTTTTTTCCTGACATTTGCGTTTAAAATAAAGTATATTTTAGCCGGAAAACTTGTCGGCTAAAGAGAAAGGTCATAAGGATAGAAACCATGAGATTTAAAAAATATTCGGAGATCGAAAATAGTTATC
>CAYPQJ010000300.1:0-3579 GCA_964412835.1 uncultured Desulfobacteraceae bacterium | reverse complement strand
CGTCGAAAGCATTCGGCAGTTGAATCCTCAATAAACGCCCTTGAAAACCATGGACTGGATCGTTGCCGAGACCATGGGCTAAAAGGGTATAAGCGCTATGTGGGGTTGGCCGTTCTGGCGCGAAATCTCCAGATTCTCGGTCATGTTATTCAGCAAAAAGAACTGAAGCGAGTACAGCGACTTGGAAGGAAACGAAAACTACAGCTTGCCGTGTAGTCTTCCTGCTGACTCGATCCCCATACGTTTCAGGATTTTGTACTCGTTCAGTACAGGTGCGCTCGCATACGAGAATAGTAAGCAATTTCGCCACATGTGCGTGCAGGAATGAGAGAGCTCATCGGATTTTCCGATGTGATTATTTGGTATCGCTGAATTGACCTCTTCCGCATGCGACAAAATTCTGAATTTTCGTTCAGACACTGTAATTTGTCACTTGCCATCTGTCCGGTTTTTGCCTAAAAAAGACGGGTCATCGCGGATTAGCGTAAATTTGTCATGGCTGGTTTATATCCCGAAGGGATGTGGGCGTATAGCCGGTGGTTTCAACCACCGGCAGGATAAATTCATGAATGAGTCCTGAAGGGACGATGTCGAAGAATACGCCGTCCTTTCAGGACTTGAAAATTTTGATCCTTATCCCGGTGGTTGAAACCACCGGCTATACGACTTTTCCCCTCCGGGGAAGTTTTCACGTTAATCCGCGATGAGCCAAAAAGACGAAGCATTCGTGTCTGGGTGATCGGCATTTCCGTCAAAAGGGGAGGTCGGGCACCGGAAATAATCATGGTGTGGGGCAGGGGGTTACAGATCTTTCCCCGGGCATGATAGATGGAGTACGATCTTATGGGAAGATGGGGGGTATGTTGGATTTTAAGGGTTTACTTCTTCGGGCTTCTGGCTGTCGCACTTCTCTGTGCTTTTTCGTCCTGCAGGCACGCCGACCGCTATGATTATCAACATATCAAAAAGACGTATGATAAACCCAAAAAAACGGCTGTGGGGCTCCCGTCACCGGTGCCAAACCATCCGGTTGAAACCCCCGAAAAGGTGATGGCGGCTGCGGGTTCTCTGACGCTTGTAAAAGTAATCCGAATCGCCCTTCAAAATAACCCGGACATGGACATGGCGGTGGCGCGGATTCAACAGTCAGAGGCCATGCTGGATGAGGCCATGAGCGCATTCTGGCCGGTGATCAGTGTTTACGGAGAATACCTTCAGGGAAACGCTCCGTCCGCCTACCTGTTTAAAACCATTGATCAGCGTAAATTGCCCCCGGGCACCGACTTCAACAATCCGGGATGGTTTGAAAACTACGAGGTGGGAATCCAGGGACGACTGAATCTTTTTAACGGGGGGCGGGATTATCTAAGGAAACGCATGGCGGAAACTGGCCTGGCCATAACCCGGCTGGATCGGAAAACCGTTCAAAACGGCCTGGTGACTTCGGTCATTCATGCCTATTACAGCGTTCTGGCCGCTGAAAAATATGTGAACATCAGCGGCGAATCTGTGAAAACGGTCAAAAAGGAGCTTGGAATGGTCAGTGTGCGGTATGAGGCCGGCGGGGCTCTGAAATCAGATGTGTTGTCCCTAAAGGTTGCGCTGGCCCAATCCAGGGAAGGGCTGATCCGGGCGCAGAACAATCACAGTCTCAGCGCTTCGTCCCTGGCCAACCTGCTGGGTCTTGATCCGGATACAGCCATTTCGCTGGCCGGTGAGCAGCAGGTCCCCATCAAGGTGCCTGATCTGTATGAAAAAGCATTGGTCATGGCCTTGGCGAACCGCCCGGAATTGCATAAATCCCGGTTGCAGGTGGTACGTTCCCGTATGGATCTGGATGTGGCCCGTTCCGAATATCTGCCGCGATTGGATGCGCAGATGAAAACCTATTTTGATGACCCGGGTTTTGATTTTGAATGGGACCGGAAAAACTGGACTGCAGGGGTAATCCTCAATTGGGATGTGTTTACCGGATTCAGGAGGCAGTCCCATGTGGATCGTGTCCGTGCGGTGTTGAAAGAGATGCTGGCTGCCGACCGGAAGGCAACCCTGGCGGTGCAACTGCAGCTGAAAGGGGCTTACTTGAAATATGCGGAGGCCAAAGCCCGCTGGAATGTGAGCCGGGCCAGCGTGGCGCACAGTGAAGAGTCCCTGCGTCTGGTTCAGAAGCAATATGAAGGGGGGTCTGCCACCATTACCCGCTATCTGGAAGCAGAGCTCTCAAGAAATCGTTCACGTCTGAGGACCGCCACAGCCTTCTATGACCGGGAGAAGTCGGCTGCGGCCATTGGGCGGGCCATGGGGTTCTGGGCGAATGACAGAGGACGGACGACAGATGACAGATGACAGAGGTTGGACTGTAAAGGGGTAGGGAGAATGGATTGTCATGGATGAAAAGAACAATCGGAAAGGGGTGCGTTTTCTCTCTTTACTGTGCGGTGTGGCAGCGCTGGTTTTATTGATGCTCTATATGGCGGACGTTTTTGTCCCTGACAAAATAGGTCCGGGGAAAATATCTGTTGAGAAACAGAAGTGGACCCCGGAAGCCACCGCAAAAGCGGTTCGGGAAACGGTGACCGACTTTTACGAGGCCCCGGGAACGGTGCGCCCCCGACAGGAGACCCGAATTGAGTCTCGGGTGCAGGGTCGTATCGTTGATGTCCTGGTGCGGCCCGGGGATCTTGTTAAAAAGGGGGAGCTGCTGGTGGTGTTGGACAGCCAGGCGTTACTGGCCCGTCTGGCGGGGTCAAGGCAGGCTGTTCTGTCCGCCCGGGCCAGGCGGGATCAGGCCGCACAGGGGGTCAATTCCGCAGAAGCCTCTTACAAAAGGGAGGAAGCCGCCTATAACCGCGTGAAAACCTATTTCAAATCAGAAGCGGCCACAAAGCAGCAGCTGGAGGAGGCCGAAGCATCTTTTCACCAGGCCCGGGCCGGTCTCAGTCAGGTTCGTGAAGGCTTGAAGGAAGGGAATGCCGGGGTAAAACAGGCCGAAAAGAGTGTTGAAGAAGCGCGCATTGTTCAGAATTATACGGAAATTCGGTCTGATGCCCATGGCCAGGTGGCCGAACGGTTGGCGGAGCCCGGGGATATGGCATTTCCCGGAAAACCGCTGCTGGTATTGCAGACCCGTGGAGTTTTGCGTCTGGAGACCCTGGTGCCGGAAGGGTTTATTGACCGGATTAAGATGGCGGAAACCTTGAAGGTGGTGATTACGGCCCTTAAACAGACCCTGTCGGGTCCTGTGGCCGAAATCGTTCCTTCGGCGGACCCGGCTACCCGATCCTTTCTGGTCAAGGTGGATCTGCCGGAAACAAAAGGGCTGTATCCCGGCATGTTCGGGCGTCTTCTGGTGCCGGTGGGGAAAATATCGGTGGTGTGGATACCGGAAAACGCCCTTGAACGGGTGGGGCAGCTGGAAATGGTCCATGTCAAGTCGGGGGAGGAATGGACCCGGATCTACGTGACCACGGGAAGGGTGTTTGACAGCCGGGTGGAGGTTCTCTCAGGCTTGAATGGCGGCGAATCGGTTGCTGTTGGGGGAGAAGCGCAATGAGTCAGAGGGATTCGCGCCCACCGGGA
>CAYPQJ010000299.1:0-3583 GCA_964412835.1 uncultured Desulfobacteraceae bacterium | reverse complement strand
ACCCATGGGATGCATCGCTCTATGACATGGTGATCCCCATGGACAAAATGGACGTTGAGCAAGCCGTTTCCACCATTCATAACCAACTAAACACCGATCTACTTCAACCCAATGACAAATCCGGAAAGGCCGCACAGGATTTCCTGCTGGCGGCCACGGTGGGTGCGGCACTTACCAGAGAAGGGCACAATGCGGAAGTGGATGCCGAAGATGGGGCGGTCAGCATTACCATCAATAAACATGTGTTGATGCTGACCCGGCTTGAAGAGGAACTCAAATCCATCGCAGCCCGGGTTCCCGGCGTTTCGTCGGTCAACACCAAGGTGGGCAAAGACTACCATCAGACAGACATCTATCGTAAAGTCGATTTTCATGCGCCGTCAAAAGTGCTTCTGGTGGATGATGAAAGGGAGTTCGTACAGACCCTTTCGGAACGATTGCTCATGCGGGATATGGGCTCAGCCGTTGCCTATGACGGAGAATCGGCCCTTAAGCTCGTAAACGACGATGAGCCTGAGGTCATGATTCTTGACCTCAAAATGCCCGGCATTGACGGCATCGAGGTGCTGAGGCGCGTCAAAAAGACCCGTCCCGAGATCGAAATTATCATCCTCACGGGCCACGGGTCGGAAGCCGACAGGAAGGTCTGCATGGATCTGGGGGCCTTCGCCTATCTCCAGAAGCCTGTGGATATTGCGGTCTTGACGGATACCCTGAAAGAGGCCAATGAGAAGATCAGGAAAAAGGCTGAGGCGATGGCATAATACAAATCCTTGAGCACATGGATATGAAATTCTTAAACAGGATAAAACCGGAGTTCTGGGATCACCGCATTTTCAGTGAGGGTCCTTACAGTTCTCAATTCAATTTTCGCCGCACCTGGTACGCGGCGGTTTTTCTGACCTCCGCAGTTGTCCTGGCACCCCTCATATTCATGGCGGTTATGGATTACAGGGCGACGCTTCATGATGTGGAATCCGAGATCCTTTTAAGGACGTCAAGGCTTGTGTCCAACACCCGCAGGACCCTATCCTACTTTCTTGACGAACGTAGATCCGCCCTTGATTTCATCGTCCATGACAATAACTTCAAACTGAATGTAAACCCTGAACGAATGGAACAGGTTCTTGAAAATCTGAAAAGAAGCTTCGGCGGTTTTACGGATCTGGGTTGTATTGACCATCAGGGAATTCAGTGTGTGTACGCGGGCCCCTACAATTTGACAGGAAAGGATTACAGCGATCAGAAGTGGTACCAGCAGGCCGTCAAGCGGGGAGAGTTCATCAGCGATGTGTTCAGGGGGTTTCGGCACATTCCGCACATTGTCATTGCGGTAAAGTACTACCCATCGGAAGGTGGTCCCTTTCGGGTACTCAGGGCGACGCTCGATACGGCAAAATTTAACGACATGCTGTCGCACCTTGAAATAGCCGGCCATGGCGATGCGTTTATCATCAATCATGAAGGGGTGCTGCAAACACCGACCCTTTTCCATGGGGAAATTCTGGAAAAAATTTCGTTGCCCATACCCGATTTTGCCCCCGAAACAAGGGTATTCCAGTGGGTAACGGAAAAAGACGTCCCGCTGGTTATCGGTTATTGCTATATTACGAATACGCCGTTCATTCTGATGGTGGTCAAACATAAAAAAGAGCTGTTGAAATCCTGGGAAAGTTCCCGGAGAGAACTCATCGGATTTCTCTTGATCAGCGTGGCATTTATTCTGTTCGTTATCCTCTGGGGGGCCACCTACCTGGTGAACCGCATATTTCAGTCCGACCAGAAACTGATTTTCAGCCTCCATCAAGTGGAATACACTAATAAAATGGCTTCCATCGGAAGGCTGGCGGCTGGTGTAGCCCATGAAATCAACAATCCTCTGGCCATCATCAATGAAAAAGCAGGGCTCATGAAAGACCTGTTCCTTTTCAAGGAGGAATATAAACAGAATGAAATGCTGATGGGGCTTCTGGATTCCATCCTGAAGTCCGTGACCCGGTGCGGCAGGATCACCAAAAGGCTGCTGGGTTTTGCCCGTCATATGGATGTGAGCATTCAAACCATTAATCTGGAGGAAGTGGTTCGGGAAGTGCTGGGGTTTTTGAACAAGGAGGCGGAATACCGGTCCATTCAGATCTCCATTGAGATGGATGAAAACCTTCCGAATCTTGATACGGATGCCGGTAGACTGCAGCAGGTTATTTTGAACATCATCAACAACGCCTTTGCCGCCATGGAAAACAACGGCCGGCTTCAAGTGAAAGCCGCCATGGCAGATAAAGATAATATTGTTCTGAGCATTTCGGATACGGGTTGCGGCATTCCGGAAGCAGATATCAAACGCGTTTTTGAGCCCTTCTTTTCCACAAAGACAGGAAAAGGCGGCACCGGTCTGGGGCTTTCCATTACCTACGGCCTGGTGGAACAGCTGGGGGGAAACATTGACGTTAAAAGCGAAGTGAACAGGGGGACAACCTTCACCATTACCTTGCCCCTCGCCATCAAAGAAAAGGAGATGAAAAACTCGTGCGAGTACTCTTAGTGGACGACGAACAGGAACTGGTGGAAACACTGGCGGAGCGGTTGGGCATCAGGGGAATCGAAGCACGTTGGACGACAAACGGCGATGCGGCACTTGCGCTTATCGATCAGGAAGATTTTGACCTGGCGGTTCTCGACGTGAAGATCCCGGGCATTAATGGTATTAATCTTCACAAAATGATGAAAGAAAAATGCCCTCGAATGAAATTCATTTTCATGACCGGGCACGGTTCGCAGGATGACTTTGCCGCCGGATCCGCTGAGACCGGAGTGGACTATTATCTGCTGAAACCGGTGACCATTGATGAACTCCTCCATAAAATGAATCAATTGATGAACAAATAGGGGAACCGATTATGGTTGATCGCAATAGCATCGGAATCGCATCCGAACTTCAGTTTTTCGGAAAAATGACGGCATCCATATCCCATGAAATCAAGAATATCATGGCCATCATCAATGAGAGCGCAGGCCTTCTGGAAGACTACAACTTGATGGCGGAAAAGGGCATACCCATCGACCCTGAACGTATCCAGGTCATATCCCAGAGAGTTATAGCCCAGATCCAGCGGGCAGACGGAATCACTGCTAACATGAACAGCCTGGCACACAGCGTGGATGAGTTTCAAAGAAGCGTCGGCATAAAGGAAACCCTTGAACTGGCTGTGGGCCTGGCCCAAAGATTTGCGGATATGCGAAGCATCACACTGAAACTCCAGCCATCCTCCGATGCTTCCGCTGTGATCACATCGCCTTTTCATTTGCAGAATCTTATCTGGCAAATGCTGGATTTTGCCATGGACGTATCAGGAGATGGAAAAACCGTTGGGCTCACCTTTGAAACAGGCAAGGCTTCGGTAAAAATAAGGGTTACCGGTCTCGAAGAACTCTCAAACCTATCGGAGCCAGCATTTCCAACGGAAAAAGAGAAGGCCCTGTTGCGAATGCTGAATGCAACGATCCAACAGGATGAAAAAGCAGGGGAAATCCACCTGTTTTTACCAAAAGACATAGATCAAGCGCTAACAGCTAACAGCTAACA
>CAYPQJ010000298.1:0-3593 GCA_964412835.1 uncultured Desulfobacteraceae bacterium | reverse complement strand
ACAAAGGCTGTTTTGATCAATTCTCCCAACAATCCCACCGGCAAGGTCTACAGCAAAGAAGATATCGGAAAACTGGCGGACCTGTTAACCCATTACAGCCAAAAACAGGGGACCCCCATTTATCTCATCTCTGATGAACCCTACCGAAAAATTGTTTATGACGGTGTCCACGTCCCCAGCATTTTCGACGCATACCCTGAAAGCTTCCTGGTAACCTCATTTTCCAAAGACCTGTCCCTGCCGGGTGAACGGATCGGTTATGCGGCGGCCCATCCCGACATGTCCGACAAGGGTATGATCCTTGCGGGCATGATTTTCTGCAACCGCACCCTGGGCTATGTGAATGCACCGGCGATCATGCAGCGGGCCATCTTACACCTGCTCCATGACAGCGTGGACATCTCGCCCTACCAAAAAAACAGGAACATCCTGTGCGACGCGCTCTGGAGCTTCGGCTATGAGTTCGAAAAGCCCGAAGGCGCATTTTATCTGTTTCCCAAATCCCCCATTGAAGATGATGTGGCATTTATCGAAGCCCTTCAGGAGGAAAACATTCTGACCGTTCCGGGAAGCGGATTCATGGGCCCCGGCCATTTCAGGATCGCCTATTGCGTTGCTGAATCATCCATCACCGGTTCCCTTCCAGGATTTGAAAGGGTCATCAAAAAATATTGACGGGTGAACCAAAAAGGGAGAAATAACCATGTATTCAAAAACCATTTCATTGCGGTTTCCCAAAACCGTTGTTGGCGAACCCATCGCGGCAACGCTTGTTAAACAGTTCGATCTCTCTTTTAATATCCTCAAAGCCGTCATTTATCCGCGAAAAGAAGGCCTTATGGTGCTGCAGCTGAGCGGCCACCAGAAGAATTACAGAAAAGGGATTCAGTACCTCAAAGATATCGGCGTCAAGGTGGAGAGCATCGGCGAGGATATTAAACGGAACGATGATAAATGTTACCAATGCGGCGCCTGCACGGCGGTTTGCCCCACGGGCGCTCTCAGCATCAAAAGACCGGAAATGGAAGTTGTCTTTGACAAGGAAAAATGCAGCGCATGCGAATGGTGTGTGGCCGCATGCCCGGCCCGCGCCATGGAAGTCAAATTCAACAAGACCCTCCTGAACTGAAATGAATTGCGGATTTCGGATTGCGGAATGCGGAATCAATCTGACCCCCTGAACAGTTTCAAACCCTTGAACATTCTCGTAGCACTGAGCGGAGGGGTTGACAGCTCGCTGGCGGCGGCCCTTATAATCGCCGCCGGCCATCGGGTCCACGGGCTTCATTTTATTCTGCCGTCCCCTGACAACATCACCCAACAGCGGATCGCGAGGGTCAGGAAAATCGCCGAATACCTTAAAATCCCGCTGAAAATCCTGGATTTGAGAGCCATCTTTGAACGTGAACTGATTATCCCTTTTGTGGATGCCTATTTGGAGGGGCTCACACCCAACCCGTGCGTTCGCTGTAATCCCCTCATCAAATTTGAACAGATGCACCGCCATTTGACGGCGAATCAATTTGATTTCATGGCAACGGGTCATTACGTTCGCATAAAAAGACCCGGAAAGAATAATCCCATCAGCCTCTGGAGAGGCAAAGACCGGCAAAAAGACCAGTCCTACTTCCTTCACAGGCTGAGCCCCATGCAACTTTCAAAAACCATTTTTCCCCTGGGAACCATGACCAAAGCGGAAACCCGCTCCCGGGCCCGGGAACTGAACATCCCCTGCCACAGCGACCGTGAAAGCCAGGAAATCTGCTTTATCCCCCACATGGATTATCGGCATTTCATCGAATCGAGAAAGAAAAACGCCACGTTTGAAAAAGGCCCCATCATGAACCTTCAGGGTGATACGGTTGGGGAGCATGGCGGCATTCACCGCTATACCGTTGGTCAACGGCACGGGCTGGGTATCGCCTCTCCCAGACCTTATTATGTCAAAGCCCTGGAACCAAAGGGCAATCGGGTTATTGTAGGACGTCGGGAAGACCTTTTTTCGAGTGAAGTATCCGCAATGGATTTTCACTGGATCAGCCCTTTTGAACAAGCCGGGCATGAGCCCATCAGTGCCCAGGTCCGCTACCGGCACAAGCCTGCCCCCGGGCGGCTGGAAGTGCTTGCTCCCACCCGCGTAAGATTTATTTTCGACCATCCCCAGATGGCCATAACGCCGGGACAGGCCCTGGTCTGTTATGAGGGGGACCGGGTGCTGGGAGGAGGATGGATTGTTCAAGACGTTTAAGGTCATCACACTCGGCTGCAAGGTCAATCAATATGAATCCGCCTTTATGGAAGAATCCCTGAGCCGGGAAGGATGGCACAAAGCGGCCGATGGGGCCTCAGCCCATGTCCTGATAGTCAACACCTGCATCGTCACCCACAAGGCGGCGCACCAGTCCCGTCAAGCGATCCGAAAAGCCATCCGGGAAAACCCGGGAAGCCGTGTTGCGGCCATCGGCTGCTATGCACAGGTATTTCCAAAAGAACTTGAAGCCATCGACGGCGTAGCACTTATTGCCAACAACCGGGTCAAAGCTGAAATTCCGCGTCTTCTGATGGCATTGCCCCCTGCCCCTGAAAAAACGCTGGCATTGCCCCCTTTCGAACCTGAGACCCCTTTTGATTCTTTGGACATCCAAAACTTCCCCGGTCGAACCCGCGCTTACCTGAAGATCCAGGATGGATGCCGTTCCTTCTGTACCTACTGCATCGTCCCCTACGCCAGGGGGCCCTATCGAAGCCTCGTACCCGAAAAAGTCCTTGAGGCTCTCGCGGGGTTCGCGGAACAGGGATACCGGGAAGTGGTGCTGACGGGCATCCACCTGGGAAAATACGGGGTAGACCTGCCGGGGGAACCGGATCTGAAAAGGCTGCTTAAAAAAATGGGAAAAGAAGGCTTACCCCTTCGACTGCGGCTGAGTTCCCTGGAACCTCAGGAACTGGATGTAAACATCATTGAGATGGCCGCATCTGAAAAATGGCTCTGCCCCCATTTTCACATCCCCCTTCAAAGCGGGGATGATCAAATTCTAAAAAGAATGAATCGCAATTATACCACAAGAGAATTTGCCGAAAAGATCGAAACAATTCACGCCGCCATCCCTCAAGGCGCCATCGGGGTGGACGTCATGTCCGGGTTCCCGGGAGAGGACTCTCAGGCCCATGCGAACTGTCTTTCACTCCTTCGGGATCTGCCCGTCTCTTACCTTCACGTTTTTCCCTTTTCACCCAGGAAGGGAACACCGGCTTGGAATTTTAGAGATAAAGTAAACATTGATACCATCAAACAGCGGGCATCGGAGATCAGAACACTCGGCCGAGAAAAACGAATGTTGTTTCATGAAAGTTGCCTGAACCAACCGTTTGATGTTCTGGTGGAAGGCCCTTATGCTAAGGACGAAACCCTCATGACGGGGGCCGGCGAGAACTACCTGCCCTTTGTGTTCCCGTATGACGATAACTTGCAGGGTCATATTGTGAAGATGCGTGCAGTGCGAATTGCAGGCGACAAAGTTCTGGGAGAGATTTCAATCTGAAGGGAGGTACGGATGGCGGGATTCAAGACACATCTGGCAGGTGGTATCGCT
>CAYPQJ010000297.1:0-3656 GCA_964412835.1 uncultured Desulfobacteraceae bacterium | reverse complement strand
GGTTACAGTCTCACAAATTGAGTTAATTACTTATTGATGGACGTCCCCAAAATCCGAATGAAATCCCCCACGGCGCGAACCCCGTCTTTTTCCATGACCCGAAGGATTTTCGTTCCAATAACGGCAATGTCCGCTTTTCCTGCCAGGTAGTCCACATCCGCTTTTTCCTTGACCCCGAACCCAACGGCCAGGGGAAGGGGGGAGGCCTTTCGACACCTGGAAAGGTACTCGGATATACCCCGGGTAAAATCCGTTTTGGCGCCCGTGACGCCTTTCCTGGCGACGCAGTACACAAATCCATCAGCAAAGCCGCTCAGGTACTGCATGCGCTCAAAAGGGGTTGTGGGAGAAAATATCAGCACCGGGGACAATTTATGGTCGGTCATGGCCTTCAGATACTCGCGCCCCTCTTCGGGCGGCAGATCCGGAATGATGGCGCCTCTGAGTCCTGCTTTTGCCATACGGGCAACAAAAGCGTCCACGCCATACCTAAAAAGGATATTGTAGTAGGTCATGATGAGGAAGGGGATCTCGAACCGATGGGCCGCATGGGCTGCAAATGCCAGGCATTTTTCCACGGTGGCCCCCCGTTCCAGGGCCTTCTGGTTGGCACGCAGGATCACGGGTCCGTCCGCGATGGGTTCGGAATAAGGGATCTGCAATTCCATCAGATCCACCCCTGCATGCACCATGGTTTCAACCAGGTTCATGGCACCATCAAAAGAGGGGTATCCCGCCACCACGTGCGTCATGAGCAGAATCTTCTTTTTCTTCAATCGGTTTCTCAAATAGGCTTCAAGCACGGTAGGCTTCCGGTGATTGTGGGTAGGGGCACGGCGCCCCGTGCCCTTACAGCTCGATGCATTCATATGCCTTTATTCTCCGCATAAAGGTCCGCATCCTAAAATGATCCTTTATGCCCGGTCTTTCCTCGATGCCGCTGCTGATATCGACGGCAAATGGATGTACCTGTTCCAGGGCTTCCCGAATGTTTTCGGGCCCCAGTCCGCCGGACAGTACCATGGGGATTCCTGTTTTTTTGGCTTTGAGCGCCAAGCGCCAGTCAAAGGTCTTCCCTGTGCCACCGTTTAAGCCCTTTTGATAAGCGTCCAGGAGAATAGCCCTTACGTGGTTTTTGAAGTCCGTAATCCGTAAAAGGGATTCTTCTCCTTGAACGCGAAAGGCCTTGATGACCCTTGGGGCCAGTTCGGAACAGGCTGAGACGGGCTCATTTCCGTGGAGTTGAACCAGATCGAGGCCGCAGAAATCCATAATTTTCCGAATTTTTGCCGGTTTTTCATTTATGAATACTCCCACGGTTTTGACAAATGGAGAAATTCTCCGGCTGATATCTCTTGCCTTTTGAGGCGTGATCTGTCTGGGACTTTCCGCAAAAATGAACCCCAGGGCATCCGCGCCCAATTCAATCGCCTTCTCGGCATCCGCCAGACGGGTCATGCCGCAGATTTTAACCCGTACCACTTTCATACTCCTGCCTTTACCAACTCCGCTGTCTTTCGTCCCGGATCATCCGCACCCATGAGGACCGAACCCACCAGGACCGCCTGAATGTTCAACCCCCTGAAGGCTTGCATGTCTTTGCCGGAATGAATACCGCTTTCACTGATCACCACCCTGTCCGCGGGAATGAGGGGTGCCAGTTCCAGGGTAGTGTTCAGATTGATCTCAAAGGTATCCAGGTCACGGTTGTTGATGCCGATGATATGAGAATCGCAATCCAGTGCCTTTTCAAGGTCCCGTTTGTCATGAATTTCCGTGAGCGCGCTGATCCCCCATTTCTGTGAGGCATCAAGTAGATTCTTCAATTGTTCCAAGGAGAGTATCCGGGCAATGAGTAACACCGCATCGGCGCCGAACCGCGCGGATTCAGCTACCTGGATTTCATCAATAATAAAATCCTTTCGAAGGATGGGCAGGGAAACGGCTTTTTTAAGCAACGGCAGGTTTTGCAGATCCCCTTTGAAAAATCTCTTGTCGGTCAGCAAAGAGATGGCGGCGGCGCCGGCTTTCTCATAAGTGCGCCCGATGGTCAGAGGAGCGGACGACTCCCGAATGATTCCTGCCGAGGGCGATCCGAATTTAATTTCAGCAATCAGATCAACACCATCATTGGACATCAGAGCCTTCTTGAAATCGCGGACATTATCTGAAAAATGGTCCGCCGGCAATGGATGGCGGCCCTTTTTCAGATGTGCCACTTCCTTCTTTTTTTCTTCCAGAATTTCAGCCAGCATAGCATGCATCTACAGTTCCTTTCGCACAAAGTCGGTGCACCCTTGTGTGAAATTCACCAGGGCATCCAGCTTTTCCCTGGCTTTGCCTGAATCGATGACCTCTTCCGCCCGTTTGATGCCTTCACCAAAATCCGAATCCAGACCGGAGGCCACATAGGCGGAAGCGGCATTGAGAAGGACCATCTCTCGTTTGGGGCCTTTTTCGCCATCAAGGATTTCACGGACGATTTCCGCATTCCGTTTGGCGTTGCCCCCCTGTATGTCTTCGGCGGCGGCCCGTTTAAAGCCATAGGTCTCCGGTTCCATGTCAAAAGTGCTGATGTCTCCATTTTTGAGATGGGTTACCTTGGTTTTGCCGCAAATACTGATTTCGTCGTAAGTACCTTCGCCGCACACCACAAAGGCCTCCCGAACTCCCAGGTTGCCCAGAACTCGAGCCATCATTTCCGTCAGGTCAGGAGAGTACACCCCCAGAACCTGCACATTGGCGCCCGCCGGATTGGTCAATGGCCCCAGGAGGTTAAAAAGGGTCCTGATCCCCATTTCACGCCGTGGTTTGGCTGCGTATTTCATGGCCCCGTGAAAACTCGGAGCATAGAGGAACCCGATGCCAACCTCATCCACGCATCGCTCCACATCCGCGTGGTTGATGTCCAGGTTTACGCCCAGATTCTCCAGCACATCCGCGCTACCGCAAAGACTGGACACCGCGCGGTTGCCGTGTTTGGCAACCCGCAGGCCCGCGCCGGCCGCCACGAAGGCGGTGGTGGTTGAGACATTGAAAGTCCTGGTACCGTCCCCACCGGTGCCCACAATGTCCAGAAGGGTTTCATTTTCAGCATTGATCTCATCCCGATCAATGCTGACCAGATGGTTGTTGACGTTAATTTTTTCGGCTTTCTCGCGCATGACCCTGGCCGCCCCTGTGATTTCCGCCACGGTTTCGCCCTTCATCCTGAGCGCCGTCAGAAACGCCCCGATCTGTGAATGGGTCGTCTGTCCGGTCATAATTTCATCCATGGTAGAAACCATCTCTTCTTCCATCAGATCCTGTCCATTCACCACTTTAGCGATTGCGTCTTTAATCATCGGGATATCCTCCTTAAAAAGTTTTTCATCATATCCATGCCGGCATCGGTCAGAATCGATTCCGGATGGAATTGCACCCCTTCCATGGGGTGTTGTTTGTGCCTGAGTCCCATTACTTCGCCTTGTTCAGTCCAGGCACTCACCTCAAACCCATCCGGTATCCGGTTGCTGTTCACAATCAGGGAATGATAGCGGATGGCGGGAAAAGGATTGGGCAGGTCGTGATAAAGGGTCCGGCCGTCATGGAAGATGAGGCTCGTCTTGCCATGCATGATCCTGTTCGCTCGAATCACTTCACCGCCGAAGGCGGCG
>CAYPQJ010000296.1:0-3734 GCA_964412835.1 uncultured Desulfobacteraceae bacterium | reverse complement strand
TATCCCAGTCCGCGCTTCGTACTGGGTGCAACGATTGATAAAACGCTATTCTATGAATTGTAATATCCATATTCATCGTCTTTGCCAGGCAGTACAGCTCATAGCAGGCATTTCCCGCTCCCGGACCCAGCTCAAGAAAGGTAAGCGGATCGTCCTCGAAATACGCCAGCACCAACTGGATACCATCAAACAGGGGGCGGGTGTTTGTAAAAGATAACCCGCCCTCGTAGTGAATCTCGTTGACTTCCCATGAGATATGATTTGAAAACTGCATCTCCCCGGATTCCGGCGTATACTGATCCGCATAGGTAATACGTCCCTCTTCATCGGCTCGATGAATGCCTTCCATATATGAAGCCAGGCTGAAAACGGATGAGGACATATTTTGTCGGAACACGGGGGAAAAATTATCAAGTTGCGAAACATAGGAAATCTATAAAAAAACAAGCCAATGGATCCCAGAGCCCGGGCTATGCCAACCCCAGGAGTCTTTGGCCGTTGTCAACGAGTATGGCCCGCTGTTCGGTTTCGGACAACAGGCGGTTCCCCCTGACGTTGTTGACGAGCTCCGTGAGGCTCGACCCGTAGTACAGGGGACCGGGATAGTCCGTTGCAAACAGCACCTGGCCGAAACCGGTGGTTTGGCGGATTTGCTCAACGGTCCCCGTATCCGCCAGCAGATAGTGGGCGGCACTGATGTCGGCGAAGACGTTTGGGCATTTTTTCATCAGGGTTAGAGCCTCATTGAACCATATGCCCGGTTGGTGGGTGCTGTAGGAGGCGAAATGGGCCAGAACAATTGGGACATCCGGGTATTTCAGGGCCACGGGCTCCCAGAGTGACGGGTGGGAATCCCGGCTGAGTTCGGCGATTTCAAAGGCGCCGGCTGCACATCCGGAATGGGTCAGGACAATGGAACCCGTTTGTTGGCAGTAATCAAAAAGCAGTTCCATGTTCTCATTTTCAGCCGGATTGAAGAACTGGGAATAGGGAAGCAGTTTGATGCCTCTGAGCCCGAGTTGCTGTATGCGATCCAGTTTTTTCAAAACGTAGTCCCCTGACTTGGAAAGGTTCACAGAACCGAAACCGGTAAGGGTATCGGGATAATCCGCGACCCAATCCGCAACGTCCTGGTCGGTCACATGGGTTCGCGAATAGAGATCCGCCCGGATGGTTTTCAGAAACTGCCCAAACGGGACTGACTGGGAATGGGCGGACCCGGCATAAACATTTTTCAACTTTTCAACGATTTCCGGCCGATCCAGGTCTTCCGGGTCCGTGTCGGTGGCCAGAATCACCGCATGCCGCACCCCTGCCTTTCGCATATCCGAGAGAAATTTCAGATCCGGCATTTTGGGGTGGACATGAAAATCCACCGCCGGCCAATGGTCCGATTCCGTCCCGGCGATGTCCAGCCGTGACGGATCGTATTCGGCAGCCGCCAGTTCGCCGGTGGTAAAGGCGCCTTTGCCCTTGACCACGGCATAACCATTCACGCGGACCGGTCTTTGAATGGACTGCATCGCCATTTGCAGACGAAAGATTACCTTCCAGTGCGGAGGCGTTTTGATTTTCTCGACCCGTTCCTGAAAACGGTGCCTGAATTCGGCGAGCCGCCGGGGGTCTTCGATGCGCAAGAGTGTCCTGACCCAACGCCAGCGCACATCGGGCGGATCATTAATGAGGGCATCGATGATGTGGTCGTCCGGCGGCAGTTCCGAAAATCCCAGGCAAGGTGAGGTCGGTTTCGTTTGAGGCATATCGGATTATCTCCCAATGCGTTGATTGAAAAGGGAAAACGGATTCGAGGGTTGAAAGTTCGAGTCCAAAATGAACCCAAAAACACACGATGCAGATCAACCGATCGTTTCGTTCAGAAGAAAGGCCAGTGGAGACCCTTTAAAGACGACGGTATCCGCAATGACATAAGCCGGCCGATTCAGGTTGTGGTAACCCGGCGAATGGCTGAACATGGGCAAGTATCCCTGCTGGGCAATAAAGCGTTTGGTTTCAGTAAAAAACTGCTCCACCAGGGCCGGCGGAATCACATAGCGCCGGTTGTCGATGATCAGGGCCGCCTGCCCGTTGATCTCTCTGAAGGCGGACATTACGGAAAAAAACCATTCAGAACTTCCTTTTTCAACGGCGGCAGAATCCAGCACCAGTTTTTCCAGCATGAACAACGCCCGGTCTTCTTCCTCGGGAAAAAGGGCCTTGTAAGGTCGCAGGTTTACTCTAACAATGGTGTTATGGTGGGTAACCGATTCCAACACGGGCTCCCCCTCCAGCGGTGTCACCGACTCCCAGTCATCGGCCAGATGTTTCCTGAAATACGCTTTGCTGGGAAAGTGATCCCAGTACCCGAAGGTCCCCTGGTGAAGCAGTTTATAGATGTCGGGCATGTTGATGGCGCGGGTTCTGACTTTCAGCGCTTTAGGCGGCGTTGTCTCCTGGGGGGGATGGTGCTTGATTTCGTGAAGGATGTACTGCCGCAGCAGTACTTCAAGGAGGTTCTCCGTTTCAGCGGCCGTCAGGTGTCGGGGGATGTCGCTTTCCATTTCAGGACGTCGCACGGTCTTTATCAAGACCTGCAAGGGTTTCGCCGATGATGCCCTTCAGGGAGTCCACGGTGTCGCAAAATCTGAGATCCAACTCAGCGGCGATTTCCGCCGGGATGCCGGTCATCAGGGAACGGACCGCCAGCACCGGTGTGTTTTTGATCCACTTGGTGGCGACCATCTCGATCATGGTCCCGCAGGACAAGCCGAGGGCAACGAGGCAGTCGCTGATCCTGGCCAGCTCAAAGGGTTCCTCGCCCCACGTCAGGTCGTCTTTCACGCGGTCGGCCAATTCCGGATTTCCCTGGGTCTGCGCCTGGGAGGTTTCAGCCAAGTCCGACGGCCTCGGCCAGAGGGCCAGCGCATCTTTTCCGCCGGCCTGCTTGTAGCTCTCAAGCACCCAAAGCGGAATCCCTTTTAGGGGTACGCAAACCATGCCGAGAGACTGCTCGGCCAAAAATCCGCCGATCTCAGCGGCCGCCGCCTCCAGCGTCCCCGAAGACAGTCCTGCCTTTTCCTCCATAAGGGCTGCGTTGGTGGGCCCTATGATGCCAACGCGTAGTGATTCCTCTTTGCGCTTCATCCTACCCTTCCCATTTCACCCACTCATCACAGCCTCCGTGTGGCGGCTTGATTTTTTGTAAGCGTTCGCATTGGCCTCTGGCTGATGATTTTACCTTGGCCTTTCCGTTCACCCATTCCCGTTTGCCCTTCCAGTCCTTGCAGATACCGCATAGTTGTTTGCTGCCGTCCAGATCCATTGCCTATATCCTTTCTAAGCCATTTTTTCGAAGAATTCCTTGCCAACCCCGCAGTTGGGGCAAAACCACGAATTCGGCACATCCTCAAAGGCTGTACCCGGCTCAATGCCGTTTTCCGGATCACCTTCGGCCGGATCGTAAACATGCTCACAGGCGCTGCATACCCACTTTTCCATGATCATTCCTCCTTTCTCGTTCCCACGCTCTGCGTGGGACCACATACCCAAAATGTCAATCCAAACCACAAACCCGCAATAACCTTTCTTTGCCTTCTTTTTTCAGAATCACACCCAGCCTCAGATTCCGGGTTTGAGGCCGGGACGATAAACCACGGTAATATTTTAAAAGCTTTTCCATGATCTCCAGCACATCGTCATCGCTCAAATTCCGAGCGATGGTTTCGGCAATCATAGGG
>CAYPQJ010000295.1:0-3737 GCA_964412835.1 uncultured Desulfobacteraceae bacterium | reverse complement strand
AGGCGGCGGCCATGGATTGATGGCCCAGGCATACCCCCAGAACCGGAACTTTTTTCCCAAAATGCCGAATGGCGTCAACTGAGATCCCAGCATGGTCCGGCGTGCCCGGGCCGGGGGACACCATCAGGGCTGTCGGCTTCAGATCTTCTAATCCGGGGATGTCCACCTGGTCGTTACGCCATACGGAAATGTTTTTTCCCAATACCTGTATCATCTGGACCAGATTGTAGGTAAATGAATCGTAGTTATCGATCATCAGAATCATTTTTCTTGTGTCCTCCCGATGGCCTGAAACATGGCGCCCGCCTTGTTCAGGGTTTCCTGGTATTCCTTTTCCGGGTCGGAGTCGGCCACAATGCCGGCGCCCACCTGAATGGACAGTTTTTCATTGTGCAGGGTCATGGTGCGGATGGTGATGCAGAAGTCCATATTGCCGTTGAACCCGAAATATCCGACAGCCCCCGCATAGGGACCCCTGGGGGAAGGTTCCAGTTCATGAATGATTTCCATGGCCCGAATCTTGGGGGCGCCTGAAACCGTTCCCGCCGGAAATGATGCCATAAAGAGATCAAAGGCGTCTTTTTCCGGACTCAACTGTGCTTCCACCCGGCTCACCAAGTGCATCACATGGGAGTAGCGTTCCACCTCCATCAACCTGGGAACCGTCACCGTTCCGGCCGACGCTACCTTTCCTGCATCATTTCTGCCCAGGTCCACCAGCATGATATGCTCGGCCCTCTCCTTGGGATCCGCCATGAGTTCTCGTTCCAGTGCCCGGTCCATGGCCTCATCCTTTCCTCTGGGCCGGGTGCCGGCGATGGGCCGCAGTTCAATGAGGCCGTTGGTGAGACGAACGAGGATTTCAGGGGAAGCGCCGATCAGTCTGGTTTCCCCAAAGTTGAGATAAAACATATAGGGCGACGGATTGATGCTTCTGAGCTTTCGATATAGGGCAAAATCATCTCCGGAAACGGTTCCCTCGAATCGCTGGGACAGAACCACCTGGATCGCGTCTCCGGCAGCAATATATTCTTTGGCCTGCGCCACCGCCGCCATGAAGGGTTCCTTTTTGACATTGGACGTGAGCTCCGAGACCTTGATATTGTTCCCGTCCGGGACAGTGGGGACAGGTTGCCTGAGTTCAGCAATGGTTTCATTCACCGCATGGCATGCCTCTAAATAGACAACCTCCGGATCTTCGTCTTCAAACACGTGTGCATGGGCGACTACCGTAATCTTATGGGTCAAGTGGTCAAAGATGATAAGCCGCCGGGAATCGGTGAAAATGCATTCCGGCATATTTGCATCCAGACAATCCCCCGGGACCGGTTCCCAAGTTCGGATCAGGTCGTAGTTGAAAAATCCCACGAGCCCCCCTTGAAATGGGGGAAGGTCCTCTGATGCCACTGAACGGTATTGTGATGCCAGATCCCTTAAAACCTCCAAAGGATTTTCAACCCGGGCGAGGGTTTCGATTTCGCCATCCCTTGTAATCTCCATCCGTTGGTGGGCGAAGCGCACCACCACATGGGGCTTGTATCCGATAAAGCTGTACCGGCCCCAACTGGTTCCGCCGTCGGCACTTTCCAGAAGATAGGAGAACGCCTTGTCCTTAATTTTCAGGTAGGCCGAAACCGGGGTTTCCGTATCCGCAAGGAATTCTCCATATACCGGTATGAGGTTGCCTTGTGTGGCCATCCGTTTGAACTGTGAAAGTGAAGGTCGTATTTCCAAAATACCTGATCCTCTTAAAATTGGCTCCTCAAAATGAAAAAGGGCCATGGGGAGTTTGCCCCACGGCCCTTTTGTCTGGTTGCATCTATAAAAAAAACCGTGAAGCCCTTGATGAAGCGCGCCACGGTTTGCTTGTTTACGACATTGCTGCTGGTTCTAAATCCGGTCGACACACCTCATCTGTATGAAGTTGCGCCACCACCAATTCCTTAAAGTAATCAGAATATTTTTTCTCTCACGTGTTTCCATAGATCAGCTTGCTAGCCTTTTTAAAAAAGAATGTCAAGGGGTTTTTTTTGATCTGAAGCCCTCACTCACAGTTTCCAACACGATACCCCCGCAACTCCTCCCACAGATCCCAGAACTGAGGGAACGACTTGCTGACGCAGGCGCGATTTTGAATACGGACTCCCGGGACCTTTAAGCCCACCACTGCCAGGCTCATGGCCAGGCGATGATCGTCATGGGGGTCTACCTCAGCGCCACAAAGCCTTTCGCCGCCATGAACCACCAGGGAACCCTCATATTCTTCCACACGTGCCCCCAGCTTCCGCCATTCCTGAGCCACAGCACTTAACCTGTCGCTTTCCTTAAAACGGAGATGCCCCACGTTCCGGATGGTGGTCTTTCCTTTGGCGAACAGGGCCACCGCCGCCAGGGTGGGCACCATATCGGGCATGGCCCCCATGTCCACATCGACCCCCGTAAGCAGGCCTCCTGTAACCGACACCCGATCCGCTTCCCTGACCACGGTGCATCCCATGACCTCAAAAACCTCCAGCAGTCGAATATCCCCCTGCCTTCCTTCGGGATGGATGTTCCGAGTGGTCACCGTCCTTCCGGTGATTGCCGCACCAGCCCAGAAATATGACGCGGACGATACGTCCCCCTGAACCGTGTACTCTCTCGGTTGGTATTGTTGTCCGGCGGAAACGCTGAAGCGGGTATACCCCTGCCGTTTTACCCGGGCACCGAAAGCCGCCATTACATCGATGGTCACATCCACATAGGGTTTTGACACCAGGTCCCCTTTTACCGTAATATCCACATCTTTGCGGGCGTACGGGCCTGATAAGAGCAGGGCTGACAAAAACTGGCTGCTGGCATCCCCCGGAAGCGTCACAACACCACCCGGAATCCCATCTGACGCGATGCGAATGGGGGGTAGTCCGTTGTTGCCCATATAGGAAACCTTCGCGCCCAGTTGAGAGAGCGCATCCACCAGAGGCCCCATGGGCCGCTCCCGCATACGGGGTGTACCCGTCATCAGAAACCGTCCCCTTACGAGAGCCAGCACCGGCAGGAGCAGTCTGAAAGAGGTCCCTGAATTACCCAGATAAAGCGCTTTTTCCCAAGTTTGATCACATACCGTTTCACCCATTCCCGCCATGATCAGATCATTGCCATCCCGCGTCATTTTAACCCCTATGGCTTTTAGAACATGCGCCGTATGACGCGTATCTTCACAATCGAGATCATTTCTGAGAATCGTTTTCCCATGCGCCAAACCTCCGGCAATAAGGGCCCGATGGGTAATGCTCTTTGATCCGGGGATGGTCACCGTATGATGATGGTTTGAAGAGGTTTCAGTCGTGATCATTTCCGCACCCGTTTTTTTGAAAGTACATTCGTAACCGCCTCCCGCATAACATCCACAGGGGGATTTGAACCGGTCCAGAGACGGAATTGCTCGGCTCCCTGGTGGATGAACATCTCCAAACCGCTGATGGTGGCGCATCCCCGGGCGCGGGCGCTTTTGAGCAATTGCGTTTCAAGGGGATTGTAGATGGCATCCATCACCACCATCTCTTTCTGGAACATATCCTCCGGTACCGGGGAGGCATTTTCATGGGGGAACATGCCCACCGGCGTGGTCTGAATCAAAACATCGGCTTCGGTTTCCCGAATTCTATCCAAGGGGATGAACGGGCATTTCAGAAACGCCGCAAGGGCGCGGCCCCGATCCACCGACCGATTGGCAACCACCAGCGCCATACCGCTTT
>CAYPQJ010000294.1:0-3755 GCA_964412835.1 uncultured Desulfobacteraceae bacterium | reverse complement strand
GTCATTCGCCAACTCATCAAGCGTGTTCAAGGGGGGCTTCGCCGCATCAACGTGCGGCATATTGAGGCCATAAAAGGGCTGGTACAAGGGCGGCCACAGGCAAGCTTAGACCTTCCCAACAACGTTTTTGTCAAGAAAACCTACAATACCCTGATATTCGGCAAAACCAGGGAAAAACAGGACCTTAAAGGAATCAAGGGATTTCAATATGTTCTGGATGGCCCGGGTGTTTTCAACCTTGATGCGATCTCCTGCACGGTTACCATCGAGGAAATCAAAAGAAAAGCCCTCCTCCCGGGCGACAACGCATCTCCGTGGATTGCTCACCTGAACGCTGACCGCATGGAATACCCATTGACGATCAGAAGTTTTGTCCCCGGCGATCGGTTTATCCCTTTAGGCATGACGGGGCACAAAAAAATCAAGGATTTCTTTGTAGACCGGAAAATTCCATCCCATGTCAGAAGACGCCTTCCGCTGCTGTGCCAGGGAAACAATCCCATATGGGTGTGCGGCCTGAGAATTGACGACCGGTTTAAGATTCGTCCGAAAACGAAGAATGTCGTTCTGGTTTCCCTTGCTTTTTCCGCCGAAACCCTGCCCGACGTTTTCCTCAGCCATCCTTCAGGGCGGTTTTAAAATAAGCAATCGTGGTCTGAAGCCCTTCATCCAAACCTGTCCCCGGCTCCCACCGCAGTTTTTCCTTTGCCAGGGAAATATCCGGTTGACGCTGGAGGGGATCATCCTGGGGAAGGGGGCGAAAGACGATGCGGGATTTGCTGCCGGTGGCTTCAATTATTTTTTGGGCCAGCTCCAGGATGGTGAATTCCGTGGGATTCCCCAGGTTCACGGGTCCCACAAATTCATCGCGCCCATTCATCATGCGGACCATGCCGTCGATCAGATCATCCACATAACAGAAAGAGCGGGTCTGTGATCCATCCCCGTAAACCGTAATATCCTGATTGTTTAATGCCTGGACAATGAAATTACTCACTACCCGGCCATCGTTGGGGTGCATTCTGGGGCCGTAGGTATTGAAAATACGGACCACCCGAATGTTCACATTGTTCTGGCGGTGGTAGTCAAAAAAAAGGGTCTCGGCACACCGTTTTCCCTCATCATAACAGGATCGAATCCCGATGGTGTTCACATTGCCCCAGTAGCTTTCCGTTTGGGGATGAACCACCGGGTCACCATAAACCTCACTGGTTGAGGCCTGCAGGATCTTGGCATGAACCCGTTTGGCCAGCCCCAGCATGTGAATGGAACCCAAAACATTGGTTTTCACGGTTTTCACCGGGTTATGCTGGTAGTGAATGGGGGATGCCGGACAGGCCAGGTTATATATTTCATCCACCTCCAGAAATACGGGGAATGCCAGGTCGTGACGGATCAGTTCAAAGTTGGGGTTTTGCATCAGATGCAAAATGTTCCGCTTCGTCCCGGTGAAGAAATTATCCAGGCACAGGACATCATGACCCTCTTGAATGAGACGATCGCAGAGATGCGATCCTAGGAAACCGGCACCGCCGGTCACCAGTATGCGTTTTTGATGATGAAGCACGATCATAACCTCCTGCGTTAGAAATGGGTGAGGGACGGTTTTCCGATAGGGAAAACATTGAACCCGATTTCGTGAAGGGCCGGGTGATCCAAAATATTCCGGCCGTCAAAGACAAAGGCCGGCTTGGCCATTTTGCGGTATATTTCCCGGTAATCAAGTTCATTATAAAGAGACCATTCGGTCATTACGGCAACGGCACAACATCCGGTGGTCGCCTCATAGGGATCTTCAACATAACAAACGCTTCCGGTTACCCCTTTCAGGTCGTCTTTTGCGTTGTCAAGAGCCTTCGGGTCGGTAATCACCAGGTCCGCTTTTTCTTCCATGAGCCGTTTGGCGATCCGGATGGCGGGGCTTTCCCGCGTGTCCCCCGTGTCGGCCTTGAAGGCAAATCCGAGGAGACAGATCTTTTTGCCCGCCAGGGTATTGAACATGACGTGCAGCATGTTGAGGATGAACCGTTCCTTCTGGTAGTCATTGATTTTGACCACACCCTCCCAGTAATCCGCTACCTCCTTGAGATCGTAATGGCGGCAGATATAGACCAGGTTCAGGATGTCTTTTTTGAAACAGGAGCCCCCGAAACCGACACTGGCATTCAGGAATTTGTTGCCCACCCGGCTGTCCATGCCCACCGCCCGGGTTACCTCCTGAATGTCCGCGTCGGCTTTTTCGCAAAGCGCCGATATGGAATTCACCGAAGAAATCCGCTGGGCCAGAAAAGCGTTAGCCACCAGTTTGGAGAGCTCGCTGCTCCAGATATTGGAAGTGATGATTTTGTCTCTGGGAATCCAGTTGGCATAAATTTCTACGAGTACGTCCCGGGCCATCAGGCCGCCGTCCGTCTGGGAGGAACCGATGAGCACCCGGTCCGGGTTTTCCAGGTCTTTGATGGCGGTCCCTTCGGCCAGAAATTCCGGGTTTGATAAAACGTCAAAACAGAGGCCATTATCCCCGCATGCCAAAATCCGTTCCATGGCCTGGGCCGTCTTGACTGGTAAAGTACTTTTTTCAACAATAATTTTGCTGGATTGAGAATGTTTTCGAATCTCTCTGGCGGTTTTGTCCCAATACTGAAGGTCGGCGGCCATGCCGGCACCGGCCCCGAAGGTTTTGGTGGGGGTGTTGACGCTCACAAAAATAATATCCGATTCCCGAATCCCTTTTTCGATTTCAGTGCTGAAAAAGAGGTTTCTCTCTCTGGCAGCCCTGACCACCTGGTCAAGACCCGGTTCATAAATGGGCAAGTCATCAGAATTCCACTGAGCAATTCGTTCAGGGTTGATGTCCACCACCGTCACCTTGTACTGCGGACATTTAAACGCAATCATGGCCATGGTGGGCCCCCCCACATAACCGGCCCCGATGCAAAGGATATTTCTTATAAAAGACATTTCCGGTTTCGCCTCCCCAGGCGGCAAGCCGCAGGTTTAAGTCGCAGAATCATTTTGAACGAAAGTTAGCATATCAGCGCTCTCAAGTCAAAGGGTGCAGGGACAGTTGACAGTGGGCAGGATTTTGAGTAAGAATCGAAGCTCTTTTCCGCACCTTAACAATAAGGGTGCAGTTGTCAGGGGGCAAAAAAGTACGGAGGAGGCTGCAAGATGGGAAAATTCATCGGGGCGCTGGATCAGGGTACCACAAGTACCCGGTTTATTGTCTTTGACCATGGGGGCCAAATCGCAGGGCTGGACCAGGAAGAACACAATCAGATATTCCCCCAACCCGGCTGGGTGGAACACGACCCCATGGAAATATGGGTTAACACACAGAAAGTGATACGGGGTGGGCTTGCCAATGCGGGGGTGAAAGGCGCGGACCTCGCTGCCATCGGCATCACCAACCAGCGGGAAACAACGCTGGTCTGGAACCGGCACACGGGGAAACCCTACGGCAATGCCATTGTGTGGCAGTGCACCCGCACCGACAATATATGCCGGGACCTCATCAAGGACGGGGGACAGGATCGTTTCCGGGAAACGACGGGACTTCCCATTGCGGCCTATTTTTCCGGGCCCAAAATCAAATGGATACTGGACCATATTCCCGAGAGCCGAACGGCCGCACTGAAAGGGGACGCTTTATTCGGAACCATGGAAACCTGGGTGATCTGGTGGCTCACGGGAGGCCCAAAAGGCGGCGCCCACGTGACCGATGTCACCAACGCCAGCCGAACCCTGCTCATGGA
>CAYPQJ010000293.1:0-3785 GCA_964412835.1 uncultured Desulfobacteraceae bacterium | reverse complement strand
TGGCTGTTCGACCAACTGCGATGGATACAGCACGGAGATATTCACCTGTATATCGGTTATATCCTGCTGGCGATCGTGGTACTGTTATTTTTTATTTAATCGCAACCGGTGAGAAAATTTTATGACAAAATCCATTCTTCTTTGGGCCCTCGCCATCATTCTGGCACCGTTTTTTTCCGCGGTCATCCTTAAGGTCAAGGCTTTTTTCGGTGGCAGAAAAGGGTCGCCGCTTCTGATCAATTATTACACCCTCATCAAGCTTTTCAAAAAGGGATCGGTTTACAGCACCAGCACAACCTTTCTTTTCAAGCTGGGGCCCATGGTTTCCCTGTGTGCCGCGATCACCGTGCTCATGTTCCTGCCCATAGCCGGACAGCCGCCGGTTTTATCCTTTAACGGTGACATTATTTTCATTTTATACCTGTTGGGACTGGGACGGTTTTTTACCATTGCGGCGGCCATGGACACGGCATCCCCCTTTGAAGGGATGGGTGCGGCAAGGGAGGCATATTTCCCTATCATATGTGAAGCCACCATGTTCATGATATTAATTCTGTTCTACATCCTTACCGGTAAACTGCAACTGGCCGCCTATTTTTCCGGTGCCCATCCCCTGGAACTCTGGCAGGCGGCAGGATCGCCGCTTCTTTTCGTGGTCATCTCTTTTTTCATCATCCTTTTGACGGAAAATTCCAGGGTGCCGGTGGATGATCCGGCCACCCATCTTGAGCTGACCATGATCCATGAAGTGATGGTACTGGATCACAGCGGACCGGATTTCGGATTCATCGAAATGGGATCTTTTTGCAAGCTGTTCTTCTATTCAACCATTGTCGCCAGCCTGATTTTCCCCTTTGAACTGGGTCACCCTGCATTAAATATGGCTGTGTTTTTTGTGGTGCTTCTGCTCGTATACGTCGCCGTCGGTGTTATGGAATCGGTCATGGCACGCTACCGAATGGATCGCGTTCCCAAATTTGTCCTGACCTCCTTTGCCCTGGCCTTTTTTGCAACCCTTATCACTCTGGAGTTTGTCAAATGAACAATCCGGTTGATATTCTATTGTCCCTTGTGTTGCTGTCTTGTCTGTTTTCATTCGGGTCAAGCCGTCTTCCGGGGCTGATTAAAGTCCTGGCTTTTCAGGGGGTGGTGGTATCCATTGTGCCGTTGTTTGTGGACCCGCACATGACGGGTGGCGGAATCCTGTTTACCATGGTTACATTGACAATCCGTGGCATCGTAATCCCCTTATGTATTTATCTGGCCATCAAGAAAGTCGCGATTCACCGGGAGGTTGAGCCCATCATCGGATACCATGCCAGCATGCTGGCAGGTCTTTTGCTAATTGTTGGGGCAACGTTTGTGAGCCATCATTTTGACGTCCCGGCCAGCCGTGCCGGCGTACTGCTGCTGCCCACCGCCATCACGGTTCTGGTTTCCGGAATGTTTCTTTTGATGGCCCGGAGAAATGCCATTGCCATGGTTCTGGGATATATTATGATGGAAAACGGTATCTATCTGGTGGGGACAACCTTCTCAGCCCATGCCAGACATATCGTTGAATTCGGTATCCTTCTGGACGTCCTGGCCGGCGTCATGATTATGGCCATCATCCTTCAGAACATCAGACGAACCTTTGATGATGTGGATACGGCACTGCTTAGAACATTAAAGGAATAGGTGTTATTTCATGCTTGAATTGGTCTTTCTTGTCCCGTTTTTTGCAGGCATCGTTGCGTTTTTCCTTCCCCGGAATCTTGGACGTCCGCTGCTGGTCATCATTGGTGCCATACACCTGTTGCTGTCCGTTCTCATCTGGGTCTATCGACCCAACTCCATGTTTCCTGAATATTTCGGGGTATCGCCTGAAGGTCTCTTGTCGCTTCTGGTGATATCGTTGCTGTTCTTTTTGATTTCCATTTACACAACCGGTTATCTCAAGGCGTCAAATATTAAATCCGAACATATTTTTACCGGGTCCATGCTGCTCTTTTTGTCCACCATGACCCTGGTAACCCTCTCGGACCATATCATGGTCATGTGGATTGCCATCGAAGCGACGACACTGGCCAGTGCACCGCTGATTTATACCCACAGAACTGCCGCATCTCTTGAAGCCACCTGGAAATATGTTCTGATCTGTTCCGTAGGTATCGCCATGGCGCTCTTGGGTTCGGTGCTCATTACCGTTTCCATGGATGTGGGGAAGGTGGATGGGCCGGTCTCTTTTTCCGCCCTTACGGCCGTTGCCAAAAGCCTTGATCCCATGTGGCTGAAGGCCGGCTTTGTGTTCATTCTGGTGGGGTACGGCACGAAAATGGGACTGGCGCCCATGCACACGTGGCTTCCCGATGCCCACAGCGAAGCCCCCAGCCCGGCATCCGCCCTTTTGTCCGGTGTTTTGCTCAACTGTGCTTACTTAGGAATTTTTAAAACCAACAACATCATGGTCGCTGCGGGCCTGGATGACTTTTCCGGTACCATCCTCATGGTCTTCGGCCTGATATCCATTTTAGCGGCCGCCACCTTTATTCTAAAACAGACCGAGTACAAGCGGATGCTGGCCTATTCGAGCATCGAAAATATGGGGATTATCGCTTTCGGAACGGGCGTTGGGGGGCTGGCCGCCTATGGGGCCATCATATGCCTGATCCATCACAGCCTGATCAAATCCTCCCTGTTCCTGACCTCGGGCAACATTCTATTGGGTTACGGCAGTCGGCTGATTAAAGGAACCGGGAACCTGGTCAATTGCATGCCCAGGACTTTTGTGGCGTTTTTCGCAGGATTTGCGGGCATCTCCGGATTTCCGCCATTCGGTATTTTTATCGGGGAGTTGTTTATCATTGTGGGTACGTTCCGTGCCGGTCACTATGTGGGTGTCGGCATATTTATCCTGAGCCTGTGCGTGATTTTTGCCGGTTTTGCCAACCAGATGCTGAAGATTTCCTTTGATGATACGGATGCGACGATTCAATTGACGGAAAGCGCCGGCATGGTCTGGCCCCAGTATACCTTGCTGCTGACATCCCTGCTGTTGTGCTTCTGGGTTCCGGACACCCTGTACCGGACCATTATCCATGCGGTCACGTCCATCGGCGGAGGATTTTAATGAAAACGGATTTTTTAGAGATTTCTAATGGTGGGGCCATCAGTCGCAATCAGATTCCGCACCTTTCCTTTAATGCTTTTCATGAGGAAGCGCTTAATATTGTCGGAAACGGCGGCAAGGTGGTCCATTATTTCGCTTATTCCGATGACGGTTCCGTCAAACTGCTGGCCGTATTAAGAACAGATACCCTGCTGGTGGCAGGATGTGATGCGCCGGAGGCCTACCCGTCGTTGAGCAATCAATGCGAACCGTTTCACATGTTTGAGCGGGAGATGGCTGAACAGTTCGGAATCAGGCCTGAAGGCCATCCATGGTTGAAAATGGTTCGCTATCACCCCAACTGCCGGAATGTGCCGGATGTTTTCGGCAACAATTACCAGGAAGACATCCCGGGAAATTACGATTACTACACTGTGGAAGGCGAAGAGATTCACGAAGTGGCTGTGGGCCCGGTGCATGCAGGCGTAATCGAGCCCGGGCATTTCCGGTTCAACTGCATCGGGGAACGGGTTCTTAATCTGGAAATCCAATTGGGATATCAACACCGGGGCATTGAAACACTTTTAACGCAGGTGGATGCCAAACGGCTGCCGGTGCTTGCAGAGAGTATTGCAGGGGATACCACGGTAGGACACAGCCTGTGCATGGCCCAGGCCTTTGAGGCCTTGTCGTC
>CAYPQJ010000292.1:0-3789 GCA_964412835.1 uncultured Desulfobacteraceae bacterium | reverse complement strand
CCATTTTCATTGACCCTTACAATCCTTGTGACAAAAGATGCACTGTGATTCGTATCCGTATAGGTAATGTCGGGAATAAGCTCTCCAAAGTCTTCCCTTTCAAAAGTTTCAAGGGCCAGGTTTACCGTCTGACCATCAATTCTACCCAGTGTTTTATGGGCTCTTTGAAGAGCCCTTGCCATAATCGCGGCAATGGAAACACCCTCCCAGTAAGCGGTATGGAATCCGGACACGGATTTGTAACGATCTATCAGAATCTTTATCAAATTAATGCCGGAAGTGCCGTCTCCCGGCAGACATCCTGGAAAAGAGATGTTTATTCGGTTCCTGATCAAACTTTTCCCCAGGTTGAAAAATTCGGTATCCATTAATGTCCAGGGGCTGAAAAAAGGAACATTGTATTGGATGCGATCCGCGGATTTAAGCGCTGTTACGGCGTCCGACGGGGCACACTGCATGAAAATATATTCTGCATCCATGTCCTTCAGTTTCAGCATTGCCGGTTTCAGGTCTTGGGTACCGGGTGTGAATTGTTCAACGGCAACGATTTCTAGGCGATGGTTTGATGCATAGGCTTCGCTTGGGCCGTGAATGGATTTCCCGCAGGCATCATTGGCGGTTAAGATACCGATTCTGGGTGTGGCAGAGCCCTCATGGGTCATTTGAATGTATTGGAGTATAGCGTAGCAGTCCAGAGCAATGCTTCCGGAGGGCAGGTAGGTGTAAGAGACGGGTGGGCGTAGCGTGGTTCGGCAGTTCGAAGCAACCATAATGGGAATTCTATGCTTCACAAAAATGGGCCGGGCCTTTTCAAAGATATCGGCATTCCAAACGGTCGCCATATGAACCTTTTCTGAAATGCAGAATTTTTCCATATCATTGAGTGCATTCGAAACCCCGGTACCGCCATCAACAACGGTCAGCTCAATTTTTCGTCCTGAAATGCCCGCTGCCGTTTCGTTAACATAGCGGAAATAATCGTCCATGCCGCAGAGGTTCAACTCTCCCTGCGTCGCATGCGGGCCGGTCAGGTCGACAATGGCCCCGATTTTAATATTACCGCCCGAGGCGTTTTCGGCATGGAGACCCCGTGGAACACCGAGGGAGCAAATTCCGAACACGGCAAAAAAAATGGATGAGAACAGTAATTGGCGCACAACCCCTCCTCCTGAATATGCAAACCATACCGCCGGATTCTATCAGGGAATCCGTGCAATATTGCACTGGTTTCATGAGAATGACGATATGTTGAAATCTAATGCAAGGGGGAAATTATTGTCAAGAATTTAAAAATACTTGACACCCACTTTGAGCGATGGTATTAATTTATGAATGAATAGTCATTCACTGATGGTGGAGATTGTGAGCAAAAGAAAAGACAACGAGAAGCACCATAGAATTATTGAGGCGGCCACGAAGGTTTTTGCAAAAAATGGCTTTTATCAGTCAAAAATTGCTCAGATCGCAAAAGAGGCCGGGGTCGCCGATGGAACGATTTACATCTATTTTGAGAATAAAGATGATATTCTGATCTCTCTTTTTGAAGAACAGATGAAGGCCGTACTGGATAATATGTCCCTTCAGATCACGAAAATCGATGATCCTGCCGAAAAACTTGAGATATTTGCATCAACCCATCTGGGACTCATTGAAAAGAACAAAGACATGGCGGAGATTATTCAGGTGGAGTTGCGACAGAGCGGCAAGTTCATGAAGGAATATAAGAATGAGAGATTTCTGGAATACCTCGATATTATAGGGGATATTATCAGCGAGGGGCAGAAAAGGGGGCTTTTCAGGAAAGATGTGATCCCCGGTGTTGCCAAAAGAGCTTTTTTTGGCGCTCTCGATGAGGTGTCCCGTTTTTGGGTATTGTCAAGTCGCAAACAATATGATATCAGAACCGTTGCTAAACAGATCAGTGGATTTTTTCTAAATGGCATAAAGGAATAATGTGTTTATTTTGGTGCGTTAACTTAAAACAGTTGTAAGGAAGGAGGACAAGGTGAATATTATAGTTTGTCTAAAACAGGTACCGGATACCGAAAGCCAGATCAAGATTGGATCGGACGGGGTGTCAATTGTGACGGATGATATCAAATGGGTGATGAATCCGTATGATGAGTATGGCGTGGAAGAGGCCTTGCGCCTGAAAGAAAAGCACGGCGGCGAGGTGACAGTGGTGGGTCTTGGGCCGAAAAGGGTAACGGAATCTATTCGTACGGCTCTGGCCATGGGCGCGGATAAGGGAATCCTTGTTAGTGACGACGCTCTGGAGGGCAGCGATGCCCTTGCAACGGCCAAGGCCATTGCCGCTGCCATCAAAGATCTTGAATCCGATATTATTTTTACAGGTCAGCGGGGTGTTGATGATGATGAGGGACTGGTTGGCGCTGCCGTAGCGGAACTTCTGGGTATTCCGCAGCTTTCCCTTATCGTGAAACTAGAAGTTTCTGAAGACGGAAAATCGGTCAAGGTGGAGCGACCCATTGAAGGCGAGGCGCTTGTCATTGAGTCTTCCCTGCCGGCGCTGATCACTGCCCAGAAAGGTTTGAATGAGCCCCGGTATGCTTCTCTTCCCGGAATTATGAAAGCCAAGAAAAAACCCCTCGAGGAAAAAAATCTTGGAGATCTGGGCCTGGATGCCGCAGAATTCGGCGCGGGCGCAAGGAAGTTGAAGATTCTGGAACTGACGCCACCTCCCGCGCGAAAGGCCGGAGTAATGGTTGGGGGGGATACCCCTCAGGAAAAGGCTGCTGAATTGGCAAAGCTGCTGCACGATGAGGCGAAGGTTTTGTAGACCCTTACCGTCTCCCGCTTTTTCAAATCGTGTTGATGTACGAATATTAATGTTAGTTATGAATGTGTAAGGAGATAAAAAATGGCACAGGGAGTTTGGACGATTGCTGAGCAGAGGGATGGAGCGATCCGTAAAATTACTTACGAAATTGTGAGTGAAGGAAGGCGTCTGGCGGATGCCCTCGGTCAGGAATTGACCGTGATACTGCTTGGTTCCAATATTAAGGACAAGGCCGCCGAGTTGGGTCAATATGGTGCGGACAGGGTACTGGTCTGTGATGATCCGAAACTGGAACCCTATACCACTGATGCTTACGTGGCGGCTATTTCAGGATTGGTTAAGGACGGTGATCCGGCCGTATTGCTTGTGGGCGCGTCCGTGGAAGGAAAGGACCTGTCTGCCAGACTGGCGGCAAGGCTTGATGTGGCAATGGCTCAGGACTGCACCGCTTTTGCCGTTGAAGATGGAAACCTCGTGGCAACCCGCCCCATCTACGCTGGAAAGGCCTATGCAAAGGTCACCTTCGAAAACAGCTTTCCACAGATGGCGGCGGCCCGACCGAAGGTCATGGAACTCAATGAACCGGATGCCTCCAGGTCTGCCGAGGTGGTGGATGCGGATTTCACTTTGAATGACGGGGATTTAAAAACCAAGGTTGTGGATGTTGTGAAGGATGAAAGCGGCAAAGTGGATCTGACGGAAGCGGACAAGATTGTTTCCGGCGGTCGCGGCATGAAAGGCCCTGAAAATTATAATATTCTTGAGGAATTTGCGGATTTAATCGGGGCCAGCGTAGGTGCCTCCCGTTCGGCTGTTGACGCGGGCTGGAGACCCCATTCGGATCAGGTGGGGCAGACCGGAAAAGTGGTTTCCCCCAATCTGTACGTGGCTTGCGGCATATCCGGTGCAATTCAGCATCTGGCCGGCATGAGTACTTCAAAGGTGATTGTTGCCATCAATAAAGATGAGGATGCCCCCATCTTCCAGAA
>CAYPQJ010000291.1:0-3793 GCA_964412835.1 uncultured Desulfobacteraceae bacterium | reverse complement strand
AATTCTTATGAAAATAGCTGAAAATCTCCATTTTTTCCCATGGAACAACCCATCGACGAATAACTGCAATACCTATTTCATTGATGGGAAAAAGAAAATTCTGGTGGACCCGGGCCACTATCATCTTTTCGATCATGTTCGGGATCAACTCTCCCAGCTGTCGCTCACCCCCGAAGACTTGGACATGGTGATCATCACCCACGGGCACCCGGACCATATGGAGGGGGTCAAAATATTTGAAAATACCGAAGCCCTCATTTCCCTCCATGGCACTGAAATGACCTTCATTAAATCCGTTGCCCCACATTATGGCAAAGCATTGGGCATTTCCGATTTTGAACCGGACATCCTGCTTGAAGAAGGGGATCTGACCATCGGCAATTCAAAGTTTCAGGTGATCCACACCCCAGGCCACTCACCCGGTTCCATCTGTCTTTACCAGCCGGACAAAAAGGTGCTTTTCACGGGGGATGTGGTCTTCAATCAGGGAATCGGCAGAACAGATCTTCCCGGTGGAAACGGCCACGAGCTCAAGGAGAGCATTAAAAGAATATCCCGTCTTGACGTATCACTTCTGCTGACCGGACACGGGGATGTGGTGTCGGGTCGTGATGCCGTGGCGGAAAATTTTAGAATCATTGAAGACTACTGGTTTACATACCTGTAAAATCAATGGACAATTCAATGCCTTTTATCGATTTTGACCTGCGCCAGCTTGAGATCTTCATGAACATCGTCGATCTGAAGAGCTTTTCAAAAGCTGCCAAGGTTGTTTTTCTGACACAGGCATCTGTCAGCGAAAGGATTGCAACCCTTGAGAAAATGGTTGGCGTGCAACTCCTGGATCGCCTGGGTAGGGAAGTTACCCCCACCAAAGCCGGCGAACTGCTCTACAAACATGCTGTTCTGCTTCTGAATATGAAAAAAACAGCCTGTCTTGAAATGCAGGCGTTCATGGGTGTCAAACGGGGTGACATCCGTTTAGGGGGCAGCACCATTCCCGGCGAATATATTCTTCCAAAAATCCTGGGGCTTTTCTGCCGGGAACATCCGATGATTTCAGTCAATCTGTCTGTGGCTGATTCCGTGAGCATTGAGACCCGTGTCTTAAGCGGCAATCTTGAGCTGGGCGTTATTGGCTCTAAAACAACGAAAAAATCCCTGATCTGTCAGGAACTATGGGCCGACGAATTGGTATTGGCCATACCCGCTCAACATCAATGGGCCGGCAGAGAAACGGTTTCCGTGGCGGCGCTGTTTGAAGAACCCTTCATATTTCGGGAACGGGGGTCGGGGACCTTTAAAATATTCGACAAATATCTACGGGCCAAAGGCACAAGGGGTTTAAACTCCCTTAAAGCAGTCGCCCGTTTCGGCACATCCACGGCGGTAAAAGAGGGCATCAAGGCAGGCCTCGGGGTTTCTATCCTTTCTTCGCGTGCGCTGGAAACCGAATTGGCCTTGGGCGTGATGAAAACCTTAAAGGTTGAAAATCTCCCCATGCGCCGCAGTTTCTATTTGATTCGGGACAAAAGACGGGGCTCTTCACCTCTTTGCATCGCCCTGCACGATTTTCTGCTGAAATCTTCAAAGGAATAAAGATATGGCAAAGAAGAAGGATTGGATTGATTACAGGGGCGATTGTTGACATGCTTTTCAGGACGTAGGTCTATGTCTTAGGATATTGCCCCGTGGGGAATCCTTTGGATTCATCCTTGAACAGGAAAAGGTCGAAAAAATCCAAAAAGTGATCCAACACAATGGGGGTGAAGTACTCTCTCAAGCGTCTGAGAACGGCGATGTTCGCATACGGGTCAAAAAGATTTAAGGTTTTATTTCACCCTGGCGCCGGGCGTGGTTTCAGAATCAGGCGTCATCAGGTGTAACCCATCTTTATCTCCCGCGGCAAGCAGCATGCCCTGCGACTCAACCCCCATCAATTTCACCGGTTCCAGGTTAGCGACCAGCAGCACCTGCATGCCGGGAAGGGTTTCTTTCGGGTAATGTTCTTTGATACCGGCCACCACAGTCCTTTCTTCACCCATATCCACGGTCAATTTCAGAAGCTTCTTTGAACCGGGAATCTCTTCCACAGCCATAATGACACCAATTCGGAGATCCAGCTTTTGAAAATCCTCAAAACTGATGGCCCCCGGCTTTTCGGCTTTATGGTTTTTGGCTTTTTTCGGTTTGTCTTTCCCGGCCGCCGGTGGAACTACTTGTTCCTTTTTTTTCACATCGATGCGAGGAAACAGGCCCGGCGCCTTCCGAATGGGATGAACCGGTTTTTCCCGGCCCCAGATTTTGAGATCCGCCAGAAGACATTTCTCCCCCTGAATGGAGAGACCCAGCTGGTCCTGGATTTTTTCCGCAGATGCCGGCATAAAGGGCCACACCAGTCCCGCCACAATCCTGAGGGTTTCAAAAATATGATTAATGACGGTTTTAAGCCGTTCCGGATCAGATTTGGCCAGAACCCAAGGCGCCATTGTGTCAATGTACTTATTGACATCTGAGATAACGCCCCAAACCGCCATCAGAGCCTTGTGGAAAGCCATTTGTTCCATATGACGGTGATAAGTTTCAATCAATTCAATGGCGCGGTTCTTAAGGACCTCATCTGCTTCCCCTGAAGGACCGGCATCCGGCAGATGGCCATCAAAATATTTGTGCACCATGGTCAGGCTGCGGCTCACCAGATTACCCAGATCGTTGGCCAGATCCGCATTGAGCCTTTGAACCAGTGCTTTCTCGCTGAATTCCGAATCGAGGCCGAACGCCATTTCCCGCATGAGAAAATATCGGAACGGGTCCAGTCCGTAGATATCGACCAGCGCCAGGGGTTCCACCACGTTCCCCACACTTTTGCTCATTTTCCCCGCGTCGATATTCCAATACCCGTGTACATTGAGATGCCGGTAGGGTTCAATGCCGGCGGATTTGAGCATGCAGGGCCAGTAAATCCCATGGGGTTTTAAAATATCCTTGGCAATGGTATGCTGAGCCACGGGCCAGAATTTGTTAAACAACTTTCCGTCAGGATATCCAAGGGCCGACACATAATTGATCAGAGCATCAAACCAGACGTACGTTACAAAGTCTTCATCAAAAGGAAGGGTAATTCCCCATGTAAGGCGCGTTTTGGGCCGGGAAATGCACAGATCTTCCAAGGGTTCCGATAAAAAAGAAAGCACCTCGTTTTTGTATCTTTCGGGCCTGATAAAGTCAGGGTTCTTCGTGATGTGCTCAACCAGCCATTCCTGGTATCGGCTCATGCGAAAAAAATAGTTGGCCTCTTTGATGACATCCGGCTCTGTCTGATGGTCGGGGCACTTGCCGTCCACCAACTCTTTTTCCGTGTAAAAGCGCTCGCAGCCAAAACAATAAAGGCCCTCATATTCACTGAAGTAAATATCGTCTTTTTCCTTGACCAGGCTCAGAATATTCCGTACCGTTTCCTGGTGATACGCATCCGTTGTTCGAATAAAGGCACTGTTTGAGATATCCAATCCGGGCCAGAGACCCTGAAACATGCCGCTAATGCGATCTACGTATTGTTTGGGGGTCTGACCGGCGTTTTCCGCGGCGGCAACAATCTTATCTCCGTGCTCATCGGTCCCCGTGAGAAAAAAGGTCTCCTGTCCGGCGAGTTTGTGGAAGCGGTTCAATACATCCGCCACAATGGTCGTATAGGCGTGACCGATGTGCGGCTCTGCATTCACATAGTATATGGGTGTTGTAATATAGAATTTTTCTGACACCGGTTTCAGTGGTTACTCCTTTTTGGTTTCTT
>CAYPQJ010000290.1:0-3804 GCA_964412835.1 uncultured Desulfobacteraceae bacterium | reverse complement strand
ATCAATTGGTCGGAGGTTCGAACCCTCTCAGGCCTACCAGAAAAATCAAGCACTTATGGCATTTTAGCTTTGAGTGCTTTTTTGGTTAGGGCCTGGACTTACCACTTTTTTTGATTCTACTGCCTTTTTTACCCACAAAAAAACCGGATTTGATGAAACAAAAAAATTAAAAGTTGTTCAAGTTTTTGTTCCATGGTAAAATCTTTTTCGTTCTCTCAAGAAAGGGGTTCCCAATGGCTACCATCACTTTCGATACGCTTTCCTATGCCAAAAAGTTGAAATCCGCGGGCTTCACTGAGGAACAAGCGGAGACTCAAGCCGAAGCCCTGAAAGAAATCCTCGCAACAGAACTGGTTACAAAAAAAGACTTGGCTGAAACCAAAGTTGAAATTATCAAATGGGTTGCCGGTATGCTCGTTGCACAAGCCGCCATTGTCGCCACACTGGTCAAACTTCTGTAGGCCCTTTCATTATTTACGGTCTTTGTATAAGGGAACACTCAAGGAGGCAAAATATGCGCGATTTCCTTTCACCCCTTATTCTCTTCTGCCTGTTTATACTCTTTTCAGGGTGTTCTGCCGGCAATCCCATTCAATTATACCAGATCGACAGTGGCAGCGCTATAAAGATGAAACCCGGAGATACAGTTGAAATTGTGTTGGACGCCAACCCAACCACAGGTTATCAGTGGAAAGCCCTGCCGTGGGATACAGAGATTATTGAACAGATTGATAAACCGGTTTATAAATCCAGGTCAGAAGCGATAGGTTCCGGTGGTGAATTAACTTTCTACTTTAAGGCACTTGCTACGGGCCAGACGTCACTCGAATTCATTTATTTCAGAACCTTTGAGAAAGACGTCCCTCCCATAAAGTCATTCAAAGTGACCGTTGTGGTTTCGTAAAAAGTCTCCAGGGCCATCACTCCCGCGACATAACCCCCTTTTCCTGTAAAAACGTAAAGATGACTTCGACAGTGTCGTCAGGCCGTTTGACGGTCAGAAGCAGACTGGCTACCGGTCCGCGGGAATACGAGGAACACCATCTTTCCACTCATTATAACCACCGTTTGATCCTTTTCCTGAGGGCTTTTCGGGTATTCCGCATAATGCCCTCATGCTTCTTGACAAGCAAGTCTTTTTCGTAACATAGTGGCAACCATAAAGGGGGGTAGTCAGAGGCTGAACAAAAATCCAATCTTGGAGAAGTGCAATGCTTAAAAAAGCCATTATCGTCCTGCTGATCGGCCTGTCGGTCTTTGCCGTAATGCATTTCATCTCTTCTCAAACGCGACTTTTCCTGGGAATCGAACGAAATCTGCTAAATGGCCTCTTTTTCCTGCGGGAGCCCGATGTCCATGAAACCAACCCCCTGGTATCACAGGAGGTCGTCCTTCTGGGGTTTGATGAAGATGCCATCGCATCCATTGGAAAATGGCCCTGGAAACGCGACGTCCATGCGCAAATGCTGGACAACCTGGAGAAATTTTCGCCAAGAACCATCATGTTTGATGTGGTTTTCATCAAAAATGAAACCATCCCCCCGTTTTTATCAAAGAAATTGACGCCTGAGCCGAACCTTCTACTCAAGGTGGAAAAAGCCTTCAATGAAATGGACCGAGCGTTCGCTGAAGCGCTTGAAAAATACGATAATGTTTTTCTGGACGTCCAGTTGGTGGAACACCCCAGGCCGGATCTTCCCAAAGCCTACCTGAACCGCATCCTCTTTAACGAGCAAATCTTAAAAGGCTATTCACTCCCTCTCAAAAACAACCGAAGCCTCCTCGTGTTTCATTCCCTGGAACCTGTTTTGAGCGAATTCATTTCCAGTGCCCACCCGGCCATCGTCAATGTGCTTGCTGATGATGACGATGTAACCCGTATGTTCCCACTATATTACACTTATAAAATGAGTGATCGAACAATCCGGAACCTGTTTACGGCCACCCTTGTCCTGGTCCAGCGATATTACCGCGTAACCAATGAAAATATTTCCATCACACACGATAAAGTTGTTCTTTCCGCTGCTAAAATACCCACCCTGGACCCACTGACGCACCAGCTTGAGGTATTCGAAAAAGAGTTTAAATGGTTGAAACACAAGATTTTGAACCCGGTTCCGCCAAAAGGCTACCCCTACAACCGGAACCTCTTCCGATTACTGCTGAACCGTCTAAAAATGGATACCGAAGCTGATAAGAAAACACCCCCCTTTCCCATCCATTTGCTCAAGAAAACCGGGGGGTTTAAGGTTCTTGACGGTTGGGAAATTCTTGATGCGGCACAAAAGGGTGCGGCAGTAAAGATTCAGATGGTCATTTACGAAGAAGGCACCATTGAAATCAAAACACCGGTGCCGGGGTTCAGCTATATCAATTATGCGGGCACTGAAAAGCGTTATTTCATGGACAATAAAACCGGGGTGCCCAAAATATTTAACGTGACGCCCACAAAGAGCTACGGCAAGATCTACGCCATGGATCCCCTGCCTGAAATCCCGCTCATGGATACTTCGGATCGGATTAAAGAGGGGTATGATACCCGCGCGCTGGAAAAATGGTTTATGGCTTTTTGTGAAAAGCAGTCCTATCAAGCCTACCGTCAGGCCGCTCAAGACCTGGGAGATGAGGCCCAGGACGAGGTTCGTCTGCAGGAATATTTAAATCGCCATTCTGAAAAAGGAAAATATTTTTTCTATTCATATTATTTCATGAACGCTGATGCACCGCCCGGTATGCTGCGGCCCCTGATTGACCAGTACCCTGATTTCGGCGCAGAAGCGGGTCAGGACCCGGCTGATTTCCTAAGTGAAAAGCTGATGATCCGGGACCTAATGAACGTATACATGGCGCAGTTTCAGCAATATTACAATAAATTTGTTTTTGCGGGGGCAACAGCACGGATACTGGGAGATATTCAGCAGACACCCTACGGCGCCATGAATGGCATTAACACGCTTATCAATTCATTTGACACGGTCATTACCCGAAACGAGCTGACCCTGTCTGCCCATGTCCCCGATTTTGACTTATACGTACTTCTGGGGTTTTGCATTTTTTGCTGTTTTGTTTACGGCTTCACCAGTATTCGCATCAGCAGTGCTATCTTCATATTACTCCTTCTGGGAACCCTGATTTCCAGCTTCGCTCTTTTCAGCATCAGAAACCTGGTTTTGACCACCACGCCTCTGGTGTTTTCCAACGTTTTGATTTTCGGCGGCATTATCGTGCTCAAGGTTTTAACGGAACAAAAAGACAAGAAATTTTTGAAAACGACTTTTTCCAGCTACCTTGCGCCAGAGATTATTGACGAAATGTACCGGAACAAAACCATGCCGACCCTGGGGGGAGAGGCCAGGCCCATTACCGCCTATTTCACCGATATTCAGAGCTTTTCTACGTTTTCTGAAAAATTGACCGCCGATCAGCTGGTGGAATTGATCAACGAGTACCTTTCCGAAATGACGGATATTCTCATCAACGAAATGGGGACCCTGGACAAATACGAAGGGGATGCCATTATTGCTTTTTTCGGGGCGCCCATGGAAGTTCCCGACCACACCCTCAGAGCGTGCCGTGTGGCTGTCTCCATGCAGCAGGCACTTACGGGCCTTTGCGAAAAGTGGAAACATGAAAAACAGGATCCCCATGATCCCGATCGCAATACCAAAGACCTTGCGCCCACAGAGTGGAAACCGGGCGATAGATGGCCGTTAATTGTTCATTCCATGAAAATGCGCATCGGAATCAATACGGGTGAAATCGTGGTGGGCAATATGGGAAGCGCCATGCGGATGAACTACACCA
>CAYPQJ010000289.1:0-3862 GCA_964412835.1 uncultured Desulfobacteraceae bacterium | reverse complement strand
ACCTCTTTTGCCATAAATGAGAGCTTTTCTTGGATAATATCCGCTATTATGCTATGTGGTGAAGGTCAATGCAAACCCTTTCCATAATTTCTCTGAAAGGATGATCGTTATGGAATATGCATCTCTCCCCAAAGGCGTCAACAAAGCGCAATTCGATGGGGCCATATCTGAATTTAAAATCATCGCGGGCAACGAAAATGTGCTGATCGACCCTAAAAAGATGAGAACATTGGCCGGGTTTATCATCTCGGCCCATGTGAAAGCGCACATGCCGTCGGCTGCCATATTTCCTGAAAGTGCCCAACAGGTGAGCGACATCGTCAAAATCTGCAACAAACACAACGTACCGTTATGGGTCTCTTCCACCGGCAAGAATATCGGTTACGGGTCCATGGCGCCCTGTGAAAGAGGCACCGTCATTTTATCCTTGAAGAGACTGACAAGGATTATCGCGGTCAATGAGGATTTATGTTACGCACTGGTCGAACCTGGCGTGACCCATAAGCAGCTTTACGACCATATCCGGGAAAACGGGTATAAACTGTGGCTGAATATTCCAACGGGCCCGACCCCCATTGCCGGGCCCGTTGGAACCTCTTTGGACAGGGGCACCGGATACACACCCTATGGGGATAATTTCGAACAGGTTTGCGGCATGGAAATCATCCTGCCCAACGGAGAAGTGCTGAGGACCGGTATGGGCGGTATTCCGGATACCGCGTGCTGGCAATTGTATAAATGGGGTTACGGCCCCTATCTGGACGGCATTTTCTCACAAAGCAATTACGGTATTTGTGTTAAAATGGGCATCTGGTTGATGCCGGAGCCGGAAGATTTCCATCCTTTTGCCATCACTTTTCCACGATATGAAGACATCACGGATTTGGTGGATTGCCTGCGACCGTTGCGATTGGCCAATGTTATTCCCAACAGCTGTTCCATTGCCCCTTCTTATGGCGAGGACTATGCCGGTGTTTGGAATATTTATGCGGCGCTCTACGGAACGTCTGAACAGATTCGAGTGAACTGGGAGATTGTCAGAAACCGGTTTTCCAAATTTGAAGGCGTTCACTTTTTTACGAAAAAAGAGTTGAGTGACCACCCGAGCTTTCAATTGAGGACAAACCTGATGAAAGGGGTTGTAAAGTCAAAACCGTATTCAAAATTTACCCATGCCAACTGGATTGTTCCCATTGTCCCATCGGTGGGAAAACATGTTCTGAAGCAGAAGATGCTTGCAGATGAAATTATAACAAGCTACGGATTTACGTACAATGCCGAACTGATCGTCGGCCCCAGAAGCATGCATCATGTCATTGAGATTCCCTTCGATAGAATTAACTCAGAGGTTGTAGAGAAAAGTGCAGAATGCTATCGTCAACTGATCAGCGTTTTTGCAGAACATGGATATGGCCTTTACAGAACAAATATCGCTTTTATGGATGTGGTAGGTGAAACCTACGGTGAAACCGTTCAAGATGTATTCAGAAAAATTAAAAGGGCATTAGATCCAAACGGAATTATTTCCCCGGGAAAGTCTGGGATAACGACCTGAATTAATTGAACTCTATTCTGGTATGGTGCCTTTGAATTAGATCATGAGAGGGGAGGAATAAACGCTATGGTTACAAAAGCCGGCGTGGGAATGAGCCATCATCGCAATCCAGTGATGGCGGGTCGAGAGGCCGTGGAAATGGCACTCAAAAGTGGTGGCATTGAAAAACCGGACTTTGTTTTCATGTTTGCTACGGTGGGTTATAACCAACAGGCCCTGCTCAAGTCCGTACGGGAAGCCAGTGGCGGAGCGCCTCTTTGCGGGTGCTCGGGTGAAGGTACCATGATGCGGGGTGAGGTGGATGAATCCAATTTTTCCCTGGTGGTTATGGCCATCCGCTCGGATCAGTTGCGTTTTATCAACGGGATGGGCACGGGTCTTAAAACCGATTCGGGCGGGTTGGGGCAAAATGTCGCCAAAACCATCGCGCCTGAGATACGCTCGGATGTGCTGGCGCTTTTTCTGTTTGCGGACGGTCTCACTTTCAATTTTGATCGATTTCTCAACGGCCTTGAAAGTGCGCTGAACCTGGAAGGTCTGCTGCCCCTGGTTGGTGGTACGGCGGGAGACAACTGGCAGCTTGCGCGGACCTATCAATACTGTGACGACAAGGTTTTCTCCGACGGCGTTTCCTGGGCCTTGCTTTCGGGCGATGCCCGCATCGCCTGGGCCGTCAATCACGGCTGTATCGCCACCGGTGTGGCGCACAAAATCACCCGTTGCCAAGAGAACACCATCTATGAGATTGACGGCCGACCGGCCCTTGAGGTTCTCAAGGAGTATTTGACCGACGATGAAATTGTCGATTGGGCCAAGGCGGTCATTCACCTGACCCTGGGGTTTGAGACGCCGGGGCACATGGAAGGGTATGATGATTACATGATTCGATTCATGCCCACCAAAGATGATGAGAAGGGGTCTTTTACCATTCCCACAGAGGTGGTTGAAGGCACCCGTATCTGGATGACGCGCAGGGATTACGATAAAGTGACTGCGGGGATTGATCATTTGGCAACCCGGATCAACGAACAGCTGGGCGAAAACCCTGCCCGGCTGGTGTTCCAGTTTGACTGCTGCGGCCGGGGCAAAGTGTTTGTGCGTGAGCACCAGAAGACCGCGCTGTTGGACCGACTTCAGCAACAGATACCGGATGCGCCGTGGATCGGTTTTTATACGCTGGGAGAAATCGGTCCCGTGGGGAAATTCAATTGCTTTCATAATTACACCGCCGTCATCGCAGCGATTTATTGACTCTCGCAGAACCTGAAAAGAGGTTTCCAGTCATGACAGCAATGGATCCCGAAAACGCGTTGGTGGCGCTTCGTTCTCAGGTTGAGGATGCCGAAGGCCGGGTCGAAGAACTTCAGAAGGAAAACCGTCAGCTGAGCGGGCAGGTAAAACGCCTGAGCAAGACTGAAGTTGAACTGTACGGTATCCAGGGGCAACTGGATTCCCAGATGCAGTTTTATCATCAGCTCTACGAGGTGGGCAAGCAGTTCACCACCACCACCGAGTTGTCCGAAATCTTTCAGATCACCCTCCAGTTCGTCCTCTATGAACTCAATTTCGAACGTTGTCTCATCCTCATGCATGACACCCAGGGAAAGGCTTTCCGGGTTCAGGCCCTGGACGGATACTACGACGAAGACAAACGTCCGGCTGTGGAGGCCCTGAGCTTGCCCGAGGATGATCCCGTGCTGCTGCAATTGCGGGATGTGCCCCATCGGATCATCCGTACCGAAGTCTGCCATGAGGAGTCGTTAAAGGTGCTGGGCCGCAAACTGCATATGGATGATTATATTCTGTTGCCCCTGGGCGGAGAACCGGAGGAACCGTTGGGCCTTCTGGCGGCGGGAAATACGGCTGACATGCGGTCATTTCAAGCAGAGGTTGAGGCGGAAGGAGATGCCGACGTGGGGCTCGTCAGAATGGTGAGTCACACATCCGCCGCCATTAACAATGTGAATTTCTATCAAGCCCTTCGGGAAAACGAGAAGAAATACCGTACGTTGTTTGAAGAATCCCGGGACGCCATTTTCATCTGTGATCGCACCGGCGAAATGATTGATGCCAATCAGGCCATGCTGGATCTTTTTGCCTATACGCGATCCGAGATGATGGAAATGAACGTCTGGGAAACCAATATGGATCGGGGAGATGTGGCCAGATTTGTCGCGGCCACCGACCAGACGGGCTCGGTCAGGGATTTTGAGGTGGGGGCCAGAAAAAAGCATGGCGAACAAATGATCTGCTTGGTTACGGCCACAAGTCGGCGGACCGATGACGGCCACATCCTGGTCTACCAGG
>CAYPQJ010000288.1:0-3900 GCA_964412835.1 uncultured Desulfobacteraceae bacterium | reverse complement strand
GCTGCGGGCACTTGAAATAGCGCCTGAAAACATCAACTTTCTGACCGCCGCCGCACAATATTATGTGAAGCATGCGCAGTATGAAAAGGCAAAGTTGCTGGCTGAAAGGATTGCCGCGGCGGAAGCCAAAGGCCGTGTAGACGCCCATTAATCGTTCCCACGCTTGATCGATATTTCGGCTTTCTCGGGAAGGGTGTTTCAACCTTTTGTCAAATCTCCTTGATTACGGTTCCTTTCGTGTGTATATTGGGAACAAAACAGGAGGAGGCAAACCATGGCCAAAACACGTATCAATGTAAGCCTCGACCCGGATCTTGCCGAATTTGCGAAAGTCTTTGCCGCTGAAAACAGGATATCCGTGGCGGAAATGTTCACGCAGTATTTGTTGGCTCTGAAGCGGCGCAATGAAGGAGAACAGGTGCGGTACGTCCTCTCTCACCCGGCTTTTGAACAGGCGATGGAGGCGGTTCAGGCCAGATTGCGGAGCGGTACGGCAAAATGGCATTCCTATGATGAGGTCTTTGAAGACTGATGGAAGTCCAATTTGAAGCGGCTTTTCTGAAGGCTGGACGCTCCGCGTCCGCTACCATAAGATCATGGCAAAAGACTGCTACAGGGTAAAACTCGATAACCATCCGCATTTCGTCACCTGCACCGTGGTAAACTGGTTCCCCATTTTTACCCGGCCTCCAGCAAACTCTTTATCTCGGCTGCCGCCGCGGACCGCCCGGCGGAAGAGTACACCCCCGGCCAGCAGGGGGGCTTTCACCTATTTCTTCCTGAAAGCCTTGATGGGGGAAGGGGATCAAAACAAAAACGGCTGGGTGGATACCCTGGAAGCCTACTGGTATGCCTGCGGTAAATTGGAGGCTTTGGGGCTTGAGCAGAACCCCCAGATGAGTGTTCGGAAAGCCATTCCCATCATCCGGGTAAGATGAGGGTGTTCCCACGCTTCAGAGCAGGAACGCACAGGAGGGAAACCCGCTAACGGGTTCTTTTGAAAGCTTTTAGTTCATCTGCGTCAAAGAGAATATTGCGCCCCACCCGTTGAAAAGAGATTTTTTCTGTCTTAACCCACCGTCTCAATGTAATTTCGGATATTTCCAGGTAATTAGCGGTCTCCCTGACCGTGAAAGGTGTACCCCGGATGTCGTCAAAAACTTCTTCCCAGGTGAATTGGTCTTTTTCAAACCCTTGTCGCGCAATAACGGAGAACAGTTTTTCTCTCTCTTTTACAGGCATTTTCAGCAGGTCTTCATAGACTTTTTCCGCAGTGATCATGGCTTTCCCGTTCCTTTTAAATATCGTTTGAGTTCACGATAGAAATTTTCATGGCTTCCCAGGGTATAAAAAGCGATCTCCGGTTCCCATTGACGGTACGAGATCAAAAAAGTCTGTTTTCCATAATAGAACTTGTGAGTCCTGAAATCCGATAAATCCCCTTTTTTTGAAACCCCCAATTCCGGAGTCTCAACAATTTTTTCTACTTCATCCTCAATGACCAGTTGGAAAGGCCTGGGTTGTTTCTTTACGAATTTCCTGAAAGGCGGTTTGAAATATATACGCATGACTATTAGGATGATATCTTATTGTATCAATTTGTCAATCATTTTGCGACTGTTGGTTTCTTTCGGAAAAAGCACATAAAACGTGCTGCCGCCCGTTTTGAGGCACCCTTCCCGGTTCTGAATAAATTCACAGCTTGATATTCGCCCGGGGCACATGTCGGTGTCGGTGGGGATGTAGGGGCATCTGGTGGTTTCGAAACGGACTGAAAAATCCATGCGTTCGGAGAAGACTTTGATTCTCAATAGATCCGCGCCGGCGCCCCCCGCATTGAATTGATAGGGCCTTTTCGAAGAATACATGTCTGTATCCTGGGTGTGAAAGAACCCGCCGAAAATCAATTTCCGGTTGGTTTCCGTAATGCCCACTCCGTAATCCCGTACCGTGATTTGAATGCCCTCTTCAAGGGTTTCCACATGCAGTTCGCTAATGCCCTCGTCCGGGGTATTTTCAATGGCATTTTTCAAAATCCCGGATACGATCTTTTCAAGTACGCCACGGTCCATCATCAGCTGAACCGCATCATCCGTCTGTAAAATGATGTCGAGATCCCTCGCCCCCATGGGGACCCTGGCTTCCTGGAGGATATTGTCTAAAAAGGGCGCTATTTGGATGGGTTCGGGACGGATGTCGGAAATCGCAAAAAGGGCGTCAAGGCGGCGGGCAATATAACCAAGGATTTCCTCCTTTTGAGGTTCACTCTGGTCCCTGAACGTATCCACCAAATCGGCTGCGTTTTCAATAATGTTCAGAATTCGAAGTTGCTCCGCAACAGGACGCTGGTTCAGAATATCGCCGATCTTGATTTCCAGATCCGCTAGTCGCTGGATCTGGCGCTTGCCGCGCAAAAAAGTTTTATGGGCGTTTGGGTTCTTATCCGGGTCCAGCTGTTGGTGCAGTCGGTTAAACGCGGCTGAAAGCACGGCAAGGGGTGTTTTCAGTTCGTGGGACAGATGGTTGATGACCCGTTCCTTGGCCTTGTCCAGAACTTTAAGGTCGTCATAAAGCCTGGCATTTTCAAAGGCGATGGTGATGTAGTGGCTGGCCGAAAGCAGCAATTCCTCATCATTCGATGTAAAATCTCCGGATGTTTTGTTGATGACCTGAAGGGTTCCAATGCACGTCCCCTTTCGATTGATCAAGGGAAGACACAGGATGTTTCGGGTTTTAAAATGGGTTTTTTGATCCACACCGGGATAAAAGCGGGGATCTCCGTAAGCGTCGTTGATGATCAGGGGTTTCTGGTTTTGAAAGACCCAGCCGGCAATTCCGGTATGGGCGGGGAAGCGTATTTCATTGGCTTCCAGATCCGTGGAAACCCTTGACCACAGCTCATCTTTTTCATCGTCAAAGATGAAGACCGAACATTTTTCCGTTCCCATGAAGCGGCGGGTCTGGTTCATGATCACTTTGAAGAGACCATGCATGTCCATCTCGGAAACGATTACCCGGCCCAGCTCCAGCAGCATGCGGTGTTGTTGAAGTTGCTGTTTGAGTATTTTCACCTTTTCCAGAGAGGCGGTATGGTTTTTTTTACCCATGGATAAGTCTTTATGTAATGAAAATTTCCCCGGGGACCCGGCTGATTATCCTGTGCCCTGTTTCGGTGATCGTAAAAACACTTTCAATCCCAACGCCGAACTCGTTCAAAAAATTGATTTTGGGTTCAATGGCAAATGTCATGCCCGGTTGAAGGAGGGTTTCATTTTTGGTACTGATGATGGGCTGCTCAACCAGATCCAAGCCGATGCCATGCCCCACAAATGAGACTTTATAACCGGGAGGTCCCAGATAGGTTTCGGCATACCCCAGGGCTTTTGCTTTGGCAACCGAAGTTTCGAAAAGGGCGTTGATGGGGATTCCGGGCCTGGCTGTTTCGAGGATCTCGTCATGAATTTCCATGGCCGCCATGGATGCGTCCATGGCCTTTTGAGGCATGGATCCGATGGCGAACATCCGGGTTTCATCCATGTGATATCCGTTGTAAACAAAGCCGAGGTCAATCAGTATGGGTTCATTTGACATCATCTTTCGAAAGCCGGCGCCCACGGGAAATGCCGCAGAGGTTCCCTCTCCGCTGAAGGGGGAGTCCAGAAGCCCCATTTTTCCGCTATTGGGGCCGCTCAACACGTGCCAGGGGTAGACCTCGGACTGATAATCCCTGACCCTCAGTTTTCCCGCATGGCCGATTTTTCGGGCAAAGGCCTCAAACATCCCGGCGAATTCCATCTCCGTATACCCGTCCTTGAGATGCGTTTCCATATATTCAAATGTTTTGGCGGAAAGCCTTGCCGTGTTTTCCATTTGCTCGATTTCCCATGGGGATTTTACGCT
>CAYPQJ010000287.1:0-3923 GCA_964412835.1 uncultured Desulfobacteraceae bacterium | reverse complement strand
TAAAGGCGGGTCCAAGTCAACTATTTTATTCACTATGCAAGATGTGACACCTGCTACCATCCGGTTGTGCGAGATTTATTGACTTAACCGTGAGCTTACCAGGCGATTTAGACTGACACCTGATTCAGCGGCCTGAATAGCAAGATTGCGGTGTACTTCCGGGGGAACACGAACCATAAATTTACCACTGTAATTTTTGCCTGCGAGTGGTGGTGGAATCTCTTCACCATTTTTTCTCATATCCTTTACTACTTCAGACACGACTTTCCGAATTCCCTTCAGTGCTGCCTCTGGAGCTGCTGAAAGCCAACTTAAACTTGGAAATTCAGCACAAAGGCCAACATGTTCTTCATCTTCTGCCGACCAAGTAACTCTATAAGTATAGTGATCATTTTTTAATGCCATTTTCCACCTCCAGTCTTTCAATGGCTTTGAGAACCTGCTTGACCTGATAAGACTTTGCTTTTCCCTTATGATTTTGAATGTTGACTCGTGGATCACCTTGCCAGGGTGTTTTGTATATCCTGTGGCTACTTCCCCTTTGACGTGCTTTGCCGAAATAGAGGTCGCAAACTTTACATAAATCAGAAAACCTCACATTTGCAGGAGTTTTCTTAATCTGCTTTAAGATACCTTCTGTTTGAGTCATACGCATATGATATCAATGTTGATACTAATGTCAAGCCTTGGAAGGGTTTTTTCGGGTCGGTTCTGGGGACACCTTAGGGCCTCGACAAAAAATAAATGTTCAATTTTATTCTAGATCAAGGAGTGAGAGAATTTTAACCACAGGCATATTTCGAGGGCTAAAATTTGAGTCTGACACAGAGATCGGCCAGATAAACTCAGATTTCGAAATGAAGCGTTTTGAAACCGGCTCTGAGTTAAAAGTTCCGGAGAAGCGCAAAAAAATATCAGAAAAGTCCCAAACTGTGTAGGTAATGGTACGACACAATGCCCACGGTGGTTGAGAGGTTTAAACTGCGAATTTTCCCCCAGATGGGAACCCGGTAACAAGGATAGGTTTTGCTGATATGCGACGGCAATCCAAGGGTCTCACGCCCGAACAACAGATAATCCCCTTGCTTCGCCTTTGCTTGGGTGTACACTGTCTCAGCGTGACGGCTGAAGCACATTAGCTTGCCGCTTTCAGTCATACTGCGCAGAAAAGCGTCAAAATCCGTATGATGTTGCACATCAATCTCGGGCCAGTAATCGAGCCCGGCCCGCTTGAGATGCTTGTCGTCAACGCTGAACCCCAGGGGATGGATCAGGTGAAGCCGCATTTGTGCCGCGCCGCAGAGTCTGGCGATATTGCCGGTATTGGCCGGAATCTCCGGCTGATAAAGGACTACATGAAGGTGAGGGTCCTTCAATACCATATGCCCTGTTTCACCCATGTCCGCCATCAGGGAACGACCTCGATCCGACCGTCCCCGTCACTGGCATAATCGACCAACACTTCATGGCACAAAAGAGAAGTCCGTTTCCAATCGACCGTCCCCGGTTTGAGATGAAGGTACATTTTCATGGTTTACCCCAAATCATATTTCCAACCGTTTACGGTTGAAAAAGCTGTAAACCGACAACCGTAAACCGCTCCACTCATATTTCAATGAGCGGAGAGGCTTCATCCTGTTTTCCAACCAAAATACGGGTCTCCTTCAACCCGCACTGGCTCAAGACGGTTTCGGCTGCGTGAAGGGCTTTGTCGGGATCATTGTTGGTTTCACTGATATGTGCCAGAGCGACCCATTTCAGATCTCCATGGGAGACGGTTTCAAGAAGTTTACCGGCCTGTTCATTGGAAAGGTGCCCTTCACTGCTATGGATTCTTCGCTTGAGATACAATGGGTAAGGCCCTTCACTGAGCATGGTCGGATCATAGTTGAATTCCATGATCAAGGCGGTGCACGCCTTTAACCGGTCTTCCGCCAGCCGCGTGCTTTTCCCCATATCCGTGATAAGACCGATTCTCGCACCATTACTGGAAACCACCAGACCCATGGGATCCACCGCGTCATGGCATTTGGTAAAGGTCTCAAGGGAGAGATGTTTGATTTTAAAAGTTTCACCGGTTTGAATGGAAATAACAGAAGGCAGTTTCCCAAGGCTCTTTTCACCTTGTTTCAAAGTCTGTGAATTGGCATAGACGGGCAGGTTGAACCTTCGGGCCAGAACCCCAACCCCCTTGATATGGTCAGAATGTTCATGGGTCACCACAATGGCATCAAGGTTTTCAGGGGAACCCCCGACAGATGCCAGACGCCGTTCGATCTCTATACCACTCAGGCCAGCATCCACCAGGATTCCGGCGTTACCGGTTTCAATATAGCAGGCATTCCCACGGCTGCCGGAAGAGAGGATGGAGAATTTCATTGTTTTTTTCATTGAACCCCACTGTGGCCGAACCCTCCTTCTCCCCTTTTTGTCGCATCCAGCATTTCGACGTTCTGAAAGTCGGCCCGATATACCTTTGACAACACCATCTGAGCTATGCGATCTCCCATCCTGACCACAAAAGGCGCTTCCCCCCAGTTGATCAGGATAATGCCGATCTCACCCCTGTAATCGGAATCGATAGTACCCGGACCATTGACCATCCCGATGCCATGTTTGAGGGCCAGGCCGCTTCGCGGACGAATCTGTACTTCATAGCCAGATGGTATGGACAGGGCCAGGCCCGTGGGAATCAGTTTTATCCGACCCGGGTCAAGGGTAACAGGCGCTTCAACACAGGCCCGGATATCCATGCCGGAAGCCCCTTCCGAAGCATAACCCGGCAGTGGAAATCCTTGTTTTGCTAAAGCGGGATTGCAGATTTTTATTTTTACGGGAATGGAATCCAATGGGACCCTTTTGACTGGTTAATGCCCATTCCCGGACAGGGAGAGGCATCCCAAATCAACATCTTCTTCAGTTACGGGACCGAGCGCGGCAAAAGCAACCTGATCAACCCCGAAAACCCGGGCCACCATTTCCACCACATGGTCAACGCTCACCCGCTCTATATTGGCCACCACCTCATCATAAGTGACATGCCTTCCAAAAACAAACTCGTTTTTGGCCGCCCGCATCATTTGACTGTCCGCACTTTCGGATGCCAGGTACATGCCGCCGATCACATTTTCCTTGGCAGCCGCGAGATCGGCCTTTGTTAATTCTCCCCGGCCCAGTTTTCGGATCTCATTCTGAGTTATTTCCAGGACCGCATTCATGTTCCGCGCATCGGTAGCCGCATAAACACCAAAAAGTCCGGCATCCGCATAGGGTGAGAAAAAAGAATACACGGAATAGGCAAGCCCCTGATTCTCCCTGATTTCCTGGAAAAGCCTCGAACTCATGTTGCCGCCCAGGATGGTATTCATCAGCGCACAGGCAAATCGCGATTCATCCATCTGGCTTGGCGCATCGCTACCCAGGCAGAGGTGCACCTGTTCCAGTGCCTTATGCTTCACCAGCACGCCACCGCTGGTTATGGGCTGACTCCTTGGGGGATTATCACCTGAAAAATCCCTGTCCACTTCAAAAACCGGCCTGAAATACTCGACCATTTTATCATGATCCACATTGCCGGCTGCCACCACGAGGACCCGCTCAGGAACATAAAATTTCCTGATATATTCACGAATCATTTCCCGGTCCATTCCGGCAACGGTTTCAACGCTTCCCAGGACCGAACGACCGATGGGATGGTCGGGCCAGAAAAAACTTTGGAACATCACATGAAGATAATCGTCGGGGGTATCTTCCACCATGCTAATTTCCTGAAAGATCACCTCCCGCTCACGCTCCATATCCTCGGGCTGAAAGGTTGGATGAACAAAAATATCAGACAGGATATCCGCCAGAACCGGAAAGTGCCGATCCAGGACCCTGCCGTAAAAACAAGTGGTTTCCTTTCCGGTAAAGGCGTTTGAAAG
>CAYPQJ010000286.1:0-3944 GCA_964412835.1 uncultured Desulfobacteraceae bacterium | reverse complement strand
GATTTGCTTTTGAAAATGAAACCGCAGAAGTCTTCTTTTTCAAGTTCCCTCACCCGCTGTTGTGCCCAGTTGGACATGGTTTCTGTGAGGTCTTTGTTCGTGTTAATCGTTATAACGCGGGGTGATTCCGGATCTCCCACCAGGCGGATCGGTTCGCGGGGCAGTCCCAAACCTGCCTCCATTTCGGGGCAAACGGGCATAAATTCCATATACTGCCCCAGCGTATCCGTTACATACCGGTCGCGGGCATGCCCGCCATCATACCGCACGGACTCCCCAAGAAGACATGTGCTGACACCTATACGAATCTTTTCCATGATGAACTCCCTATCCAATCAGCTTCAACGACAAGCATACAGGAATACCTTCCGGGGGCAAATAAAAAACCCATAAACGGCATAAGAAAAAAAGAAATTGGATACTTGGGCAAGGCAAGTTAATAACTTAAATGTCACCCAAGCTTTGATTGAAAGGTGATACAAAAAAGGCCATGGATTATTTTCCACGGCCTTTTTCCCCATTTTTATTATTGATGCGTTTGGATTGAGTCGGTCCTGTTTTTAGTCACCAATGTTGACACCAATGGTAGCGTCATCCAAGCAGTTTTTGAGATCATCTTCACTAACATTCTTGGGGTCCTTCAGATCAGTTACGTGACAGACGAACTCGTTTCCCGCTTTGTCCTTTACCCATACAAATCCTTGTTCGGCCGCTTCGCTGTCTAGCATCCCATGTAGATCCGAAACGCCTGCTAAAAACTATATAGGCGGCAAGGAATGCTGTCAACATCTTTGCTGCAATTTTGGGAGGACCATGCTCTGGAGCGTTCCGATGCTGTCGGGATTTCCTCAGGGCATTGCTCAAGAGCATCCTTGCATTTTCTAAGTTAAACTGATAACATCCCACCACAAACGCCGAATTTCCTCCTAACCGTTTGGTCTCATGAAAAGGCCGGATAAGAGAGGATACGCATGAACGATAGAGAGGTTTTGATCCGGGATTTGGGCCAACTCCTGGTCACCCAGCGGCTGGCCGTTCTGTCCACGCACAATGCCGGACAGCCCTATGCCAGTCTCGTCTCTTTTGCTGCTGACCCCGATCTATCAAAACTCCTGTTTGCCACCACAAGGTCCACCCGGAAGTACGCCAATCTGACCTCGAACTCTCGGGCGGCCATGCTCGTGGACAACCGCTCCAATGAGGAGGCGGACATCCATTCGGCCATGGCCGTTACCGCCACGGGCGTTGTGGGGGAAGTTTCAGTGGCCGAAAGACGAGAGGCATTGCCCCTCTATCTTGAAAAACACCCCTACCTGAAGGAGTTCGTTAATTCTCCCAGTTGTGCTTTTCTAAAACTGACCGTCGGAACCTATTACCTGGTGAGACGATTTCAGAACGTCGTTGAAATCCATATGCCGTCATGACCCTGATTCTGCCCATAGAACACATTAGTGAAAAAGACCGGCCAAAGGTCGGGGGAAAGGCATTTGCGCTGGCTTCCTTACATAGAGCCGGATTCAATGTGCCCACGGCCCTGTGTGTCACCTCCGACGTCTATGATCGTTATGTGTTATCCACCGGCATTCGGGAACGCATTCTCATGGAAATTCATCGGAAAGCATTCGAAGACATGCGATGGGAAGAAATGTGGGATGCGTCCCTTCGCATTCGGAATATGTTCCTGACCACCCCTATGCCCGGGGCTTTGAAGGATGCGCTCGGAGATAGTATCGCCAAATGCTTTCGGGACCAGCCCTCGGCCGTTCGGTCGTCGTCGCCCGGGGAAGACTCAAAAAAAGCGTCTTTTGCCGGTCTTCACGACTCCTATGTGAACGTGCGCACCCGGGATGCCATATTGGAACATGTTATAAAGGTGTGGGCATCCCTCTGGTCCGATGCGGCCCTGCTCTACCGCAGGGAACTGGGGCTTGATCCCGAAAAGAGCACCATGGCCGTGGTGATACAGGAAATGGTCCTTGGGGATCGCGCAGGCGTCGCGTTTTGCCGAAGCCCTGTCGATCCTTCGCAGGCGGTGATTGAGTCCGTGTATGGCTTGAATCAGGGCCTGGTGGACGGCACGGTGGAGCCTGACCGTTGGTTGCTGGAAAGGGCTTCGGGGAAAATCCTTTCTCACACGCAGCCCAAAAGGGACCTTTGGGTTGTCCCCACAAAAGAAGGTGCCTCCCTGGAAAGTCTCCCTTCACCCATGGCGACACAAGCACCCTTGAAGGAGGGGGAGGTGGGCGCTGTGTACCGGTTGGCCATGGCTGCGGAAGAACATTTTAAAAGTCCCCAGGATGTGGAATGGACTTTTCTTAAAGAGATCCTCTATCTGCTTCAATCGCGACCCATTACCACGGAAAAAGGGGATGGCGAAGCTGATGATCGCACCTGGTACCTGAGCCTGAGCCGGAGTTTCGACAATCTCAAGGCACTTCGGCGAAAAATCGAAGAGCAGCTGATCCCGGCCATGGTCGAGGAGGCATCCCTTCTGGAATCCGAAAATCCGGATGACTTATCCCTCCATGAACTGGTGCGGGAAGTTGAACGGCGAAGTCGCGTCCACCAGAAATGGGTGGGAATTTATTGGCACGATTTCATTCCTTTCGCACACGGCGCTCGGTTATTCGGACAGATCTACAACGATAGCGTACACCCTTCCGACCCGCACGAGTTCATGAGCCTTCTGGCGGCAACGGAAATGGAAAGCCTTAAGCGAAACCGTCTCCTTGAGGAACTGGCCCGGGATATTCGGGAAAAATCCGAACTCCGGAAATTGCTGGAGACAGGTGATCTTGAGAATGCGGATCCGCGTTTTCTAACGCGGCTGGACCGTTTTGTCTCAAATTACGGGCAACTCATTTGCCCCGATCCGTCCTTGAACGCGTGCCGGGTTCATATGTGCGGCTTCCTACTTCGGATGTCCGCAGCAAAAACCACCGCCAGGGCCCAAAGGGACATTACGGCTCTCACGGATTCGTTTCTGTCCCGTTTCAAGGGGCAGAAAAGAGAAGAAGCCGCGGAAATGCTCGATTTGGCCAGAGCCAGTTATCGGCTGCGGGACGATGACAATATTTACATTGGCAGGATCGAATCGGCATTGGACCAGGCGGTTGCTCTGGCCGAGATGCGTTTGTCTTCCGACTCGGCCTCGGCGAAAGACCGAAATTTTCATGAAGACCGGATTGCCGTTGTTAAGAAAAAAGCCTACGTTCCCCATTCCACCGTAAATGAGACAACAGCGGATGATCATTTTGATTTCAGGCCCCGGCAATTGACCGGGCAGCCTGCCGGTCCCGGACTCGCGGAAGGGCCGGCCCGGGTCATATCAAAAGTGCTCGACCTGGCCGAATTTCAGGCCGGAGAGATCCTGGTGTGCGATGCTGTTGATCCCACCATGACCTTTGTGGTTCCGCTCTCGGGCGGTATTGTGGAACGCCGCGGGGGCATGTTGATTCACGGCGCCATCATCGCGCGGGAGTACGGCCTTCCCTGTGTCACGGGGGTTCCGGATGCTACAACCCTCATTCAAACCGGCGACCGGATCACGGTGGACGGCTATCTGGGAATCGTGATCATCGGAACGGATACAACACTATAAACTTTTTTGAATGTTCATATGACGAGTATGACATTATCCCAATCAGGAAAAACAATGGATGAAAATATTCGGGAGAAGATCAGGACTTTGATAAAAGAACAGGGGGCTTGCGTTTTGGCCACCGCCTCAAAGAATCGGCCCCATTGTTCGCTGATGGCCTATGCCACCAATGATTCATGTGATGAGATTTATCTCATAACGCTGAATGAAGGCCGCAAGTATCAAAACCTGTGTGAAAACCCGTCTGTCAGCCTTTTGATTGACACGCGCCAGGGTTCGTTCGGTTTCGACCCTGAAAAAGCAATGGCGCTTACGCTTTCGGGGCCATTTGCAAGGGTCATCA
>CAYPQJ010000285.1:0-3973 GCA_964412835.1 uncultured Desulfobacteraceae bacterium | reverse complement strand
CTTGAGTACTTTCTCGTCAATCCCAACCACAGCGTCATAATCGTCAGCCTTCATGAGTCTGATTTTAATGGTGTTCGTGTTCATGGGGGCCCCCTTTCTCTAAAACGTCAACCGTTGAGATTCAACAAGTAACCTTGAATTCGGCTGCCTTCATTAACAGCCTTCATGATTTGATTATCCATGAGTTTGGCCTGATGTCAACCTTTAAACGTTGATGATATTAGATGATTCTACAGACGAAACCCGTGGTCTGATTGACCAAGTGGCGGAGGAATTTCCAAAGGAAAAGCATGATGTTCATGTCATCCGCAGGAAAAAAAGACAGGGGTTTAAATAGAAAAGATTCTTAGTCTCAATTGCTACAAGAAATTTCATCGCCATGATATCCTTGCAATTGTTGACAAACTGAAAGGTCGGGCATATGCTCGTAATCATCTTTTTTCGGACATTCTTACTTTTTTATCCAAAATCAAATCAGAGAAAGCCTCATTAGGGAGAAACAGCATGGGACGGGGAAAAATGCACTACGGCTGGGTTGTCATTTTCATGGGCTTGCTCACCACCATCGCCGCCCACGGTTTTGGCCGGATGGCTTACACCATCATTCTGCCCGCCATGAAAGACGGGCTTCAGCTTGATTACACGCAGCTGGGACTTCTGGGCACCGGAAATTTCATCGGCTACCTGACCATGGCCATCATTGGTGGGTTTCTGGCGGCACGCTTTGGAACCCGTATTGTCATCACCCTGGCGCTGGTTCTCATGGGCATCACCATGGTGCTGACCGGCCTTGCTGAAAATTTTGGTTTCGCCTTTGGCATGCGCCTGATGACGGGTCTGGGCAACGGTGCGGCCTACGTACCGGCAATGGCCCTGGGGTCCGCCTGGTTTTCCATGGAAAGACGGGGGTTTGCCACGGGAATCGTCTCGGGGGGCATCGGGGCGGGAACCCTTATCAGCGGGCTGGTGGTGCCTCCCATCCTCCAGGCTTTCGGCCCGGAAGGGTGGCGCATGTCCTGGTATATTCTGGGTGGAGCCGTGCTGGTGATTTCAGGGGTGGTATTCCTCTTTATCCGCAGTCGTCCCGAGGATAAGGGGCTATCTCCCATAGGGGTTCAAAAGAAAGATGACCGGGCCGCTGCTTCCGGCATCCAAAGCAAGGTCTCTTCCCTTGACTGGACCCGGATCTACAAAATGCCGTCGGTCTGGTACCTGGGCCTCGTCTACTTTTTCTATGGCCTGTCCTATATCATCTATATGGTCTTTTTCGCCGCCTATCTGGTCAAGGAAATCGGCCTATCCCAGGCATGGGCCGGCACGTTATGGGCCACGGTAGGAGGATTGAGCGTTTTTTGCGGCGTCATCTGGGGAAGCATCTCCGACCGGCTGGGGAGAAGCCGGGGGGCGGCCCTGGCCTACCTGGTCCTGGGCATCTCCTATATTATTTATGCGCTGGTTAAGGTCAAATTCGGCTTTTACCTGTCCGCCGTTCTGTTCGGTTTTACCGCCTGGAGCATTCCCACCATCATGGCGGCAGCGGCCGGCGACTTTGTGGGGCCCCGACTTGCACCGGCGGGGCTGGGGTTCATCACCCTGTTTTTCGGCATAGGCCAGGCCCTGGGGCCGTTACTGGGGGGGTATATTGCCGATGTCACCCATTCCTTCACCATCCCATTTCTGGTGGCGGGGGGCATATCACTGGCGGGTATGGTGTTTTCGCTTTTTCTCAAAAAGCCGGTGAAATCGTAAAACCATTTTCATTATTCAGTATCGAGGAGGAGGAAATGCAATGAAGACGTTTTTTTTCCGTTTTTTCTTTTTGTTTCTGATTATGGGGTCTTGGCTTTTTCTGGATACAACCCTCTGTTTCAGCCTGGACCGTTTCGGTTCCGGGTTTCGGGAAGAACGGGCCGGATGGATATTCGTTCACATCGAGGGTGAACCCGCTGAACGGGGTTTGCAGTACGGTGCGCTCATGGCGCCCGAGATCAATGAGTTCATTTCGGTGCTGAAAGTCTACTTGAAAGAAAACACCGGAAAAAACTGGGACTTTTTTCGGGATGCGGCCCAGAGTTTCATGATGGATAAATTGGGGGAAGAGTACCTGACTGAAATTGCCTGGATTGTCGGGGGTATGCGGCTACGGGGCATGACGGTGGATATGCTGGATATCGTAGCGGAAAATGCGTTTTTCGAACTGGCGGACTACTATCTGCCATGGCTTGAGGGGGAATCGGATGGCCAAAAACAATGGGGGCGTCGTATTTCGCCCCCATTTCGCTGCTCCGCCTTTATTGCCACCACGCCCTACACGAAAGACGGCCGGATCGTCATGGGACACAACTCATGGGATGATTACATCATTGGACAAAGGTTCAATGTGATTCTGGACGTTCACCCCTCAAACGGTTATCGGGTCATGCTTCAGTGTGCACCCGGGTTTATTCACAGTGGAACGGATTTTGCCGTCAACAGCGGCGGCATGGTCATTACCGAAACCACCATCGGAAACTTCAAAGGGTTTGACACAAACGGTATCCCCGAATTTATCAGGGCCCGCAGAGCAGCCCAGTATTCTGAAAACCTGAACGATTTTGTAAGGATCATGTCCGAAGGAAACAACGGCGGCTATGCCAACACCTGGTTGATCGGGGACATTAAAACCAATGAAATTGGAAAACTGGAACTGGGTCTTTTAAACGTCACATTTTCCCGATCAAAGACCGGTTTTTACGATGGAGAAAACTATGTGGATGATTCCAAAATGATCCGGGAGGAATGCGGCCCTACCTTGTGGGAAACGTTATCCAACTGGCCCGATGATCTGTCCAACGCCAACTGTGTAACCGCGCGTCGAATGCGCTGGCAGGCGCTTATGGAGCAGCACAAGGGGGAGGTCGACGCTCAGTTGGCCATGGCGTTTGAAGCCGACCAGTTTGAACAGGCCCTGGGTCGGATCAATCCCGGTGGTCTTGTCCTCATGGCCCGCATGGAAATCACGGATATTCCCGAAATTCCCGGTGCTGAAGCCCCCAGGCCCTTCGGCGCCAACGAGGCCAAGGTGATCACGGCGGAACTGGCCGAGAAAATGAGTTTCTGGGCGCGCATGGGACACCCGGATGGTTCCCAGTTCCAATGGTCTCACTTTCTTCTGGATTATCCCCGGTTCGCCTGGCAGTCCCCTTATCTGAGGAATCTGGTGGGACATCCCTGGGCACTGTTTTCGAGTCGTTAGCAGAATTGGGAAATCAACGTACCGGTTTCCGTCATTCCTGACCCAGCACGAATTAGGATGCAGCCCCGATTTCAGGTTCCGGGACATGGCCGGCATAAAGACTTACCCCGTATGGAACCCGGCCCATCTTGAAATCTTGGGGTTTGGTGAAAAACGGATCATCAACCACCTGTTTCAGCAAATCATCTCTGTACTGCGGGTGGGCGATGCCGGCAATGGCCAAAGCCTTGTTTCCGGTGGTCAACCCTCGGAGGTCCGCGACCCCGTATTCCGTTACAATCACCACGCCGTCATAGGAAGATGCGGTCAGGGTGACGCCGGCCGGGTGATGGGCCACGATCTTTGAGAGGCCCTTGTTCGTGATGCTTTTGACCGCGATAATGGCCGCACCGTATTCCCGGCGGCTGATGGCCCGAATGAAATCGGGCTGGCCACCGACACCGCTGTAATATTTCCCAGGATCGATGAAATCGGCCCAGACATTGCCGAACAGGTCGATGCCCAATGCCGTATTGATAGAAATGAACGGACTGTTTTTGCGAATGATGTCTGCCCCGTTTGTGTAAGCGCATGGGCGCATTTGCACCCCGGTACGCATATGGCAGAAGTCATAGAGGTCTCCGGATCCCATGATCAAGGATGTGGTGCTGTACCCCAGATTGGCCTTTTTCTTTCGGTTGGTAACAATCCCCATCTTCTGCAGCAGCATGAGCCCGTCGCCGTACAGTTCGGTCTGCA
>CAYPQJ010000284.1:0-3989 GCA_964412835.1 uncultured Desulfobacteraceae bacterium | reverse complement strand
GAACCATGATCTGTCATGGGGCCCTTGTCAATGGGGAAATCGACCTTTATGCCGAATATACCGGAACAGGGCTCACAGCGATCCTCAAAGCGCCAACTATATCCGACCCTGAGACAGCATTACATCAGGTGAAGAAAGAATACCACGAACGCTTTGGCATGCGCTGGCTTAAGCCTTTTGGCTTCAACAATACTTACGCCATTACTGTCCGTGAAAACGATGCCGTACAACAACAGTGGCACACCATTTCTGATCTTAAAGACACAGCATCTCAGCTTCGTGCCGGGTTCACTGCGGAATTCGCGGAGAGGCCGGACGGTTATCCCGGCTTGAGCAGTGTCTATGACCTCGAATTTCTGGAGGTAAAGGATCTGGATCCCGCCATAATGTATCAGGCGATTGCAAACCGGGAGGTCGATGTGATCTGCGCTTTTGCCACCGATGGCCGTATCGCCACGTACGACCTGACGCCCCTCCAAGACGACCACGGGTTTTTTCCCCCTTATCAGGCGGCCCCGGTGGTAAGGCAGCAATGTCTCACGGCCCATCCTGAAGTGGGTAATGCATTATCCCTCCTCGGGGGCATGCTCGACAATGCCACCATGCAGCGTCTCAACTTCGAGGTGGACGGAAAGAAGATGAGCCCGGCAGACGTTGCAGCGAGATTTCTAAAAGCCAAATTGAAAACAGGAGACACCCATCGTCAGCGACCTCCGGCAAAGTGAGGTATTTGAGACGGGTTCGGGCCTTGCCAGTGCACGCTGGCAAGACTCCTGATGCTACAATGCCGATATAATTCCATATCAATTGATTCGAGATGTTCGGTCGTCTATATGTCTGAAGTGCGTGGCTTAAGTGTAATTTTCAGATTTTAATCAAAAATTAGTGGAGGGATGGATTGTTTTGGGGTTCCTGCTCCGGGGAATGGGGATCAGTTGACACGATGCATTGTGGGAAACACATGAAAGCTGAAAAACCTGCGAACTGTAAACCGTTATTTCATATCTTATCCAACTGTTCCAGGTGATAGACGAGGTTTTCAAACTTCACGGACAGGTCCGCGTTTTCGACAAAGCACTTTTTTCGTGCTCGGATCTGAATGGTGGTAAAATTAAGAATTGCGCCGATGCCGCCTTCCTGGAGGAGATGGGCAGCCCGCTGCGCTTCATGGGGAGGGGTTGTAATGAGTCCGATTTCAATGCCTAACTTGCGCACCGTTTGTGAGATGCATGAAGCAGACTGAATGGTCAATCCGCAGGCGAGTTTTTTACCCACCTTTCTGGCATCAGAATCAAAGGCGGCTTTGACGATGTAGCCTCGTTTTTTGAAATTTTCACTTTGGACCAGGCTGCTTCCCAAGTGCCCTATGCCCACAAGGCACAGGGCCCATTCCCGGTCCGTTGCCAGAATACCCTTGATGGCATTGAGCAGATGCCGCACATCATATCCCACGCCTCTGATGCCGAATTCGCCAAAATACGCCAGATCTTTTCTGACCTGGGCAGGATTCACACCACAGAGCCCCGCCAGCTTTTCCGATGATATGACCGGCAGTTTGCTTTCAAGCAGAATTTCAAGTGGCCTGGAATAGACGGCCAGCCGCTTGATGGTGGGGTTGGGTATTTTAGATTCCTTTGGCATCGTGCACCCATCCTGATGCTGAAAAATGCATTGTGAAATAATGCACATGAGTGGAAAAAAAGAGAGCCCGCAAAAGCAGGCCCTCTTTTTTCTACAAGTTGTTGATCAACCACCCAGGGACTTAACGATGAGCTCGTGCATGCCTCCCAGGTCCGGAATCTTGAAAACAAGGATAAAGCAGATAACCAGAGCGTAAATACAGAGGGATTCAATCAGGGCCAGACCAATGATCATGGTGGTCATGATTTTTCCGCCCGCTTCCGGATTCCTTGCTGTTCCCTGAAGGGCGCCGTTAATGGCATTACCCATACCGATACCGGTACCCATGGCAGCCATTCCAATGCCGAGTCCACAGGCAATGGCGATTCCGAAGAATACCCAGAGACCGGCAGCCTTGACAGCCGCATCTTCCCCCGCAAACGCCATGGAAGCTGAACCGATCACCATGACTGCTGCGAAAATACCAACCAGCGTTTTCTTGTTCATAATAGTAGACCTCCTTTCCTTAGAATTTTTTTATGGCCTTCTTCCATAAACTTTAACCCCCCCCTTGAAGGGAGGTGTTTTCTTTGTTTTTCGAGCCCCCTTGAATTTAGTGGGCGTGTTCCATGGCGCCGACAAAATACATGGTGGATAAGAGCATGAACACCAGCGCCTGAATAAAGCACACCAGGATGCCCAGGAACATGATGGGCAGCGGCGCAAGGTAAAGCCCCGCCAGACTGAACAGGATGGCCAGGACCATCTCTTTACCGAAGATATTTCCAAAAAGTCGAACGCTCAGGCTCATGATGCGTGCCAGATGACCAATCAGTTCAATGGGAAGCATCAAGGGGATGAGCCACCAGACGGGGCCACAGAAATGCTTGATATACTTGATACCGTGGAATTTGATGCCGATGACATGGGTGTAAATAAAAGTACATAGTGCCAGGGCCAGCGTGGTGTTCAGGTTGGCCGTGGGAGAGAACATCCCCGGAATCAGACCGATCAGGTTGGAAACGAGAACAAAGAGGAATACGGTGGCGATAAAGGGAAAAAAGAACCTTCCCTCAGGCCCCGTGATTTCCACCATGAAGTTCTCAAGGCCGCTGATCAGCACTTCAAAGAAGTTCTGTCCCCCTTCAGGAACGATTTTAACTTTTTTGGCCATGAAAAGGGCGCTCAGAATCAGGATGAGCATGGTGAGCCACGTATAAGTCACATGGGAATAATGATGGGCGAAATGCTCAAACCCCATAGCGGACAGAATTGCGTCAATGAAAAAAATAGGATGCTCCATAGATTATACCGCCTCCTGCGAAGATGTTCTAAAAGCAGCCCGAATCCCGAAATTCAGGATACTGAGCACAACGATTGAAAGTCCGACGACCAGACCCAGAGGATTTACCCAGCCGTTGGTGATAAGGATATAAATAATCAGGCCCATAATGGCAAGCCTAAAATAGAATTTTGCAACCAGCGCCATTTTTTTGCCCCTCATCACGCCCAGATCCGAAAAAGCGCTGCGCATGGTGTGGTGTAAAAGGCTGAAATTGGCAATGATAATCAGTCCACCCAGGATCACCCCGAGGGTGAATTGAACTTCCATGAAAACACCGCTCAATGCACCCAATATAAACAGAATGACCCAGTTGAATGTCTTGATATCCTGTAGTTTTTTCCCGACCATCACATCTCTTTTGCTTTATTGTAAAGGATATAGAGATTCCTGAATGCAGCGGCAATACCGAATCCCAGGAAAATAAAAAAAAGCCACGGCTTCGTGTCGAAATATTTGTCCAGGTAGAAACCGGCTAACGCTCCCACGGCGATGGAAAAGGCCATGGACATGCCGACACTGCTGATAAAACCAAGGTCCTTAATCTGTTTTTTCAGCTCCTTATCCATGGTGTTGACGCGTCCGCCCTCTACGGGGTGCTGATTCCAAGTTACGACCCGTGGGCTTCCTATCACAAAATTTCGGGGAAAGTCAACAGAATTTTGATTCAAATGCGCCCTTCAATTGTCCACATGCCGCCAGGATATCACGGCCTTTGCTTTTGCGAATGATTGCGGTGAAGTGTTTGTCCGTCAGTATTTTCTGAAAATGAAAGATTCTGTCCATGGAAGGCGGCGCCATGGGTGATTCCGGATCCGCATTCAATGGGATCAGGTTTATTTTTGCCCTGAGTCCGGAAAGCAGCCGGCACAGGTTATGTGCATCCCGATCCCGGTCGTTGGTATCTTTTATCAGAATGTACTCGAAGGTAATCATTCGCCGGTTGGGCAGGGGGAATGACTTGCAGGCTTCAATCAATTGATCCAGGGGATATTTACGGTTGATGGGCATGAGACGACTGCGTGTT
>CAYPQJ010000283.1:1783-3991 GCA_964412835.1 uncultured Desulfobacteraceae bacterium | reverse complement strand
GTTGTGGACCGACTTTCGGTTCCCTGGTAAGGTGCCACTGCCTGAGATGTTTCAGCCTGGATAACAAGTAAGTGGGCGATGAAAAAAAACCATGGATACTGGTGAAGGCAGCTGAATTTGGTCTGGGTATACCCAGATGGTATCTCAAAATCCCGCTCTACTGACATACCTTGACTCTTATCAGCAATTCAAAAAGCCTGTGATATACTCAAATCGAGGAAATCGAGCAACCCTTGAATATTGATGCGGTAATCAACGCCCTGAATCAGAATGGATAGGAGGTCATAAGACAGAAAGGGGGTCACCTCCGCTTTCAGTGGATATGCGGCATGAGCGTCCACTTGATCACCCAGCCGCCTTTGTCCCCATATTGATCCAGGCAGACAACCCCCCCGTTCTGGAACTGAAAAACCGGTCGTTTTTCGTCCCGGGTGATCAAAAAGGCCGTCAGTTTTTCCATAAAAGGTAAATGACCCACAAACATGCGGTTGTCTTGAGGAAACAGGTTTCTTGAAAAAACCTGCACATCGTCCATGGGACTGAGACCGGTCGTTTCCGCAACACCGCCTTCCGGGTTCAGGGCCGAAGCAAAAATTTCAGCAGTCTGGCGTGCCCGCTTTTTACCACTGTGGAAAATGGATGCCACCGGCACTTCGTAGCCCTTTGCCACCGCCGCAATGCGCCCCACATCCACAATGCCCGCTTCCGATAAACCGCGCTCGGGATCCTCATCTTTCCGCAGACTCAGACCGTGCTGCACCAGATAAACAGCCATCATAAGACTCCTGTTTGGACGGTTAGAAATAAGGTTTGAGCAGATCCTTGGTTTTCACCACGTTCATATTGAGCCCAAGGGCCTTTCGATCAAAGCCCATGGCCATGCCCAGAATCTGGGTCAAATACAAAACGGGGATTTTGTATTCGGTTTCATACTCGCTCTCGATACTTTTCTGATTCCCGTCATACATGACGGAGCAAAACGGGCATACCAGGCAGAGGGCGTCTGCGCCGACCGCTTTCAGATTATCCAGCTTTCCCTTGGTGACACTCATGGCTGATTTTTCATCCACCGGAAGCACCGGTCCTCCACAGCAGGTCTTTTTTCCCGGGTAATCGATAATGGTTGCGCCGGTCAATGCCACAAGCGTTTCCAAGGAGGTGGGGTTTTCCGGGTCATCAAAGCCATCATGGATTTCGGACGGTTTCAAATAGTGGCAACCGTAATGGGTTGCGATGTTCAGTCCGCTCAAATCCTTTTCAAAATGCTTTTGAATTTCTTCAGCCCCCACCTCTTCAAACAGTACCCGCGCAAAATGCCGGATTTTCGGCGAACCCTCATACTGCAATCCCACGGCGGACAATCGTTCATTCACCTTCGCAAGATCTTCCTCATTTTCCGATAAGTGATGGGCGGCCTCAGACAAAGCCGACGTACAGGAACTACACAGGGCGCATACATCCAGATGCTGCTTCCGGGCCAGGGCCAGATTATAGGCGGCCATCAACAGGGATGCATCCATGTCCCCGGCCTTGGTGGGAAAACCGCAACAGATGAAATCTTCCAGATCCACCAGCTCGACCCCTGTTTTTTCCGCCACCCGTCTTGCGGAAAGCTCATAGTTTCGTGCCCTTGCGGGGATGGTACAACCTAAAAAGAGTGCATATTTCATGGAGTGTTCCTAAAGCGGCAAGCCGCGGTTTTGGGTTAAACTATACCTGATCCGGAAACAGTTCCCTGATCACATCACACGATGTGGGGAGTGGGGGCAATCCCGCCTTTTTACGCTTTTTATTATCAAAACCGTCCAGCGGATAAATCCTGCCCTGCCCCTTTGTCAACTTCAACTGTGCTTTCACACCGGCCGGTTCATGACCTTCCTTGACAGCCATGTTTTTTAGTAGCGTCATGAAATCCGTAATCCGAACCCCCTGCGGGCATCGCTCCTGGCAGGTATAGCAGCTGGAACAGAGCCAGATGAAGGAACTTTTAAGGATCTCTTCTTTCATACCGTAAAGGGCCATGCGAATAATCCGCGCCGGGTTAAAGGTATCGTTTACGGCCGACATGGGGCATCCGGCAACACAGGTGCGGCAACCAAAACAGGCGGAAATTTTCTCGGCTTCGGGCTGCTGTAGCAATTCATTTACAAAATCAGGATCGCATTGATCCAGATCAACCGCTCCCATACTTATGTCCTCCGACTTATA
>CAYPQJ010000283.1:0-1683 GCA_964412835.1 uncultured Desulfobacteraceae bacterium | reverse complement strand
TTCATCCCGGTAAGGAACAATGGCCGATGCCAGGCAGAGCAGATCGGCTGTCAGCGCCACGTCTCTCCCCAGCAACGGGTCCATCACCTGAATTTTGAGAGATCCCTCATGCAAAAAAACCTGCGGTTTCCGGTCCACGGTATAGGGGATAAACAAAACACCTGCCATGCGGGCATCCCGGTAAAGGTATTCCCGTTCCCCATAGGTGCGAATATCCCGGTAAAGGACCACCACCCGCATTTCAGGGTTCAATTCTTTCAGGTGCAGAGCACTTTCCATGGCATGGGTGCAACAGACCCGTGAACAGTAGGGGCGATCGGGCTCACGAGACCCCACACATTGAATAAACACGGCGGATTTCATCTCTTTCAGGGCAGGGTCGTTTCTGATGAACCGTTGATCCAGTTCAAGATGTGTGAGCACCCGATCATCTTCACCGTACAGGTACTCATGCGGCTTGCCTTCGAACGCCCCCGTGGCAATCACCGCCACACCATGTTCCACCTGTTCTTCATGGCCCTCCCTGGAAAGGGTCGTTTTGAAGTTCCCCACAAATCCTTCCACACCCGCCAGCTCGGTATTCAGGCGCAGGTCGATATTCGGGTCAGATTGGACCTTATCAATCATTTGGGAGAGGTTCATTTGTACGTCTTCGCCCTTCCAGGTCCTGAACAGCAGACTCCCCTGCCCGCCCGGAAACGGTTCCCGCTCCACCAGGCAAACCTCATAACCCTGATCCGAAAGACTCATGGCGGATGCCATACCGGATATGCCGGCCCCCACCACCAGTGCCCTCTGGTTGATTTCAAGCTCTGTTTCCACCAGGGGTTCCATGAGTGCCACCTTGGCCACCGCCATGCGCACCAGGTCCCTGGCCTTTTCCGTGGCCATTTGGGGATCATTTTTGTGCACCCAGGAATCCTGATTCCGGATGTTGGTCATCTCAAAGAGGTATTTGTTAAGCCCCGCAGCCACCAGGGTCTCCTGGAACAACGGCTCATGGGTCTTGGGAGTGCAGGCGGCCACCACAATGCGGTTGAGGTTATTTTCTGAAATGACCTTACTAATGACCTCCTGGGTGTCTTGGGAGCAGGTATACAGATTGTCGGTCACATATTCCACATAAGGAAGCGACGCCGCATAATCCCTTACCTGCGGCACATCCACCACACCACCGATGTTGATGCCGCACTGGCACACGAAAACGCCGATCCTGGGCCGTTCACCGGCAATAACCCGTTCCTCCGGGAAGGTTTCCTGTTTCGTCAAGGTGTTTCGGGCCTCTTTCAGAAGGGCCCCGGCTTCGGCCGCTGCTGAACTGGCTTCCACAACAGACTGGGGGATATCCTTGGGTCCTGCGAAGGCGCCACATACGAAAACCCCTTCCCGGGATGTGGCCACGGGATGAAATGAAGGACTGTCGCAGAAATGGCCCGCGGTCAGGTCAATATCCAGTCGGTTCGCCAGTTCCGTCAGCGCTTCGGGGGTTTCCATTCCCACGGACAGGACCACCAGGTCAAAAGATTCCGTCGTGGGCGTCATTTGTTCGTTTACATAGGTAATGGCCAGTTCGTCCCGCCCTTTGACGGTCTCAACGGCAGGGACCCGGGACCGGATAAAGCGGACCCCATGCTTATTTCGGGCATCGTCATAAAAGCGCTCGAAATCCTTGCCGTGGGTCCG
>CAYPQJ010000282.1:0-4017 GCA_964412835.1 uncultured Desulfobacteraceae bacterium | reverse complement strand
TGGTGGGAGTGATACCCATGGTATCAAACGGACCGGACTCAAAGGCCTTCTGCAAAGTGTCGGGATTGAGGTCATTGCCTCGCCTTTACATCGTTGACATTGAGCGGATTGTGAACACTGCAAAGCGAAAACGGAGGAATCTGGGAAGCCTTGTAACGGCTACGTTCGAGGCTTCCTTGAAGCCCCACGTTTTGCTTACCGAAAGGTCGGATCGAGCCCTGAACAATTCAGGAGTTAGCCGTCTTCGAGTCTGACAAAGAAATTGCCTTGATCAACGCCGGACTTTTTTGCAATGGGCCCGCATTTGCTTTTCAGCATATAGATGATGGGTTTTCCAAGGGTTTCCCCGTAAAGGCATTCAAAATTGAAAGTGCCTTTTGCGATCAAAAGATCGCTTTCCTTAAAAGCATCATCCAGAGCAGAACCGTTTTCGCCGGGGATAAAGAGGGTTTTGACGCTCAACACACGGTCGCTCAATTTATCCAGGCCAAAGTAAACGGCATCTCGAATGGTGGCATCTTCAAAAAAGGGCGCCTCCTTGAGCACGAGGGTCACCGTAGCCCCCATGGCCTTCAATTGTTCTATGAGCAAGGAATCAAAACCAATTTCTCCGGCATTATCGAAAAGAAACAAAACTTGTCGTTTGTCCCGGGCGGCTTCATACACATCCCCCTTCACCCTTGGAAAAGGGCCCCTTCCCGCCATCAAATTTTCCGCGTCTGAAAATTCCAGTGCCCCCGAGGGAGCGGCAATAGGTGAAACATTGCCCGTTGATGCCAGACAGCAGGCTCTTTCGAAGCATTCTTGTTGCGTTTTACCCTTTTGAACGAATCGCCTGGCCTCGGGCAACAGCGCTTTCGCTGCATCATTGCTGGCTTTTTTGATCGCATCGTAAACGGTTCCGACGGCCAGCACTCTGGAATGTACTGCGTAAAGGGTTTTCTTGGCAATCAAGGCCACGTTTCGATCCACCCTGAATTCATCATACAGCACGCCCAGCAGGGTATTCATCAATTCGACCCTTTGGCTTTCACCTAAAAGAGTCGCCGTTCTTCCAAAGGTCCATTCCAGAATACACAGAGCGCATTCCGCAAGGGGTTTCATTTCGGTGTTTCTCCTTCCCAATTTTTGAATAATTACAGAAAATCGCAGGACAATTGATCTTTAAGATGAACAAGACTGGGATGGTTGCCTTTCTTTAACAACATTTCGGCCACTTTTTCGCAAATCACTCCCTGTTGGTCCAGATTTGAAATCCAGGTCATGGTCTTAACGGCAAATTCCCTGTCCCTAAAAAATAACTCTCCAGGTTCATTCAATATCTTTCCCAGATTCCTGGCCGTTTTGGAAAAAAGCTTTCTCTCTCTTTCTGTGAGATGGTTTCTTAATTCATCCAGATCTTTTTCAGTAATTCCTTTTTTCTGTTATCCATAAGTATCGTCCCCGACCTTCTACTTTGAACCTCAGCGGAATGCCCTCATTAAATCAATGTTCTCAATACCTGAAATATTAGAAAATAGCAAAAATTAAGAGCAATATGGCAAGAAATATTTGCAGAGGTATGGGAATGATGAAAATCTGAAGTTCGGTTTTGCATCTTCTGTTGCATGGGATTTCGGCGGTGATATCAAGATGCCCTCTGCCGAGTTTGACCAGACACCTATGGTCGTCCGATATCCTGTGCAGACTGAAGAGGACGGATGTAAACTTGAAATCGCTGATAAGAAGTCGCTTTTGCCGGTCTTTTGATTTTCGGCGTTTGGACCCTTCTTTACTATGACAAAAAAATTAGCATCCGCGAAATATCCCTGTCAAAAATAATAAAGAACGGGGAAGACATAAAAAATGTGAAATGTGACGTTATTCAGAATATCGGTAAAAAAGGTCTGCTGAGCATGAAAATGATTATCCCTTGTGAAGACGAGGAACAATTAGCTGATTTGAATAAAAAATGTACATGATAAAAAGCGATTTTCTGACTAACCTTGATCAAACAAAGGTAGATGAATGGGTCAGGGATGGGAAATTCGGGGTGATAAAAACAGAACTCCTTAAAATTGTGAATCATTATACGGATAAGCCGGTTGAAAATCTGTATTTTGAATCATTTATAAGCAGGTGAAACAAAAAGAAGGGTTTGGGGGCACCGCTTGATCCGTGTGTTAAGTTGCCATTTCTCCATACCGGTGATATCGTTGGAGTTATGGAGTTATGTCAAGACCATGAGAAAAGAGAGATCCCCACCCTTTGCAGAATGTGTGACCATGGTTGTGGCATCCTGGTTTCCGTGGAGGAAGGAAAACCTGTCCATGTGCGCGGCAACCCGGCACATCCTTTCAATAAGGGCTGGATATGCGTCAAGGGCAAATCCGCCCTTGATCTGTTCTACTCACCCAAACGTCTGAAAACCCCCCTGATTCGTCACGGGGGCCGACTATGTGAGGCCACGTGGGATGATGCTCTCGACTATATCTCTCACAGGCTGGGAAGGCTGAAGGCAAAATGGGGTCCTCAGGCCCTGGGTATCTATTATGGGGAAGGTGTAGGGCACCAGGAAATCCGTTTTTACATGAAACGATTTGCCAATGTTTACGGTACTCCGAATTTCATGAGTGTCGGCTCTATCTGTAATGCCTCCCGCACCCTCGGGGAAACGCTGACCTTTGGCGGACTCACAAAGCCGGATGTGGCCAATTCCAGATTCATAATAGTTTGGGGCGCCAATCCACTGGTATCCCATGAGCCGGTTCCCCCGAAAATTATGAGACGGCTCGGGAAATCAAATACCCGTCTGATCGTGATCGATCCCCGAAAAACCGAGACGGCACAAAGGGCCGATATCCATCTGGCCATCAAACCGGGAACGGATGAAACACTGATCCTCAACATGCTTCATGTGATATTGAATGAAGAGCTTTGGGACCAGGCCTTTACCGGGGAATGGGTGAACGGGTTCGAAGCCCTGCGCGCAGAGCTCACGAAACCCCGCTTTTCACCGGAAACAGGCGCTGATATCACCGGTATCGATCCGGAACAGGCCAGGACGGTGGCCCGTGCCTATGCGGAAAACAGGCCCGCCTGTATGTTCACCGGAAACGGTCTGGAGCATCATCCTTTTGGCGTGAATACGGCACGGCTTCTGGCCGTTCTGAAGGCTATTACGGGAAATCTGGATGTTCCGGGCGGGGAGTTGTTTACCCCGAAGCCATTGATAAAAGATATCACCACACCCATGCCCCCATCGACTGTTCAAGCTGTTGGCGCGGACCGGTTTCCTGTCTTTTGCCGGGCCCGGGGAGAGGGTCACGCCCTCTGTGTTTCCCGGGCCATCCTGGACGAAAAACCCTACCCCATTAAAGGGATGACCATAACCGGCGGAAATCCAACCCTTCAGTGGCCGAACAGCAGACGCATGCGAGAAGCCCTGAAAAAGCTGGAATTTCTCATTGTCATTGATGTGGTGGAATCTCCCGACAGCCGTTACGCGCACGTTGTGATTCCGGTATGCACGTTTCTGGAGCGGGATGAGCACCGGATCAACGTTTATCTGAATCTACCGCATGTGACACTGAGAAGGGCCGTGGTGGGACCTGTGTACGGTATCCCCGATCAGATGATCTGGGTAAAACTGGCCCACGCCATGGGCTATGGTGAGTATTTCCCATGGGGGAGCTGTGAAGAAGGAATTGATTATCTCCTGAGCGATCTGGGGGTCTCCTATGAAAGCCTCATTGCCGAGGGGGGCATCCATGAATACGAGCGGAGGACCTACAAAAAATATGAAATGGAGGGATTCAACACGCCTTCGGGTAAAGTGGAAATCTTTTCGGAGCGCCTGCAAAGTGCAGGGTATGATCCTTCTCCGATCCGCTCGGATGTGGAACAGAACCTGACGGGAGCGGAAGAAGAGTTTCCGTTGATTTTGACGACGGGGGGCAATCTGCTCCCCTATACCCACTGGCAATTCCGGTACATTCCCCGACTTATGAAAATGGCCCCCGAGCCTGTCCTGGAAAT
>CAYPQJ010000281.1:0-4094 GCA_964412835.1 uncultured Desulfobacteraceae bacterium | reverse complement strand
AGAAGGAAAAATGATTATCCTGGTGGATGATGAAGACCGGGAAAATGAAGGTGACTTGACCATGGCCGCAGAAAAAACCACACCAGAAGCCATCAACTTCATGGCAACCTACGGTCGCGGCCTTATCTGCCTGCCCATGGCGCCCCACCTCCTGGAAAAGCTGAAACTCCCCCAGATGGTTACGGACAACTGCTCCCCTTATGAAACGGCCTTTACAGTATCCATTGAGGCAAGGATCGGGGTGACCACCGGCATATCCGCTGCCGACCGGGCCCGGACGGTTCTTGTGGCAGTTGACGACGATGCCAAACCCGAGGATCTGGTTCAACCGGGCCACGTTTTTCCGCTGCGGGCACGGCGGGGAGGTGTTCTTTTCAGGACCGGACAGACTGAAGGCTCTGTAGACCTGGCCCGACTTGCCGGCTTGAAACCTGCAGGCGTCATCTGCGAAATCATGAAGGATGACGGCACAATGGCCCGCATGCCAGACCTGGAGGTCTTCGCCGAAAAGCACAATCTTAAAATTGCCAGCGTGGCCGACATTATCGAATATCGAATGCGCACGGAATCCTTCGTTCACCTGGCCGCCGAAACCGTTCTCCCCACGCCACAAGGTGAATTCCGCGCCATGGCCTTTATAAACGATATTGACAAACACGAACACCTGGTGCTTGTCAAAGGCGATATTGACCCGGAACAGGACATTCTGGTTCGGGTTCACTCACAATGCACACCCGGCGACATCTTCAATTCCATCAGGTGCGACTGCAGGGCCAAACTGGATAAGGCCATGGAACTTGTCCAACAGGAAGATCATGGGGTTATTATCTACATACAGCAGGAAGGGAGGGGCTTACGACTGGCCCGTTACCAAAACCTTGAGGGTGATGGGCAAGTCATGTCGGAAGCCCACAAGGAGGGTTGTCTGGAAGCGGATTTGAGAAATTATGGGGTGGGCGCTCAGATATTGGTTGCCCTCGGGGTGAAAAAAATGCGCCTACTGACCAATAACCCAAAAAAAATCAAAGGCCTGGACGGATATGACCTGAAGATGGTGGGCCGTGTCCCTCTGGAGACCGAGCGTCCTCCCGTCATCATTCAGGACACAAAAAATCCCTGAAAAAAGCCTTAACAACATTTTTTATCTCAGTATTTTATTGCGTCATCCTGAAGGCCCAACATTAGGACATCATGAACGTCAAAGGGGCCAATGTTTCACGTGAAACATTGGCCCCTTCTTCTTAAAACATTTCCTTCTCTCCCATCTATTACGGTTCTGCCAAACATGTGGCGATCATTCTGTCCAGCAGTTGGCCGAGCCTCCATCCTTTACCCTTTGCAGCAAGCGGAACCAGGCTCGTTTCCGTCATCCCGGGAATGGTGTTTGTTTCAAGCATATAAATCATATCATTATTGATAATCATATCGCTTCTGCTCCAATCCCGGCATTGAAGCGCCTGGTGCGCATTTTTGGCCATTTCAGAAGCTTCATTTTCAATATGAGAATCAATTTGTGCCGGGCAGATTTCGTTGGTCTCACCGGCTGTATATTTTGCGTCAAAATCGAAAAAGCGGTGTCTATCATTTGGTACAATCTCTACCACTGGCAGTGTCTCAAGATGCTTTCGCCCTAACACGGCACATGTAATTTCCCGTCCGGCAACATACTCTTCCAATAAGACCTCAAGATCAAATTGGAACGCCTTTTCAATGCCCACACGAATATCGCGGTCATTTTCCATAATGGAAATACCAATGCTGGAACCTTCGCTCACTGGTTTTATGACGATTGGTGTTCCCAGAATTTCCTTTATTTCACTAATGCATATGCCTTTTTCTTTTTTGAGGATAATATCTTTCGCCACCCGAAGACCAACATTTTTATATACCTCCTTGGTAACCCTTTTATTCATGGCCATTGCGCTTGACAAAACACCAGATCCCACAAAGGGGATACCGAAGACCTCAAGGAGCCCCTGAATTCGCCCATCTTCTCCATATTTACCATGCAGCACATTAAAGACCAAATCCAACGCATGTCTCTGTTGCCACAAAACATTCAAATCATCTTTCGGATCAAATGACCCAATTTCATATTTATCTTTATCCAGGGCGCCCAGAACCGCTTTCCCACTTTTTATGGAAACACTTCTTTCTTTGGACCACCCACCTGAAAGAACTGCAATCCGTATTTTATTCGCCAATGTATCCTCTTAATTCGTGCCCAAACGAAAACTGTCTTTTTCGCCAATCTCTGCGTCAGAAAAAAACTCTAGTTTTCTTTTCAGACACTAATTCAATATATTTTATAAAAAGACCTTAAAAAGTTTTCATCCTTTGGAGACAGGTTAAACCGCGCTCCCGCTTCCTCAATAAGTTTTCTCGGCTTTTGGGCTTCGTTTTCCTTCAAGTTCTCTGCTATCCACTTGATGGCTTGTCTGACGTTTTTCCCTTCCGGTTGAATAGTTGCCATATCGAAGATTCCCCATATTAGAAATTTCTTTGCTCAGAAAAATTCATTTTAACTGACACATCACCGCAGAGAAATTTTCGCTCATCTCCGTTGCTCGTAATGAGTATTAAAGCCCCGTCGCGGTCAATGCCTGCCGCTTCTCCTTTAATACGTTCTTTTCCCGTCTCAATCACCACTGTTTTTCCCAATATCAGTGATTTTTCGTGCCACTTTTTAAAAAAATCTTCGCTGCGCGCCATATCCTGCCCAACCTCATAATAAGAAATTTCTAATCTTTCCAGTAAATTACCAAGGATTTTTTCTCTCGACACCTTTTCATGGATTTCGGAAAAGATACTTGATGTGGGATAAAGGACTGACCTTTCCGTTCCCGGATTCCAGTTAACGTTCAGCCCCATTCCAAGAACCACATGCTGAACGGTTTCTTGCACAACCGAAAATTCGGTCAGAATACCTCCCAGTTTTTTCCCCCCCATGTATATGTCATTGGGCCATTTTATCATGGTATTTAAGCCACTTATGCCATGAATCGCTTCAATTCCAGCCAAAGCAAAAATCATCGTCAGAACAAACACTTGCTTCGTTGGCAATTGCGGCCGCAGCAAAACGGAAAAAAGCAGATTTTCACCCTTTTTTGAAAACCATTCTCTGCCCAGTCTACCCAGTCCGGCGCTTTGTTCATCTGCAATCACCACCGTTCCTTCGGGTGCTCCTTCTTGGGCAAGCCTTTTCAAAAAGACATTTGTAGACCCGATAGTATCCCTGAAAATTATGTTTTTCCCGAAAAGAGATGTTTTTAATGCACTTGCCAGAATATCCGTATTGAACGGTTCCGGGTTTTCAAACGCTTCCTTTTTAACAGTTTTATTTTCCACCTAAAACCTGCATTCAACTTTTTCAAAGATACAGAGAAATTACGGTATTTCAATATATTGGTGAAAGAATAAAACGGATCAAGCAACCCCGAAATGCTGTCAAAAATCCGAGGTTTTCTTTCCAAAAAGTTGAACCCTTCGGGAGCGCGTCTTTTACCGAATCTACCGCCTTATCGAGCGCTTACAGGATTTAGGTTCCATAAACTGACGCCGGCATCCGGCCAATCCGGCCAGAATTCAATGCTCCAGCTCCACCTTCAAATCCCGGGTCATGAGTTCTTTAACCGCCTGCTGGGGATCTTTATCCTCATACAAAATCTCATACACCTGATCCACGATGGGCATAACCACCTTCATTTTTTTTGCTAGCTGATGAGCGGATTTGGCTGTCTTTATGCCCTCTGCCACCATATTCATCCGTGCGGTGATTTCATGAAGGCTTTTACCTTTTCCCACCTGAAACCCCACGGTTCTGTTTCGGCTTAAATCCCCCGTGCACGTGAGGACCAAGTCCCCCATCCCCGCAAGTCCCGCAAAAGTATGGGGATTGGATCCCATTTGAACCCCAAGCCGCGTAATTTCTGCCAGCCCGCGAGTAATGAGTGCTGCTCGCGCATTATGACCGAAATTAAGCCCATCCGCCACACCCGCTGCAATGGCAATCACATTTTTGAGCGCCCCTCCCAACTGCGTTCCCACCACATCACTGCTGAGGTAAACCCTGAAAAAATCACCCGAAAAAAGCT
>CAYPQJ010000280.1:0-4123 GCA_964412835.1 uncultured Desulfobacteraceae bacterium | reverse complement strand
CGAAAATTATTTGTGAGCAGCTGGATGTTCCGGAAAAAGATGTGGTGCCCGAAGCTTCTTTTGTGGATGATCTGGGGGCTGATTCCTTAGATCAGGTTGAATTAATTATGGCCATGGAAGAAGAGTTTGACATTTCAATTCCCGATGAAGATGCTGAAAAGATAGCAACCGTCAAGGATACCATCGACTATGTCAAGGCGGCACTCGGATGATTGTGGTTTTCCCAAAACCTTTTTTTAAGGAAAGCCGTCAAATTCATATGAAACACCTGCAGAATTTTCCCCTCTGGTGAATTCGGTATGTTTATCTGAAAACCAAAATTATACGGGGAGGAATGATAAATGGCCAGACGGGTTGTGGTAACGGGATTGGGAATGGTAACGCCGCTGGGGACAGGCGTGGCGAAAAACTGGGAAGCGGTATGCGCTGGAAAATCGGGTATTGGAACCATCACAAAATTTGATGCGTCCGGTTTTGCATCCCGGATTGCGGGGGAAGTGACGGATTTCAACCCCCAGGATTTCATGGCCAAACAGCAGATCCGACGATTTGATGTCTTCATCCATTACGCCATTGCTTCGGCGAGGATGGCACTGGAAGATGCCGGTCTTATAATCGACTCAACAAACGCTCACCGCGTGGGCTGTGTAACAGGGAGCGGTCTGGGGGGTCTGGCCACGCTGGAACACTACCATTCCGTCCTAATTGAAAAGGGACCCAAACGGATCAGCCCTTTTTTTATTCCGGGCATTATCGCCAATATGGCGCCGGGCCAGATGGCCATTGAATTCGGGGCCAAAGGTCCTAACATTTCAATAGAAACCGCCTGTGCCGCCAGTGCCCATGCCGTGGGAGAGGCCTTCCGGTATATCCGTGAAGGCATTGCGGATGTCATGTTTACCGGGGGCGCTGAAGCTGTGGTTACCCCCCTGGCAGTGGGGGGATTTTGCTCCATGCGGGCGCTCAGCACGCGCAATGATGCGCCCGAAAAAGCATCGAGGCCCTTTGACCTGAATCGCGACGGATTCATCATCGGGGAAGGTGCGGGGATCCTGATCCTGGAAGAGCTGACGTATGCCCTTGAGAGGGGTGCGCCAATTTACGGGGAAGTGGTCGGTTATGGACTCACCGGTGATGCCCATCATGTTTCTGCGCCGGATCCCGAGGGTGCAGGTGCCATTGCCTGCATGCAAGGGGCACTTGATTACGCGGGGCTTTCACCCGAAGATATCGACTATATTAACGCTCACGGTACATCCACCCAGCTGAATGACGCTTCGGAAAATAAAGCCATTAAAGCGGTTTTCAAAGCGCATGCATACAATCTCAGCATCAGTTCCACAAAATCAATGACGGGCCATCTGTTGGGTGGTGCGGGGGGTACCGAGTCCGTTTTCTCTGTATTGACCATCAAGAACGGTATCATTCCGCCCACCATGAACTACGAGACCCCTGATCCGGAGTGCGACCTGGATTACGTGCCCAATGTGGCCAGAAAGAGCCCGGTGCGAACCGCCATGAGCAATTCATTCGGGTTTGGGGGCACCAATGCTTCTTTGATATTTGCTGCGTACGAAAATTAGGGCGAAAAAAGGGTGGACCCATGAACATTATCATCGGATCGGATCACGGCGGCTTTGAACTGAAGGAAACCTGCCGGGAATTTATGAAAACACTGCGTGATTGTGATGTCACGGATGCCGGTACCTTCAGCGAGGACTCCATGGATTACCCCCTGGTGGCCCATAAAGTTTCCAGAGCCGTCTCTGAAGGAGAATTTGAACGAGGCATACTCATCTGCGGCACCGGTATCGGGATGAGTGTCGTGGCAAACCGCTACCCCGGGGTCAGGGCATGCCTGTGCCACAACCTTTTTACGGCCAGACTGAGCCGGGAGCACAACGACGCCAACATTCTGGTGATGGGCGGCCGTGTCATTGGAAAGGGTATTGCCATTGAGATGGTGGAACTTTTCCTGCGGATGTCCTTCACTGGCGGGCGGCATGAACTGCGACTGAAGCTGATTGAAACGGGTTGAACAAAGGGGCCAACGCTTTTAGCAGAGGATTGTTTTGACAGAGCCGACATTAAAGGAAACGGACCCTGAGATTTTCGGGGCGATTGAGGCGGAGCTTTCAAGAGAAAGGGAGAGCCTGGTCATGATTGCCTCTGAGAACTATGCGAGCCGGGCGGTGATGGAAGCCCAGGCCAATGTCATGACCAACAAATATGCGGAAGGCTATCCCGGGGCCCGTTACTACGGGGGTTGTGAGTTCGTGGACAGGGTTGAAAGGCTGGCCCGAAGCCGGGCCAACAGGCTGTTTGATTCAGAACACGCAAACGTTCAACCCCATTCCGGTTCACAAGCCAACATGGCCGTATACCTCTCGTTTCTCAAAAGTGGCGACACGATCATGGGCATGGATCTATCCCATGGCGGTCATCTCACCCACGGGAGTCCCGTAAGCTTCTCAGGGAAAATTTATGACCCTGTTTTTTACGGATTGCATCCTGAAACACAACGAATCGATTATGATCAGGTCCGTGATCTGGCCAAAAAAAAGAAACCGAAGATCATTATCGCCGGAGCCAGCGCCTATCCGCGACGTATTGACTTTTCACTCTTTAAAGAAATCGCGCATGATGTGGGCGCTTATTTGATGGTTGATATGGCCCATATTGCGGGCCTTGTTGCCACAAGCCTTCATCCTTCCCCGGTGGGACAAGCGGATTTTATTACCAGTACCACCCACAAGACCCTGAGAGGCCCGAGGGGCGGCCTGATCCTCTGTTCCGAAGAATTTGCCGCCAGACTGGACAAAAGTGTTTTTCCGGGAATCCAGGGAGGACCCCTGATGCACATCATTGCCGCAAAGGCTGTGGCATTCGAAGAAGCGCTTCGCCCTGATTTTAAGGCCTATCAAAAACAAGTTCTGCTCAATGCCCGTGCGCTTGCGGAAGGGCTGGTGGAATATGGTTTTGATCTGGTCTCTGGCGGTACGGACAATCATCTGGTCCTGATTGACCTGGCCGACAAAGGGATTACCGGTCTCGATGCGGAACAGTCCCTTGGAGAAGCCGGCATTGTGGCCAATAAGAATGCGGTCCCTTTTGATAAAAAGGGGCCGAAAATCACCAGCGGATTGAGACTGGGAACTCCTGCGCTGACTACCCGCGGCATAAAAGAGGCGGAGATTCGACAAATAGCGGGGCTTATTAACGATATCTTCAGTGCCCCTGAAAGCGAGGCTGTTTTACGGCGGGTTCGAGGCGTTGTTTCCGAAATATGTCAAGCGTTCCCCATTTATCCTTACCTGTATGCATCGTAATAAGTTATTTTGTAACATCAAATAAATCATATAACATAGTGTGATCAAATGGAATATGAGAGGCCATCCTGGAATCAGTATTTTATGTCCATCACTCGGATGGTCGCTACCCGCTCCACGTGTCTGAGGCGTCATGTGGGTGCCATCTTGGTCAAGGAAAAACGAATTCTGGCTACGGGATACAACGGCGCTCCCGCCGGCCTCAAACATTGTATCGAGGTGGGATGTCTCAGGGAGAAAGCTTCGATCCCATCCGGCACACGACATGAATTGTGCCGGGCCCTCCACGCTGAACAAAACGTTATTGTGCAGGCTGCCTACCACGGAATCTCTATCGCCGGATCTACCCTTTACTGCACCAATAAACCGTGTGTCATCTGCTCTAAAATGCTCATTAATGCCGGGATAGAAAGAATTTATTTTGACGAAGATTATAAAGATGATCTGGCTGATGCTATGCTGGAAGAGGCCGGGATAGAACTTATGAGGTTTGAAACATGAAATGTCCCTATTGCACCAAGATTGACAACAAAGTGATTGATTCCAGATTGAGTAAAGACGGTCGAACCATTCGTCGGCGCCGGGAATGCCTGGCGTGCAGCAGACGGTTCACAACCTACGAGAAACTGGAAGATGTCCTTCCCATGGTGGTCAAAAAAGACGGCAGACGAGAGCCCTTCAATCGGGCAAAGATCATTTCGGGGATCGGGAGTGCATGCCAGAAACGCCCCATCAGCGTAACCCGTATTGAAGAATTCGTTGATTCCATTGAACTTTATTTTCAGGAACTGGGA
>CAYPQJ010000279.1:0-4252 GCA_964412835.1 uncultured Desulfobacteraceae bacterium | reverse complement strand
GAAATCCTGAGCCTTCTTGAAGACACCCCGGAAGGATTAAGGATGGTGGAAATTGCCGAAACCGTAGCAGTTGAAAACTGGCGTTCTCTGATCCCCGTCATGAGAGAACTCCTGGAAGAGGGTGAAGTCAGGAAGGAAGACTCCACTTATTATATTTATTAGTTGACGATAGCGGCAGGCGGAGGACGGAACAAATTCCATAGAGCGGCAACCACCGGGTTCCACCTGATGCCTGCCACATCCTCCGCACCGGGGCAGCGGAGGGAAGGGAACTTCAAATGGCGGTAAACATGGGCATGGACATCCAGGGAAGAATGATTCTCAAGTGCGCTTTTTGCATGGGAACTGGGACCGACCCCTTCGAACTCCTCTCCAGGGAATCCCGCTGTCAGGTGTGCGGTGGAAGAGGCAGGGTCAGCATCCGGGAACCTGCCAGGATATGTGCATATTGCAAGGGTACCGGAATCCATCCCCATCGGCGCCTGACGTGCACGGTGTGCAATGGAAAAGGGATGGTCACGGTAAAGGAACTGGTGGACACCTGCCCCGATTGCAAGGGGCAGGGATGGGTATCAGGCCAGTATCTCCCCTGTTTGACCTGTGGCGGCAAGGGAGTGGTTAAAAAGGAGTAGGCGCTACAGTGAACAGTGGGCAGTGAGTTGTTACCGCATCCCACATGCTGCCTTCAAAAAAATAAGGAGGGTTTTATGTCTTTTGACGGAAATACAACGGTTCTGGAGCCTCGTTCTCTGCCGAACTTCGTGGAAACAAGTTATATAAAAGATGTTTCGGAAAGGGCCATGGCCTATATCGCAGCAGGCTTTCCCATCCATTTCAGGGGCATCTCGGGAACCGGTAAAACCACCCTGGCCATGCATGTGGCGGCCATGATCGGGAGACCGGTGGTCATGATTCACGGGGATGAGGAATTTTCCACATCGGACCTGGTGGGGGCGGAGACCGGCTTCCGCAGCCGAAAGGTGGTCGACAATTACGTTCATACCGTCCTCAAGACCGAAGAGGATATGCAAAAGAGTTGGTCGGACAACCGCCTGACGGTTGCCTGTAAAAACGGGTTTACGCTGATTTACGATGAGTTCACGCGATCGAGGCCCGAAACCAACAACGTGCTTCTCTCGGTTCTCCAGGAAAGGATGCTTGATCTACCCTCTCCCCGCCAGGGGGATGGGAACTACCTGAAAGTCCATCCGGATTTCACGGCCATCTTTACCAGTAACCCGGAGGAATACGCCGGGGTCCACAGAAGTCAGGATGCCCTGCGCGACCGGATGATTACCCTGGACGTGGATTATTTCGATGAAGAAACTGAAATGCGCATCACCCAATTCAAATCCGGCCTCGAAAACGGGGACGCGGGAAAAATTGTTAAGATCGTCAGGGGGTTGAGGGATTCGGATACCTATGAATTCGCCCCAACCATCCGGGGTTGCATCATGATTGCAAAAACCCTTGCCGTCAGACAGGCCGAAGTAAATAAGGACGATCCGGTTTTCCGCCAGATCTGCATGGATATCCTGGCATCGGAGACCAGTCGGATCGGAACGGCGGGAAGCCAGAAAAGGGTAAAACAGGTCATCGCAGAACTGATCAATGATATCTGTTAAGGGAAAAAACCAACGTCCGTTTGACACGGCCATGACCGGCGCAGAGGGCCGTACAAGGGAGGGATCATATGGCAAATGACATCCGTTCACTTGCTTCCATAAAGACGCTCATGGGGATGAAACACCGCTCCATGCCCAAAGCGGAAAGATCCGTTGACGGGGAACTATACCTGCTTAAAAACAACCTGGCCCTGTCCCTGAGAGAATTTAAAAGCGTAAAGGACAGGAAGTCTGTAGTGGAAGGGAGAATCAGGGACATCGAGTTGAGAATAGCAGAACTGGAGGCAAGCATAGGGATCAGAAGGAGAATGCCCTCGATCGGTTCTCAGGACCTGAAAACCTCACCGAAGGGGGGACTCAAGGTAATGAAAGTCGAATACTAGGGGTTTGAACTCCGAGGAGGATCAGAAAAGACATGGCCAAAGAAGGGAAATACGTCTACTGCATCATAAACGCCAATGAAGGTCGGAATTTCGGGCCCATCGGCATCGGGAAACGTGGCGATTTCGTATCCACTATAGGATTTCAAGACATCAGCGCGGTCATCAGCAGCTCGCCGGTCACCCAGTACGTCATTGATCCTGAAAATCTCACGGCCCACGAAAAGGTCATTGAACAGGTAATGAAAGACTACACGGTGTTGCCGGTCCGGTTCTGCACCATCGCCAACAGCGCCGAGGAAGTTCGCACCTTCCTCCGAAAGCAATATGGAGGATTTAAAGGCTTACTTCATGATCTGGACAACAAGGTGGAATTGGGGCTTAAGGGTCACTGGACTCACATGGACAGGATCTTTGAGGACATCGGCCAAACCGACCCCGACGTGAAAGAAATCAAAACAAGGATTGTCGAACAGGACGCGGAAACGAACAGCGATGAGAAGGTGGCGCTGGGGAAAGCGGTGAAAGCGGCCCTGGACGAAAAAAAGGCGACCACCGGGGAAAAAATCCTGCGCCAATTTAAGCGACTGACTCTGGATACGCGCCGGAACGACCTGGTGGGGGATGATATGTTCTTAAACGCCGTGTTTCTCATCGACAGAACAAGGGAAAAACAGTTTGATTTCCTGGTGGAAGACCTGGCGGAAGAATATCAAAAGGAAGCGGATTTCAAACTGGTAGGACCCGCTCCCCCCTTCAATTTCATCAGCATTGAGATGAAATTGTAACCCGCAACTCAAAAAGGCTACCCATGACTTCCAATAAAAAAACAACGAGTAAGAACTCCCTCACCCTGAAAGTGGCGGAAGCCACCGCCAAGGACGTGGGCCGCGGCATTGTCAGGTTTGACCCGGGGGATTTTGAAAAACTGAATGTGCAGGTGGGTGATGTGGTCACGGTGGAAGGGAAACGGCAAACCGTCGCCAAGGTGCTTCCCGCCTACATGGAAGACCGAGGAAAAGGATTGATCCGGCTGGACGGCATTACCCGGGAAAACGCCCGGGTGGGGATCGACGAAAAAGTGAAAATTACCGTCTGCGACTTTCAGCCGGCCCGGAAAATCGTGGTGGCCCCCCTTACCGCCATGCGGTCGTATGATGCCCGGTATATCGGAAGCCTGTTGGAAGGGCTTCCCCTGGTGGAAGGGGACCTGGTGCGGGCACGCTTGATCGGTTCCCGGACCCAGGATTTCAAAGTGGTTGCCACAAGCCCTTCAGGGGTGGTCATGATCCATCCCCAGACGGGCATGGAAATCCAGCAAAAAAAGGAACCGGGGGAAGGCAGAACCCGCATCTCCTATGAAGACATCGGCGGCCTTGAAAAGGAAATAAGGAAAATCAGGGAGATGATCGAGCTCCCCCTGAAATACCCCCAGGTCTTTGAACGGTTGGGCATCGACCCCCCCAAGGGGGTGCTCCTTCACGGACCTCCGGGGTGTGGAAAAACCCTCATCGCCCGGGCCGTGGCAAATGAGACCGACGCTTATTTCAGGACCATCAGCGGCCCGGAGATCATGAATAAATTTTACGGCCAGAGCGAGGCCAACCTCCGCAAAATATTTGACGAAGCCTCATCGAAAGCTCCCAGCATCATTTTCCTGGACGAGATCGACGCCATCGCACCCAAAAGGGAAGATATGGGCGGCGAAAAACAGGTGGAAAAGCGGGTGGTAGCCCAACTGCTCGCCCTGCTGGACGGACTCTCATCCCGGGGGCAGGTCATTGTCATCGGTGCCACCAATATCCCCAATGTCCTGGACCCGGCACTCAGGAGACCGGGCCGGTTCGACCGGGAGATTGAAATCGGCATCCCGGACATGAACGGTCGGCTGACCATCTTGAATGTCCATACCCGGGGGATGCCCCTTGCGGAGGACGTGGACCTGAAACGGCTGGCCGAGGTAACCCACGGTTTCGTTGGGGCGGATCTCGAAGCCCTCTCCAGGGAAGCGGCAATGGCCACCCTTAGAAAAATATTTCCCCGAATCGATTTTGAGCTGGAAGAAATCCCTTACGAAACCCTGATGAAACTTCAGGTCTCCATGGACGACTTCATGGAGGGTTTCAAGTCCGTTGAACCCTCCGCCATTCGAGAAGTTTTCACCGAAGTTCCGGACGTCAAATGGACCGACGTGGGGGGTCTGGAAGATATCAAGGGGGTACTCAAGGAAACCATCGAATGGCCCCT
>CAYPQJ010000278.1:3954-4258 GCA_964412835.1 uncultured Desulfobacteraceae bacterium | reverse complement strand
AAGACCGGCCAAGTTTTCCGAGAAAAAGGAAGACGATTCCGAATATCTGGCTGAGTTGATGACGCGGATTTTCAAAATGTGAAAAAGGCATCCAACGTTCTTGATTCAAGGAGACAGCCCATGACCATACTATTTACCCAGTACTGGGACGTGAATCCCGGTGAGTATGACGATTACTCCAAATTTATTTCGGAAGAATTTAACCCCGGCCTGGAAAAACTCGATATGAAGGTGGTGGGTGGGTTCTATGTGGCCGTTGGCTCAGGTCCGAGAATCCTGGCCGTGGCTGCCATGCAGAATGGCT
>CAYPQJ010000278.1:0-3854 GCA_964412835.1 uncultured Desulfobacteraceae bacterium | reverse complement strand
AAGTGCCGTATCTGATCAAGGGGATGATGAAGGGGTTTTAAAGGGTAGGGTGTTTGTGGTGAATGGTTTTCGGGTGAACAGATCACCGCCGGGCTGAGCGTTCATCAACCCGTTATCGCGCAGGAAAGCGGAAGCGAATGAATCAAGGATCAAACCTTCGTTTGAGCAAATTTCTGCAAAGGACGGGGTTAATCCAGATGTCTTCTCTTTCGCCAATTTGTTGAAAATAGAAGCGAAGTTGCTCCTCGCTGATCAACTGCTTCGCGTGGGCCTCAAGCAAAACTCCCAAAGACCCTATTACCGGTAAGTTGATGCTCCGTGCCAGTTCTCGACCTCGCTCTTCATCCATCAGAAGTAATGCGCTTTTTTCTGAAGCGAGTGCAATCGCGTCTTTTTCGCCTTCATCCAGTTTGGAATCCTGAATCGCAAATGGCATATTGATCTTTTTTACCGGTTTCCACCGCTGTTGAGAAAGAAAGAGTCGGAGGACATGGGCATCTTCAAAGCCGCGACGAATACCGGACTCTACCGTCTCTCTGTATACCGAGGCAGGGAGTTCCACCTGACCGTAAAGCTCTTTAAGCAGGTGCAGGATGTTCAGTTTTGAAAACACCATCAGAGGTCCTGAGTTTGAAACAACCTTTATCGGCATCCGGAAAGTTCCTCTTCCATAGTCCTTAGGCTGAAATCAGGGTCTATGCCGCGCTGTCTGGCTGCTTTGATAAGATCTTGTTTATCTACCCCCGTCTGCTCCGCCACATATCCCAGGGAACCGACATTGTCCCTCAGGAGCTGAAGGGCACGCTCCATACGATATTGGTGTATGCCCAGCCGGATGATTTGTTTCAGTGTCAGTTCTTCATCGGGCAATCCTTTCATCCAGTCGCGGGGTATTTTGACCATAAGTTCTTGTTCCATAATATCCCCCTCCGTTTAAGTAATGAGGATGTTTCCCTATCTGTTGATAAAACAACCTTGACAGTTAGTATAGCACAGATTGGGGGCGATCCTCGCCAATTATCTCCGAAATCCCGGGTATTATTCAAATATCAGTTGATCTCATAGTTGTTCCTTGTATTCGACGCGGATGGCCTCAAGAGGCTTGTTGTTCTTTTCAGAAAAAACAGATTTTCATAATTACCTTTTTCAAAGTTTCTAAATAATGTGCCGGCAAAAAACATTTCCATGAATAAAAATCACTAAATTACTATGTTAAAAAAATATACAGATAGAGCAAAAAAATCAAGCGCTATTTTGGAATGCAGCCTTTTCTATTAAATCTTGTCTTTTAAAGTTGTGTTAATACGGAATTCGATTTTTTAGGTACTATTTTTATAGACGACATCTATGGAAGGGCCATCTGAAAGTTGGGAAATTTAACAAACGCCTCCGAAAGCCGAGCCAGGAACTGGTGGGTGGGTTCTACGTGGCCGTTGGCTCAGGTCCGAGAATCCTGGCCGTGGCTGCCATGCAGAATGGCTTGGGCCTGCTGTCAGCCCTGTCCTCCAGGGAGTACCGGATCCTGTCGACCCGGCTTATGAAACACATCTACAACTACGGTAGCAAGGTGTGGATTCCCACCGGCATGTTTCGGGACCAATCCTTCAGCATTCAAACGGGTGCGTCGAAATTCAACCAGTATTACGATATCCTTCCCGGCCTGGAAGAGGAACACAATGACTTCGTGAGGGATGAAGCCATTCCCATGATGAAGCAGCTGGGAGTTCCGGTAACCCACGGATGGCGCCTTTCCGTCGGTACGGGCCCCAGGACCCTTGCGGAATGCACGGCCCGGTCCTTCGCGGACATCGCCGGCGCCGTCGATACCGCCGAATACCGGAAGCTTTCCCGCACCTTGAAAAAACGGTACACCACCAACTTCAACAGCCGGATCCTGTCCCCCACCGGCCGGATTGAAGTGCCGTATCTGATCAAGGGGATGATGAAGGGGTTTTAAAGGGTAGGGTGTTTTATCTCCCCTACCTTGGCATAATTCTGATTCCTTTTATTCCGTTGGTCATTTAGCTGATGGTTGAATCTATAGTCGCTCCCTTGCCGGCTTCTCATATAACCTGTTCCAGCAACTGTCCGTTTTCTTTCAACCAGGCTTTGGCCTTTTCCATGGTCGGGGCCTGGGCACGGATGATGTTCCAGAATCCGGGGGTGTGGTTGGCCTCGATGAGGTGGGCCAGTTCATGAACGATGGCGTAGTCAACGACAAACATGGGCGCTTTGATCAGGCGCCAGTTGAAATTGACATTGTTGTTCATGGTACAGGAACCCCAGCGATACAGGTTGTCGACTATTTTTACTTTTGAATAGGCCACACCGAGCACGCGGGCGTGATGTTTCACCCTTGGGATGATCTTGGCCTCGGCCCGCTGTATATACCATTCCCGCAAGACCTCCTGTCGTTTTCCAGCGTGGGCGGCAGGGATATAAAAGCGCTGGTTGAATCGAATCTCGGCTAACCCCGTTTTGACCACCTCAATGCGGTAGTGTCGTCCAAGGTAAAGGGCGGATTCACCGTTGACGAGTTCCTTTCCCGGAGGATGGGGCAGATCCCGGTATTTCTGGGGGTGATGCATTTTTCCGTAAATCCATTGCCGTTTTCCCTTCACCACCTGATGGATTTTTTTCTCCGATGTCGATTCCGGTGCATGCACGACCACCGAACGATCCCGTTCGACGGAGATGGTCAGTTTACGGCGCCTGGGCGATCTTACGATGGTGTAATCAAGCTCCATGTCACTCCGCGTACAGGATGGTGTCGTTGTTCTTTTCCGCAATCTCCATAATCCGGGAAATGATATGGGCGCGGTTTTTAATAAGATCGTGAACTTTCGCAAACTCGGGTGCCAGTAAAATTCTCTGAAGGTCCGCTTTGAGTTTGTTGCGGGCCGGGATGCTCTCCCAGAAGCCGGTGAGTTTTAATTCACGTTCCATTACCAGAAAGGTTTTCTGGGTCAAATCCACCATGTGGCTGATTTTATCTTCTTCGGTCATCCAAATAGGATGAGGGGGTTCTCCTGCTACTGACGGCGATGCTTGAGATATGCTATTGTCGCTAGTCCCGAATATTTCCCGCCTGAACATGCGAAACAACGGCATCTGCTTTTTCCGGTGCAGGCCGTAAGTCGGCTCCTTTCGGGCCTTGATGATGCGTTGTCGCAGCTTTTCCAGTTCCTCGTAAATCTTTTTCCAGTTTTTTTGGAAATCCTCCAGAATTTTCTTCAGGGCCTCGGCAAAGGAGGCTTGCAGGTCGGGATCATCATCCAGGTCCACATCAAGATGGTGACGGATGGCGTGCTCGACCTCGGCAGCCTTGGTTTTGGTCCGTTTTCGTTTTCCGACCTGGCTTTCAAAGTCCTGGTCCAGAATCGAGATGGGGGCGACCTTTAGGCCAATCCCTTTGGATTCCAGATACGCATCGGTGATTCCCCTGAGCTTGGGCGGAACTCCTTTCATGCTCAGGCGTTCGTCGCGGAAATGTTTTCCCGCCAATAAGTTGATTTCGGAGAGCAGTTGATAATCCGGCATGAAGTCAAGAGCTTCCTTGGCCGGAAAGACAAGATTGAGGCTTTTGGTGAATTTTTTAAATGTCAGTAGGTACTCGAAGCGCAAGTCTTCATCGTAGAAAAGATCGAAAAAGACGTCATGATCGTTGAGGTCGGTCAGCCCATGCTTTTCAAAAAACGCCATAATTGCCCGATGGATGTCCCGCAAATTATTCAGCTCTTTTTCTGGAAAGCTCAGAGCATCGAGAACGTCCTTTTGTTCGCGCTCGTCGGAGATTTCAATGGCCTTTTTCAGGTGATGGCCGATGCCGACGTAATCGACCACAAACCCCTTGT
>CAYPQJ010000277.1:0-4317 GCA_964412835.1 uncultured Desulfobacteraceae bacterium | reverse complement strand
GTTGTTATTTGCAAAGTCCTTTCCCATTCAGACATTTTTCTTGCCAATATGATTTCTAAGGCGAAACCGCAGTCAAAAAAGTCTCACGCAAAGTTAATCCGGGGAAAGTCAAGCAAAAAAGAGCTTCCCTCTTAATCTGTTCTTTGAAAATTTGGTAAAGCCTACAACTGTGGTAAAATACCTGCTATAATGTCAGCCAATGGAACGGGGGCAGTGACCCCGGACTTAATGTTGCCTTCATTATGGGGCCTCTCTCGTTCCAGCCTTTGTTTCCTTTGGCGTCTGCTCACTGGGGCTTTTGGATTGTAATCCTGAAAACGACGGTTCGTATCTTTTGCAGGTGTGTCGTCTTTTGTTGGAACGTTTCGCTGTCTATTTCTGATATCGATTATTGGATCAAACGGTTTGTTGTGCTTGAGCATGCCGTAAAGGATGCGCTGCACGGACTTGGCCGAGCGTTTACGGATGTGATAACGTCATAACCCACAAGAAAGATAGGACAACGGGACCAACGCCTTAACCCACCCCGAAATTCCATAGGCCGGACGATGCTCAGAGATCTTTTGTGCTCACTCCTTATTCGAATCGATTTCGTGCGGCTGCCGGTAGGGGGAATCCTATTGGCCATGGGTGCGAGCGCTGTCGCTACCGCCATAGGTGCAGAGGCGGCGCCAAGTGCATGGCCTATGCACTGCGCGAAACCGCTTTCGCAGCGGATCCCGGGTGCTGGAAAGCGGATAGCTATGGAGACCCATCAGATGGCTACCGAGCGGATGCCCGCTGAAATTTTTTCCGATATTCCTTGGGCGCAAGACCGGTCTGCTTTGAAAAGATCTTACGGAAGGTGCTGCTGTCTTCATAACCGACCCGGCAGGTAATTTCATCAAAGGAGAGAAGCCCTTTTTCCAGCAATCGCTTGGCCGCCTCCACCCGAATGCTCTGTTGATAGGTCAGGGGGGTTTCCCCGGTGGCGGTTTTAAACCGTCGCTCCAATGTGCGGCGACCCATGCCGCTTTTCCGCGCCAAATGGTCGTAATTAAATGTCTTGTCAAAATTGTTCTCGATCCACTCCTGGACCGTAAGAATCTGATGGTCGCCGTGATCTTTTCGATAGTGAAACATGGCATAAGGCGCCTGGAGCGTCCGGCTCATATCGGCGATCATGGATTTCGAAGACTGCAAAGCCACTTCATGCCCGCAGTATTTCCCCACCAGATAGATGCAAAGATCCATACCGGCGCTGTAGCCCCCGGAGCAAAACAGATCCCCCTCATCGGTGATCAATCGTTCAGCCTTGAGCTCTATTTGAGGGTACCGCTTCTTGAACTGATCCGCATAGGCCCAGTGGGTGGTTGCCGTTTTGCCGTCCAGCAATCCGGTTTCCGCCAGTACGAATGCCCCCGAACAGATGGTAGCGATATGGGAACCCTCGTGATAACGGTCTTTTAACCAGTCCACCACCTCATGTTGCACGCTCAGGGTTTTCTCGATATCCAAAATGGAGGAGACCACAATCAGATCCGTTTCCCGTACATCATGAATCGATCCATCCGGTACGATATTGAGGCCGTTTAGACATTTAAAGGGCTTGCCGATGGTTGTCACCAGCCTGACGTCGAAGTAGGGCGTAAATTTTTGCCCGTTGAAATAGTTCCACATGACCCCTGCCTGAGAAAACACATCCATGGGGCTGCTAATGGTAAAGGCCATGTTGTTCTGCATGGCCAGAATGGTCACTTTTTTCATATTTACCCCCAAGATTGGCGTAATCCAACTCTTTAATGTCATGTTTGCCACTTCAAAAGGAACAAATCAAGGGGTATTTTGACAATAATCCAAATGATTGGAAAGTGAGATCAGCAACACGACCCCATAGGGAGGATAACGACATGGCCGCAACCCGTGAAGAAGTTTATGAAGAATACAGGACTGCTGATTTTTCCAGACGCTTGGATATATATTTGCAGTTCCCGGAGTTGAGGAACGCTTTTCATGAAATCGTCCCAAGAGATGCGAAGACGGATTTTTTCAAAACCGAGCGCCACCGGCGCCAAGGCCGCAGAGGTTTGAGGACAATCATCCGTCAAAGCCGCATCCTATTTAAATTTAAGGGTTTTGGGAAGTTCGCCAAAACATAAGGATGTTGGAAATTTGGAGGCCATATGAATATTGAACAACTGAACGGAATTGAAACAGGAGCGTGAGGCGTCAATTTCTCATGCGGCATAAAAAAGGGGAGATCGCCATGGATGAAGCGGCAAACGTATTTAAAAAAATTATGAAGACTACTGCACTCAAATTGAAAAAGTAGATTTTGAATCCATTAAACCGACGCTGGGGATAACCCAACATAAAGAGGGATATTTGATCCCCTTTTTTAATAATGAAATTCAGATTCTAGACAACAAAATATTGGATTTATCGGGAAACAGACCCGATTACATCATATCCGTCATTATCGCCAAATACATCCTGTTGAGTCCGGAAAAGCCTAAAATCATTGATGGTTGGGCGTCCTTCAAGGATTTCAAAAAGGGGGCCAATTTCATCAGCACGAACGCATTTTCCGCTGATACGGAAAGGGGCATTGCCCAACATTTTTCAGGCAGGCTGAATGAACTTAAAAACGCATGTGAAAAATCCGGCGGTCTCCAACATGAATTGGCGACTTCCTACGATCTGGCCATGACCTTTGATGCGCTTCCACGCATTTCAGTCTTGCTGCTTTTTAATGACAGCGATGATGAGTTCCCTGCAAAATGCACCTTGCTTCTCCAAAAACATGCGGAATATTACCTTGATCCGGAATCACTGATCATGACCATCGGATTCCTCTTTAAAATGCTGAAGACGGAAGACAGGGACAATGCCGCCATGAAGGCTTAAGGCCGGAAAAGCAGAAAAGGTCGGAGCGCTTCAGTCCGAAGCGTCAAGGGTGAAATCGAGCGCATCGTTAAAAAATCAGCGTGGAGCAGGCCTAAAGCCCTGATTCACCTGTTGTTTGCCTAAATTCCAGGGTTAATATTGTTCATACACCCATGAACGGGTGGACGGGAACAACACGCCCGCGAGCAACCCGGTTTCATCCGGGGTGATCCGGGATTTCATCCTGACATATTGATTGGCCGGAAAAATGTCCGGTCTGTTGAATTGCAGTTCCTGCCAGGTTCGGTATCCCATTCACAGGGCGGGGAACAGATCCGGCCGGCATCCCACTGGATGTCGATGGACTCCTGGAAAAATTCGAGGCGTAACGCCCCCGCATAATTTCTGAAGACACTGTTTTGGATCCGCCGGTCGAGAACGAGTGTCATCCTCTGAAGGATTTTTTCCCGGTCCGGGATTTTGATTTGCCATGCGTAGGGGCTACCCTTTTCAGCGCCCAAGGCGATGGCCATCCGGGCCGCGCCGGATGCGTTGTGCAGGTTCATCGGATATAAGGTTTGTTTCGCTCCAGGGTTTTTTCTTTCAGGAACCCAAGCAAATGGGTAAAGGCTTCCTGGGTGACATCCGCACTGACTTCACTGAGAATAAGGCCGTCTCCAAATCCTTCCCCCGGGACCCTGCAATAGCATTTTTCCTCTTTTTGAGGGTTTTCCATAATCCAGAATTCCGAACCGTACTCGGTTTCCCGGCTTTCCGTCATCAGATACCGCCAGTTGTCGCGGCTTCGGCAACAGGTGATGGAAAAGGCGTTTTGGCTTACCCGATCCTGCGCCATGAAATAATCGATATCCTCGACGTTTCCCAACCTGATGGAATACCCGGTATCAGGAATTTTCGGCACGGCATGAAAGGGAAAATCGATATGGTTTTCAAACTCAACGGCATAGTGAAACCCGAAATGATGATAAAATCCCGGAATGCCCTGAATAATCGCCATATGGAAGTTCTCCTTTTCCAGTGTGCGGTCAAAGGCCCGGTTCAATTGATTCATCAGACCGTTATTCCGATGCGTTTCCCGGGTTGCCACAAGGCCCATTTCAGCCACTTTCAACCGGACGCCGTCAATTTGCCAGGTCCAGGGGATCAAGACAAAGGCGGATACGATTGTTGACGTTTTTTTATCTTCGGCAATAAACCAATAGGTTTTTTTCATGCCGGGGAGAGAATGAAACAGGGTCCTGGCGAGCATCCCTACCTTCTCCGGATAAAACACTTCAGAATAAAGATCATACAATCCGTCGGCGTCCCTGGAGGATTCGGCATTTCTGAACAGATAATGCGCTTGTGTCATTATAATTTATCTCCTGTAAATGCGTAAATGGGGACGTTGGTTCCAAAGCAACTTGACAGTTTATTATAAAGGAGATAGAC
>CAYPQJ010000276.1:0-4340 GCA_964412835.1 uncultured Desulfobacteraceae bacterium | reverse complement strand
AGCGCGCAAAAGGCCAGTGGCTGGACAAGGAAAAGGAACTGGTGCGGCAGATCGAGGAGACCAACCGGAAGTTAAAGCAACTGGAGAGTGAAAAAGACGCATCCCAGAAAATGATTATCAGCCCTCAGCAGGAAGCTGAAGTGGCCAAGTTCAAGGAACAGAAACAGCAGATCAGCCGGGAGTTGAAACAGGTTCGAAAAAACCTGCGTGCGGATATTGAAACTCTGGGGGCCACCCTCAAAGGGTTCAACATATTTCTGATGCCCCTGCTGGTGAGTATTGTGGGCATCTGTTTTGCTGTTTATAGACAAAGGAGATTGAGGAGAAGATGAACAAAAAGACGATATTCATTTTATTGGTTGTTCTGGCGGTTCTGGCAGGTGTGGGAAGAAGTATCCTGATGCGGAATTCGGAGGCTCCGGTGGGTTCCGACGCCATGGGGGCGTTGCTTTTTGAGGCGCTTCCGGCCAATGAGGTTGCATCCATTGTGATTGAGCGGCCCGGAGATTCGGTTGTGCTGGTGAAAAGTGAGACGGGCTGGGTGGTGGAAAATCGTTTTGGGTATCCGGCGGATTTTTCGAAAATCACCGATCTCATTCGGAAAATGAAACAGACCAAGGTCGGCCGAAAGTTTGCCGCCACGGAACCGATTTCAAAACGTCTTTCCCTGATCCCTCCCAATCACAGGGAATCCGCTGAAACGGAAAAGGGCACGCGACTGCGAATGAAAGATAAAAACAACGCGGTTGTGGTGGATGTTCTTTTTGGGAAAACCCGGAAAAGGGAAGAGAAAGGTATCCCCGATTCACAATTTGTGATGGCGGTTGGGGGCCAAGATATCTATCTGGTGGATCAGATTTTTTCATCCTTTGAGACGGCCGCCCCTTCATGGCTTAAAAAGAGCCCTGTTACCGTGGCCAAGGATGATATTCAAAAAATTTCCTGTACTGGCCCCGATGGAACCCTGCGCTATACCTTCGAGCGACCGGAGAAAGGGAAAGATTTTGCGCTGGTTAGCTCACCCGCAAAGCGGGCGATTAAACAGTCAGCATTAAACCGGCTTGCCGGTGCGTTGACCGGACTTGAGATCGAAGATGTGGCAGACCCGTCGAGCACCCCTGAATCACTTTCCAAAGGTATTTCACCCCGTCTTGATTACACCCTTTTTGATGGAATTACCTACCATGTTTATCCCGGGCTTACCTGTTCACCCGGTATTCCCTGCTATCTGCGGCTTCAGGTGGATTTCAAAAAAGGCGACGAGGCCTTGATCGCAAAGGCCAGGGAAATGAACGACCGTCTGACGCCATGGTTTTTTGTTATTCCAGAGCGGCAACATCAGGCTTTCTTTACCACCCTGGGTGGAATGCTGGAAGATGAAAAGAAAAAATAGCTGTTTACAGGGTGCAGGGGACAGTTGTCAGGGTTCAGGATGGAATTGAAACTGATATTTCTGCCCTCTGAAAACTGCACCCTGCACCCTCAAAAAAAAGTGGAGCTTTTATATGAATGAGATTCCCCCCATCCGCCATAAAGATTTTATTCGTCAGATCATTGCCGACGATGTGGCCGAAAACAAGCACCAGGGCCGCGTTGTGACCCGTTTTCCGCCCGAGCCCAACGGTTATCTGCATATCGGCCATGCCAAAAGCATATGTCTGAATTTTGGTATTGCCGATGAAAATGAAGGGGGCGTGTGCCATCTGCGGTTTGACGACACCAATCCCACCAAGGAAGAACTGGAATATGTGGAATCCATCCAGCGTGATGTCAGGTGGCTGGGCTTTGACTGGGGGGAACATCTGTATTATGCCTCGGATTATTTTGATCAACTTTACCGCTATGCGGTGATGTTGATCAAGGCGGGCAAAGCCTATGTTTGCAGTCTTCCGCCGGACAAAATCCGGGAGTACCGGGGTACGTTGACCGAACCCGGGAAAAACAGCCCAGACCGGGACAGGCCTGTGGCGGAAAACCTGGATCTTTTTGAACGGATGAAAACAGGCGAATTTGAAGACGGCGCCCATGTTCTTCGAGCGAAAATTGACATGGCATCCCCCAATATCAGCCTGCGGGATCCGGTCATTTATCGCATCCTGAAACGATCCCACCATCGGACGGGAGATAGGTGGTGCATCTATCCCATGTACGATTTCACCCATTGCCTGTCCGATTCCATCGAGGGGATTACCCATTCTCTGTGCACGCTGGAATTTCAGGACAACCGAGCTGTTTATGACTGGGTCCTGGATCATTTACCGGTGGAATGCCATCCCCAGCAGATCGAATTTTCCCGACTCAATCTCAGCAATACGGTCTTGAGCAAGCGAACGCTGCTCAAATTGGTGCAGGAAGGGTCTGTGGAAGGGTGGGACGATCCCCGCATGCCCACCCTTTCGGGACTTCGTCGACGAGGTTATACGTCGCGGGCCATTCGAGACTTCTGCGAACGCATCGGGCTGGCCAAAAAGAACAGCCAGGTGGATATGGCCTTGTTGGAGCACTGTGTTCGGGAGGACCTCAATAAAAGCGCCCAACGGGTCATGGCAGTATTGCGTCCCCTGAAAGTCATCATTGACAATTATCCGGAAAACCAGACCGAAGATCTTGAGTTTCAAAACCATCCGGGAGATGCCGAGATGGGAACCCGAATGGTCCCTTTTTCCCGTGAGTTATATATTGAACAGGATGATTTCCGGGAAGACCCGCCGAAAAAATTCTTCCGTCTGGCGCCAGGCCGGGAAGTTCGCCTTCGGTATGCCTACTACATTACCTGCGTAGGGGTGGATAAGGATGAAAAGACCGGTGAAATCAAGGCACTTCACTGCACCTACGATCCGGCAACAAGGGGGGGGAGTTCTCCGGACGGGCGCAAAGTCAAAAGCACCATTCACTGGGTCTCTGCGGCCCACGCCCTTGAAGCTCAGGTGCGCCTTTATGATCATCTCATGCTGACCCCCGATGAAGATCAAAAGGAGCCAACCGATTTCACTGATCACCTGAATAAGGATTCCCTGGAGATATTAACCTCATGCCGTGTGGAACCCGGCCTGAAAGATGCTGCCCCCGGCAGCCGGATCCAGTTCGAGAGGCTGGGCTATTTCTGCGTGGATCCGGTGGATTCTTCTCCGGGCAAGCCGGTTTTCAATAGAACCGTGTCACTTCGGGATACATGGGCAAAAATTGAAAAAGCTCAGAAATCAACAATCGGTTCCAAGGCCACTTCCGGATAAATCTGCCCGTGCGCCGGCGGCATGGAGTTATATACCCATTTGATATCGATGGTTCCAAATCTTAAACCCATGATCCGCCTGAAGCCCCGGAAAGTGCCTCGGACGAGCACGTCTTCCATTTTCATGGTCAGGCCGAACACGGCGACCGTTGTATCTCTCGGAATGGGCAGGAGTTCATCCTGAAAGGCCATGGGGTAAAACACCAATCGCCGGCTATCGGCCGCCTGGCACTGGATCACCGGCACAAGCATCGGAAAGCCATCCGGCCCCACATAAGCAACGAATTTAAGAGAACCCATCTGATTAAACAGATCCTCGGCAAACGGTTTTAAGATCCGATCTGCCATTTTTGTTTTGACCATGCCCTTTGCCAGCCGGGTCAGCAGTGCGGACAGGATGATTTTCGGCATGGGAAGATCCATGGCGCCGGATGTTTCGATCAGATCAAGGTAATGAACCGTATTGATGCCGAAATAGGTATTATACCGGAACATGGGAATTTCATTATATCGCTCGTATTCCGGGCCCTCTTTTTTCAGATGGGTCCATTCGGCCCGTCCCCGCCACATTTTCTTTTCCATGGTCATAATTAAAAAGGCAATATGAGGATTTTCCTGAATATACTGCTTGCTCAATCCCTTACAGAATTGCCCCAGGGTGATTTGGTCGGGCTTGAGGGCCATAATGGACGTAATCAGGGAAATATGCGGGAGTCCTTCCGGATTGACACAGGCGACCAGACCGATCTTTTCCGCCGGTTCAAAGGATTTCATGTCCTGTTCGGTAAAGGAATTTTTTGTGTCCATGGCCTCCTCGTATTACGCTTTTCTTTCAGTTTTCAGCGTCCAGTTTCGTTGACCCACTCCAGAGCACGATAGCCGGATCGACACCTGAGTTTCCGGCAACGGCCGCCATCTTTTCCATCTGCAATTTACTGAACAGCGCGCAGTCCCTGTACGCCCAAGTAAGGTCCAAACGCGAATACTTGTCTTTGCAGAGGTTGTTAAACGCACACAGTTCCCATCGTGTTACCAGACCATCCAGGTGGGCGGCAATAAACTTTCCGATTCCCCTGATATTTTCATCCGTGACGGTTGCGTCGGGAAT
>CAYPQJ010000275.1:0-4346 GCA_964412835.1 uncultured Desulfobacteraceae bacterium | reverse complement strand
TGACAAAAAGCTTGGGGATCGTGAGGTCCTTGGTGATTTCTATTCCAGCTTCAGTCATCTCTTCATCTACCTCCTTGTGGAATACAGATCATCTTCACCCAGGTACGCCTTGACGACCGCGGGATCCTGCTGGACCTCTTCGGGCGTTCCATCCGTAATCTGAACCCCGAAATTCAACACATTGACGCGGTTGGAAATATCCATCACAACCCCCATGTCATGCTCCACCAGGATACAGGTCACCCGCCATCGTTTTTCCTCGTTGATATCCAGAATGAAGCGGGCCATATCTTCCACTTCTTCCAGATTCAATCCCGCCAGAGGCTCATCCAGCAATAACAACTCGGGGTTCAGGGCCAGTGCCCTTCCCAATTCAACGCGCTTTTGAAGTCCATAGGGAAGCATATGCGCAGACTGGTCCCGAATGCTTTGAATCTCAAGAAGGTCAATAATCTCCTCTTCGATGAACTTCCTGGACGACACCTCTTCCCGTTTGGTTTTGCCCACATATATGGACCCGCTCACGATGCCGCTCTTGAGGTGGATATGCCTTCCCAGACGGATATTGTCGAGGACCGTCATCCCACCGAACAACTCCAGTTTCTGGAAGGTCCGGGAGAGCCCCAGTTCCGCCCGCTTGTAAGGCCTCAGATCATTGACGCGTTCCCCTTTCAGATAGATGTTGCCTTTCTGGGGTTTGTAAAGGCCATTGATACAGTTCATCATGACCGTCTTGCCGGCACCGTTTGGACCAATAATGGAATGAATCTCCCCTTTTTTCACTTCCAGATTCACACCGGCCAGCGCAGCCACTTTACCGAAAGACATATGAACGTCTTCAAGCTTCAAAATGGTGTCGCCTTCTTTGATCTGCCCCCCCTGAACCATAATAACAGGCCTCCATTTCGTAAGATGATAGGGTATTTACGTCTTAGCTATTTTTTCTTGAATGATGAATATCGGGTTGGTGGTCCCCGGAAATCTGCCAGCCTCGACTCTAAACGGATTGGACCGTGAAAAAGGCATAACCACCCCCCTTAATGAAAATAAAACAAAGGAATGAAAACTAGACATAGGCCACATAGGCCTGAATGTGCGTACAGCATTACTCGCTTGCATTTTTTTTGTCAACCCGTTTTAAGAGAAAAATACGGGGATTTTTGATTTATCAGTCACACTTAAATTCCGAAAAAGAAAATACGGGCTAAAACAGTGAGTGCGTTGTTTTAGGGATCAGGTGCTTATGGCATTGATCCATAAAAAATTCATCGGTCATGCCGGCGATAAAGTCCCTGACCATTCCCGCCGCCGGCGTTTTTGCCTGATAGTCCCTAGACATTTCTTTCAGAAATTCTTTATAAATCACTGACGCCTCGCCATGCTTGTCAAGATCCTCATAAAGTTTTTCAAAAAGAAGCGAAAACATGAGCCTTACCTTATATGTCTGCTTTTTTACCCGTACATTCTTGTAAATGTGTTCCTGGTTGAACCGTTTCAGTTGCTGCAACGCGTCTCCAACACGAGCGCTGAAATTTAAACTTGGCTGATCGAGGCTATTGGCCACAAGATCCTCCACCAGATTGTAAACGATGGTGCCGTTGCTGTTACCCAGAACAGATTGACAACCATCAGGGATGTCCTCCCTTTGAATCAGGCCCAGACGAATGGCATCTTCAATGTCGCGACCGATATAACTAATGGTGTCAGCCATCCTGACCACGCAGCCTTCCAATGTCATGGGAACAACATCGACCAATGGATCTTTTGCTTTAATTTCCATTTCTCGAACCAGGGCCCCAAAATCTTTATCCTTCATGGGCTTCAAAAACTGGGAGTGAAGTTCTCCGTCGTGGCAGAAAATACCATCGAGTACCTGCAGGGAAAGATTGCAACCGCTGCCTTTCTTTTCAATATTCTCCAGAAATCGCACACTCTGGATGTTGTGGAGAAAACGCCCCACGCCATAGGACTCGCAAAGTTCGGAAAGAAACCGTTCCCCGTCATGGCCAAAGGGCGTATGGCCGATGTCATGGCCTAAAGCAATGGCCTCCGTCAGATCTTCATTGAGCCTGAGAAGACGGGAAATGGTTCTGGCAATCTTGCTGACCAGTTGCACATGCAATACCCGATGGGTGATATGATCATTTTTGATGAGATAAAATACCTGAGTCTTGTCGATGTATCTGGAATAGGCCATGGAATGAAGGATTCTGTCCGTATCAAGAGAGAAGTTCTGTCTGTGCCCCAGCAGAATCCGCTCTTCTTCCCTTCGCCTCACGGCGTTGCGGCTTAAACAGGCCCATGGAGAAAGGATTTCCTGCTCCTTTTCATCCAGTTCCCGCCGGATGTCCAATAGCCGTTTTTGGTTATTCACTCCTCCACCCCCCCTTTTCCGGCGCCCTCTTTCTTACTACCGTCTCTTTTGACGCCGACATTTTCGGAGCGATGCTCCCCATAAACTTCTTTCAGATCATGCCATACCGTTTTACCGGTTTTTGTAATGACGTCATTGGCCAAAGATGCCGCATCCCGGGACTGTTGGTCCAACTGCACATCCGAAGGAATGCTTTTTCCTTCCTTTTTGTATTTCCATTTCAATATGGAACGGACAGCACCAATTTCCGCCTTCTCGGCAAACCGCTTGAGCTTGTTCTTCATATCTTCATCCATGATCTTTCACTTTTGAACCTTCAAATTCCTTTAACGAAATTTTTTTGTTGCAAAAAAAAAGAGGCCACAGTATAAATTCAAGTTGATCAAATTCAAGGATTCACCCGTGACAAACTGCAAAATACGCATATGGGTCTGTGTTCGTCAGGTGCATCCGAAAAATTCGCCAAAGGCTGATTTGGGATCATACCAAGATAGCCAAATTAGCTCAAGGGCATATTTGCCCTAAAAACACAGTCCCGGATTATTGCCAGGTGCCGATTGAATTGCGTTTAACTTTGATAAAGGTGAACGCACGAGAACGGGTGCAAAATATTCCGGGCCGAGGAAAAACCGGCATAGAGATCAGAATAGGATCTCGAAAAAGGAGAAAAAAATGTCAGACATCAACATGAAACAGCTTCTGGAAGCAGGGGTCCATTTCGGACATCAAACAAGGCGTTGGAACCCCAAAATGAAACCCTACATCTTTGGCGCTCGAAACGGAATTCACATCATCGATCTGCAAAAAACCGTCAGACTTTTTAAAACCGCCTATGATTTTGTGGTGAAAACTGTTGCCGACGGCTACCCGGTCCTTTTCGTGGGAACCAAGAAACAGGGGCATGACGCTGTTATTGAAGAAAGCGAACGATGCGGGATGTTCTTCATGGTTAACCGCTGGTTGGGCGGCACGCTGACCAATTTTCAAACCATTAAAAAGAGCATCAACCGGTTGAAAGACCTTGAAAAAATGAAAGAGGACGGTTCCATCAATCGGTATACCAAAAAAGAAGTCCTTAAAATGGAAAAGGAACTTACCAAACTCGAAAAAAACCTCGGTGGCATCAAAAACATGGATGAAATTCCGGGGGCCGTCTTTGTGGTTGATCCCAAAAGAGAAAAGATTGCTGTCCAGGAAGCCCGAAAGCTCGGCATACCCGTGGTTGCCGTTGCCGATTCGAATTGTGATCCGGATGACATCGACCTGATCATCCCCGGAAATGACGATGCGATTCGCGCCATCAGGCTCATCACATCAAAAATTGCCGATGCCTGCATCGAGGGGCACGCCATTGCCGAACAACGCCTTAGAGCTGAGGATGCGTTGAAAAAAGAGCAGGAGGCAGCCGCTGTGGAGGAGAAGGCTGAACCTTCCGCGGGTGATGACGGTGGTCCCGAGGTCATTATCCTGCCAAAAACAGAAGTTCCAGCCGCAGATTCCGATGCGCCGGCTGCCTCCGAAAACAACCCAAAAGACAGTTAAATATCAGTCATCAGTAAGGGAGATAGAAATTGGCCATATCCGCGACATTAATTAAAGAGTTAAGGGAAAAAACGGGCGTGGGGATCATGGACTGCAAAGCCGCGCTGACCGAATGCGACGGCGACCTTGATAAAGCAGTGGACCACTTGAGAAAGAAAGGGATCGCAACCGCAAAAAAGCGAGGGGGGCGCGAGACATCGCAGGGCCAGGTTCAAGCCTATATCCATGCCGGGGGCAAAATAGGCGTCCTCGTTGAAGCAAACTGTGAAACGGATTTCACCGGGAAGACAGATGATTTCTCATCGTTTGTGAAAGATATAGCAATGCAGATTGCAGCGACAAATCCCATTACCATCGATCGGGAAAACGTACCCCGGGATATCCTGGAAAAAGAAAAGGAAATCTATTCCACCCAGGCCAAAGCTTCGGG
>CAYPQJ010000274.1:0-4409 GCA_964412835.1 uncultured Desulfobacteraceae bacterium | reverse complement strand
ATGACTTCTTTGCTCATCCAGTTTTTGACTAACATGGTTTCTCCTCCTTTTTGGTCTTTATTTGCCTTCCCGGGCAAAACAAGGCGTATTTGCTTATTATTCATTTCAGTTCAATATCTATGCCACAACTGCGACAGGTTTCTTTTTAAGTAAAAGTTCGAAAAGGGATGGTGTTAACTGATTGTAAACACCTGTTAAAAACGACTATACGCACGATGGGGCTGGAGAAAACAGGATTTATTTACATGCGGATCCACCCGGGGCATAGCGTTACGCATGTGACCCGTAACGATTGGTAACGCACGGTAACGCCATGTTCCGGGTATAGCGTCTTATCAATGATTATGCCTTTTCGTCCAACACCTTCCGGACCGTCTCCGCCAGCATGCCCTTGAGGATCGGTTTTAGGAGAAACGCTTTGATCCCCATCTCCCTGGCCTTTTCCTCTGTGATTTTATGGCTGAAACCGGTGCAGAGGATAACAGGGATATCCGGCCGGATTTCCGCGATTTTCAGCGCCAGTTCACTCCCTGTCAATTTGGGCATGGTCATATCGGTCATCAAAAGATCAAATCTGTCCGGTCGGGCCTTGAACAGTTCCAACGCCTCGATGCTGCTGGTTCTGGTGGTAACATCATAGCCCAAGGATTCGAGCATCTGTTTCCCCAGGTCTACCATCGGAATTTCATCATCAATAAACAGAATTTTCTCGTTTCCGGTGGGAAATGACTTTTCCACAGATGTTTCTTTTTCAAGGGGTTTTTCAATGACGGGTAAAAAGACATTGAATAGGGTGCCTTTCCCCAGTTCGCTTTGGACGGTTATGGCCCCGCCATGGGCTTTGACAATGCCATAAACCACGGACAATCCCAAACCGGTTCCCTCACCCTTGTCCTTCGTTGTGAAGAACGGATCAAAAATCCGATCCAGAAGGTGGGGCGGTATGCCACGGCCCGTGTCTTTTACCCTCAATCTCAGATGGGGTCCCGGTTTCAGTTCCGGGTGTTGGGCTGTGAACCGAGAATCAAGTTCCATGTCCACAAGCGTTACCTCCAGAATACCGCCCTTTTCCCGCATGGCATGGTCTGCATTGACACAGAGATTCAGGAATATTTGATGAATCTGGGTCGGATCGCCCAATACCAGAGAATCGCTCTGAATGTCTTGATGAATTTCAATGGTTGAGGGCAGGGTCGCGCGAAGCAGTTTCAGGGCTTCCTTTGTAATGAATTTCATCGGGATCGGACTGAACGTCTTTCCGCCTTGACGGCTGAAGGTGAGGATCTGCTTTACCAAATCCCGTGCCCGCTCTCCGGCTGAAAGGACAGACTGCAGATTTTCTCTCAGTCGGGTCCCCTCTTCAGTATCTTCTAAGGCCAATTCCGTATAGCCAAGGACCGATGAAAGGATGTTGTTGAAATCATGGGCAATGCCGCCTGCCAGGGTCCCGATGGCCTCCATCTTCTGGGCCTGCTGGAGCTGGGTTTCCAATGACTTCAACTCGGTGGTATCTCTAAAAATAATCATCTTTGAAACAGACCCATCCCTCTGAAAAATGGGGGCTTGGAAAATATGGTAAGAATGATGGTCCTTTGGACTGACAATATCGTACTCAAAATGATTTTCCGGTTGTATCTTATCCTTCATACACCATGGGCATTTGCGGTCTAAATCATGTAAGGCCTTGAAACAATACTCTCCCGCAGCATCACGCCCGATTCTTTTAATCATCGCCGGGTTCATGTATTCAACCCGGTACTTTGGTGAGCAGATATAGATGGGATCTTTCATGGCTTCCATCATGGACCGATACTTCTCCTCACTTTCCCTCAGCGCTGCCTCCGCTTCTTTGCGCTGGGCAATGTCGCGGCTGACGCCCATGATGCCGACGGGGTTTCCCTTTTCATCGTGCAGGAAGGACATGTTACATTCCATCAACAGTGTAGAACCATCTTTACAGTAATGTTCCAGCTCTAAAGAACGGCCTTTAATTCTTTGCCCGGCCCTCTCTTTTTCAAGGGTTTCCATAAGATGTTTGTAGCAGAGTTGAATGGCATCAGGCGTTAATATTTCCGGTAGATTCTGCGTGAGGGCTTCTTTTACCGTATATCCTCTCACATGCTCGACAGAAGGACTGACATAAGAAAGTTTGGTGTGGCTCAAGTCCATCCGGAGATCCATTGTCCATATGACGTCATTTGCATTGTCGGTCAGCAAACGATACTTTTCCTCGCTCTTCCGCAACGCTTCCTCTGCCTGCTTGCGCTCAAAGGTTTCATGTTCCAGTTCTTTGACCCTTTGTTCCAATGCTTCGTAGGTTGGTTTTTTGGCCATCAGAAAATCCTCAGGGCTGGTGTGTAAAAAAGGTTTTTAGGGGCACACCCCATTGTCAAAGAACTATCCTACATCAATTGCTCTGTTTTTCATTCATATTTTTGCCGATGCCCTAAAATAGATGAATTATTTGAATGGCATAAAAATGATCATAACAGGGTCTCCACCTCTTTTCCGATAAGCTGATAAACCGCTTCCTCAAAATCCTCCGAAGGTAGTTTCTTCTTCTTTTTGACGCCGAGTGCCGAAGTCAGTTCAACGTAACGATCCACCGTCATCCCCTCCCGCTCAAAAAGCACCTTGCCGCATTGTATGGGACAGGCATCAATCAGAATCCGCTTCTCCGAACTTTTTTTGATCGCCTTGAATTTCCCGGGCACTATTACAGCAGGAAGGCAACCGATCTTAACATCATCCGGGTGTTCCTCCCATATTTTTATGCATGCCTTCGATGCCGAAACACCTGTTGCGCATCCGCCATAACACGTGAAAATTAGAAGTTTGTATTTCATGAATTCCCCCCTTTGTTCTCTCATGTACCCCGACTACCCTGCCGGTTTCCGCACCTCGCTATCCTTGGGCAGAATAATTTTGAACACTGATCCTTTGCTTAGAGCGCTCTTTACAGATACCCGACCGCCGTGGGCCTCCACTATGGCCTTGACCGTGGCAAGGCCGAGTCCAAATCCCTCCCTTTTCCCGGCGCCTTTTCCACGATGAAAGGTGTCAAAAATATAGGGCAGGTCCTCAGGACCAATGCCTATCCCCTCATCCTTTACCCTGACAATGATATCCTTTTCAGTTTGATCCGTTGATATGGTAACGGTGCCATCGCTCTTTGAGAACTTCAAGGCATTATCCAGCAAATTGGTAAAGACCCGGCGCAGGCGATTGGCATCCGCCTCGATAATCGGTAGTTCCGCTTCATTTTCAAGTTTCAAATTGATTCCCGCCTGTTTCGCCTTCACCTGATAGGCATCAGACAGCTCCATCAATTCCTTATCCAAAGAGGTGGGAGTGAACTCTAACTTTAACCGGCCTGTCTGCAGACGGGAGAATTCAAAAAAATCATTGACAAGAAACGACAATTTTCCGGTCTCATTTTTCATAATATCGAGATACTTTATCTTTTTCTCCTCATCGAGGCTGGAGCTCTTTTTTATCAGTCTCAGAACAAACCCCCCGATGATGGTTAAAGACGACTTTATGTCATGGGCGAACATGGAAATGAGGTTGGCCTTTTCCCGTTCCAGAGCCTTTAAACGGGAGATATCCTTAAAGGCCTCCAGGCCCCCTAAAAGCCGGCCTTCATCATCAAACAGACCTGCCGTATTCATTGCGACGGGAATCGTTTTTTCCGATCTGTCAGTGATGGTGGTGTCCACCCTGACAACAGTCCGATGTTTCTTGATGACGGCTTTTAACGGACAATTGATTTTGCACATTCCCCCCCGTAAAATTTCACCGCAATAGCGGCCTAATGCCTCCTTCTCTGAATAACCTGTAAGCTGTTCTGCCCATGGATTAAAACCGGTAATTTTAAACTCGGCGTTTACCGTGAGAACAGCGACCGGGAGGCTGTTAATTACAAACCTGTAGAACGCCAGATCATGGCCGTTGCTGTCCATTTCCTTCACTTGCCGTGGGTCTTTATCAATCTCGCCCGTCATAAGTTGCTCCTCATTACATTGATGCCGCCTTTAATACAATATCGCCTTCTTTCAGGCCCAGATGATCGGCAATAACCCGGCACTTGGCCTTTAATAGAAAAAACATGCACTTTTTCTGGTTTGAAAGCGCTTCATAGTTGCCCTGGCCTTTGCTGATAATCAATTCCGCGCCATGGTAGACGTTTGTAAACGCCTCACTACAGGTTTGAAGAAGGGTTCCCGGAGCATCGGTCCCCGAGGACATCAGTACGGCCACCTTATCCATGCCTGCCGCCAAAGCGTCCTCAAGTGTCGCGTCGTTGATGACGGGTTTTTCCCGAACCACATATGTAACCGGTTTGTTTAAAGTTTCCACCAGAATCCTATCAAAAACACACTCTCCGGCATTATCCCCAATATAAAGGA
>CAYPQJ010000273.1:3150-4432 GCA_964412835.1 uncultured Desulfobacteraceae bacterium | reverse complement strand
CGCCCTGCTGGGGAAGCTTCGTGAGAATCGAATCCTGTAGATTGAAGGAGATAAAATATGACTGTATGGATTGACGCTGATCTTTGCAACGGCTGCAAACGCTGCCTAAAGGCGTGTCCCTATGAGGGTGTTGAGATGCGGGACGGAAAGGCCCATATCCTGGACCGGTGCACATCCTGCGGGGCCTGCATCGAGACCTGTAAACAGGAAGCCATTCTGACAGATGCCAAACCCAGGGAGATACCCGATTTCAGTGACAGTAAAGGGGTCTGGGTGTTTGCCGAGCAACGGGGAGGGGTGTTGCATCCGGTCTCCCTGGAGCTTCTGGGGAAAGCCGGTGAACTGGCGGGGTCCCTCAACCAGGAGGTGTCAGCGATTCTGCTGGGCGATGGGGTGGTGCATCTCGCAGAAACGCTGATCCAACACGGGGCCGATCATGTATATCCGGTTGAAGATTCTTGCCTGGCCCAATACCGGGCCATCGCTTATACCAAAGCCTTTGAGCATTTGATACGACGTTTCAATCCCAACATTTTGCTGATGGGGGCCACCCATATCGGGAGAGACCTGGCGCCGCGGTTGTCGCGCCGGGTGGCGGTGGGTTTGACTGCGGATTGTACCGAACTGACCATTGACCCTGATGAAAAGATCCTTCTGCAGACCCGCCCCGCCTTTGGCGGCAATATTATGGCCACCATCGCCAATCGATATTCCCGCCCACAGATGGCAACGGTTCGCCCCGGTGTCATGGAGCGAAAGGAACAAGCTGGAAAAAAGGGAGATATCATTCGGGAAACCCTTTCCATGTCCGAACAGGACATTAAAACGAAAGTCCTTGAAATTGTCAGGGAGGCCAGAAAGACAGGGGATCTGGGCAAGGCGAAAATTATTGTTGCCGGTGGAAGGGGCGTTGGTGATGTGGAGGGATTCAAGATCCTGGAAGATCTGGCCGAGGTTCTGGGGGGTGAAGTGGCCGGTACACGTGTTGCGGTTGAAGAGGGCTGGATTCCCGCGGATCGGCAGGTGGGTCAGACCGGACAATCGGTCAGACCCGAGCTTTATATCGCCTGCGGCATATCCGGAGCCATTCAGCATCGGGCGGGGATTGCCAATGCCCGGTACATTGTGGCCATAAACCGGGATGCAAGAGCGCCCATTTTTCAGGTGGCCGACTGGGGTATTGTGGGGGACCTGCATGCGCTGGTGCCTGAAATGATTCGACAGCTGGAGAATTAGTAGGGGAGGGGGACGCTCTTTATATCTTTACATTTCACGAGTGTTA
>CAYPQJ010000273.1:0-3050 GCA_964412835.1 uncultured Desulfobacteraceae bacterium | reverse complement strand
GAGAATTAGTAGGGGAGGGGGACGCTCTTTATATCTTTACATTTCACGAGTGTTATAAAGAGCGTCCCCTCGATTGAAATGAGGGAGGAATGAATGCTTAGGTCGAACGCCGAAACAACCATCAGAAAAAGCATGGCCATGTTTGTGGACAATGAGTTGATTCCGCAGGCCAAAGAGATTGATGAAGCGGGTGAATTTCCAAAGAGTATGTTCCAGGAGATGGCCAGGATGGGTGTATTTGGTCTCAGGTATCCCGCTGATCAGGGGGGCGCCGGCGGCAATACCACCCTTTTCTGCATTACCTGCGAAGAATTGGCCCGCGGGCTCATGAGCCTGGCGGCCATCACGGCCATGCAGTGCCTGATGGGCACCAATTTCCTATTTTACCACGGAACCGATGAAATGCGGGAACAGTATTTTTTGCCGGCCATGAGAGGCGAAAAAGTGGCCAGCTTCTGCCTCACGGAGCCTGAGGCCGGGTCCGACCTGGGAAATGTCAGCACCATTGCCCGGAAAACCGACGACGGGTATCTCTTAAACGGCATGAAAACCTGGGCCACCAACGGACCGGTGGCCGATTTTTATACGGTGCTGATGCAGACGGACCCGAAAAAGAAATTCAGGGGCCTCAATTTTTTCTTTGTGCCCCGGGACACGCCCGGCTTTTCTTGCAGCAAACCCTTTGATTTGCTGGGAACCCGCACCACACCCATCTCCGAAATTGCCTTTAAGGATTGCCTGGTGCCCCACCACAATATGCTGGGGGCCGAAGGGAGGGGCTTGAGCAACCTGCTGTCCATTCTGGCCGAAATTCGAACCATGACCGCGGCACTCGCCGTGGGGCTCCAGCGTGCCGCCATGGATGATTCGATTCAGTATGCCCATGAACGGGCCCAGTTCGGACGTACCATCAGCAATTACCAGCTCATTCAGGCCAAGGTGGCCAATATGGCGGTGGATCTGGAAGCTTCCAGGCTCTTGACCTATAAGGCCTCCCGCATGATTGATGACAAGAAAGAGGCGCTGAAAGAATCCTCCATGGCAAAGTATTTCGCCACGGAGGCTGCATGTCGTGCCGGCGATCAAGCGACCAGAATCCTGGGTGCTTACGCCTATTCCATGGAATATTCGGTCCAAAGATATTACCGGGACAATCGCTTTCTGCTCTACGGGGGCGGTACCCACGAGATTCTGCAGCCCAACATTGCCAAGTGGGTAGGACTTTAGGATTGCGGAATGCGGGAATGTAAGGGAGGTACCAGTTTGTGAGAGTGAGCCACGCCCCTGATCAGGAAGAGGCAGACTTGAAGGCCTTCGCGGTTTTGCCGGAAAGAAGGTCCCTGGGTCAGTCTGTTTATGAAAACCTGAAAGAGGCCATTATCGAGGGGTCCCTTGTCCCCGAAAGCCGTGTGGTGGAAACCCGCTTTGCGAAAGCCCTTGGCATCAGCCGGACACCCGTTCGAGAAGCCATGCACAAATTGGAACGGGAAGGATTGCTTCGGCAAGACCCTAAGGGAGGGTTTTTCGTCATCGGTCTGACCCGTGCGGATATTGAGGAGGCCTTCGGCATTCGAAGCGTCTTGGAAAGCTATGCGGCCCGATTGGCAACGATCCGCCATCAGAACGGAGAATTGGCCCCCCTGGAGGAAAAATTGGCGGATTACGAGGCCTGTCTGGAGCGCGGCCGGGTGGATGAACTGCCGGGCATCAATACCGATTTCCACAATCTTCTCTACGGACTCAGTCGAAGCCCTAAGCTGGTGAAAATGATCAATGATATCCGGGTTCAGATATTCCGTTTCAGGCAGGTTATCCTTAAAATTGAAGAAATGGCCCGGGTCAGCAATAAGGATCATCGCCTGATGATGGCTGCCATCCGGGCAAGACAGGCGGATCGTGTGGAGCAACTGGTGAGGGAACACATTCTGCGCGGCCAGGATATTGTGCTGCGGGAATTCGCCATGGAACTCGCCCGGCCGTCGTAGCCACTTTGGCGGAGTCGGCTCAAGGCGCCTGATAATTGAGAAACGTGAACAAACAAGGAGTGTAAGTCTTATGGGAAAAAGAAAAATACGGGTGCTGCTGGCCAAGCCGGGTCTGGATGGCCATGACCGGGGGGCCAAAGTGGTTGCCCTTGCCATGAAGGAAGCGGGAATGGAGGTCATCTACACCGGGTTGCATCAGACCGTTAGAAGTATTGTGAACCAGGCCCTCCAGGAGGATGTGGATGTGATCGGTCTATCCATTATGTCCGGCGCCCATATCCCCATTTGCACCAAGTTGGCGGGCTTTATCCGGGAACAGGATATTGAAGACAAGCTGCTGCTGGTGGGGGGTGTCATTCCCAACAGGGATATCCCGGTCTTAAAAGAGATCGGTGTGGACGGGGTATTTCCGGGCGGTGCGCCTTTTAGTGAGATCGTTTCGTTTATTGAAGAAAACGCACGAAACTGAGCCTTTTCGGCCGTCGTGGCATTCGCTACTTTGGCGGAGTCGGCTCGCTCCAGGGGCGCGCGTACTTGTACATTACCGGTGATCATTTAATCATTTAAGGGGAAGCCATGGGAGTTGCAACATACATTAAAGACGAAAAGGATGCCATTCAGAAGGTCCTCTTGCAGTCGGGCATCGAGGTCAAACCCAGCTATACGCCGGAGGATCTTGAACGGGTGGGTTTTGATTATGAAACAGATCTGGGGGATACGGGAGAGTTCCCCTTTACCCGCAGTATCCATCCCGAGGGTTATCGAAGCCGGAGTTGGACGACCCGTCAGTACACGGGCTTTGGAACCCCTGAGGAAACCAATGAACGGTTCAAGTTGATGATCTCCCACGGGCAGAACGGGCTGAATGTGGCTTTTGACCTTCCCACCCAGATGGGATATGATTCCGATAATGAAATAGTGGAAGGGGAAGTGGGCCGTGTGGGAATGGCCATTGATTCCCTGCGGGATTTTGAGATTGCTTTCAAGGATATCCAGCTCAACCGCATCGGCACGGGGCTCACCATCAATGCTGTTGCCTCCATCATGCTGGCCATGTATCAGGCC
>CAYPQJ010000272.1:0-4472 GCA_964412835.1 uncultured Desulfobacteraceae bacterium | reverse complement strand
GTAAAATGGTTTAGTGATCAAAAGGGGTTTGGTTTTATTGAGCAGGAAGGTGGCTCTGATGTGTTTGTTCATCACACCGCCATTAATGGGGAAGGTTTCAAAACCCTTCAGGAAGGTGAAACGGTGACCTTTGACATTGAAGAGGGTGAGAAAGGTCTTTCCGCGTCAAATGTGACGCGAACGTAACCTTTCTGAAAACATTTGCACCTTTGGGGTTAGCGGTTCTAACCCCAAAGATCGAAAATTATTGGTTCTGGAAGGATGTATGTAAAATGGCAAGTATGCCAAGAGGAAGGATTGTTGGAACCGGTTCAGCCACACCGAAAAAGATATTGTCCAATGTGGATCTTGAAGGCATTGTAGATACCAATAATGAATGGATCGTACGGCGAAGCGGCATCGAAGAGCGGCGCATTGCATCAAAAGACTTGAATGAAACCACTACGGATCTTGCGACCCAGGCGTCACGAAATGCCCTGGATATGGCAGGAATCTCACCGGACAACCTGGATATGATCGTGGCGGGAACGGTGACACCGGATCGACAGTTCCCCTCTGCCGCCTGTATGGTGCAGGAGGCCCTGGGTGCTTCAAACGCTGCGGCTTTCGATGTCTCAGCCGGATGTTCGGGGTTTTTGTATTCCCTCTCAGTGGCCAACAACGCGATTCAATGCGGGACCTGTAAAACGGCTCTCGTTATGGGAGTGGAGCGGCTTTCCACCATTTTGAACTGGGAAGATCGCGGGACCTGTGTACTCCTTGGGGACGGTGCCGGCGCCGTGGTGTTAACCGCGGAAAAAGGTGACAACGGGGTATTGTCCACCCATTTGAAGTCTGACGGCAGTCTCGGAGATCTTCTGTATTCATCAGAAGGAAAATTGACGCTTCCGAAAGTCCTGAGTTGCATTGATCAGAAATCTTTCCACCTTCGAATGGCGGGGAATCGGCTTTTTAAACGGGCCATCAATTGCTTGACTTCCATTGCCAGAGAGGCACTCATCCATAATGCCATGAAAGAAACAGATGTGGATATGATGATTCCCCATCAGGCCAATATTCGCATTATTCAGGCTACGGCCAAGAATTTGAAAATTCCCATGGATAAGGTATATACCAATATCCAGCGGTATGGGAACACGTCTTCAGCCTCTATTCCCATTGCCATGGATGAAGCCAATCGAGAGGGGCTTTTGCGGAGCGGCACCAATGTTCTTCTGGTGAGTTTCGGGGCCGGATTGACCTGGGGTGCCTCGATGTTGAAGTGGGCCATATAATCGTACGATCTGAAAAGCGCAATTAGCGGTTAGCCGTTAGCTATCAGCTGTAGAATATTAAAAGGTTTTCGGATAATATCGCTTCATCGGAAAAATGAGAGTTCCAATCCGAAGAAAAATCCTGTAAATAGTCGCCGTCCTTAAGCTAATAGCTAAAAGTTAATTGCGGATTTTGGCCTTTTTTCTTGCCGACAGCAGGGCGAAAGCCATGGCGCCGAGTGCCAGGAATACGGATATGAGAAGTACTTCCTGGTAGGCGGGAGATATGGCACGCCTTAGGGCTTGCGCATCATTCCATCCTTCGAGGCTCAGTACGTTCCGATACATGGTTTGCCTGGCGGAAAAAATGGCGCCCGACATGGCCATTCCAAGTGAGATGCCCACCTGTCGTTCCGTGGCAATCAGGGCGGATGCCGAACCCAATCTTCCACGCTCCACAGCACCCATGATGGTGCTGTTGTTAGGCGGCTGAAAAGCGCCCACACCCAGGCCCAGCAGGATCAGGATGGGAATGATGGTGGCAATTCCCGTTTGAAGGTCAAACCCGAGCATGCAGAAAAAGGCGGCGGCGGTGGCGCCCGCGCCGAATACGGAGGGCCAGACCGGCCCGAAACGGTCGGAAAGGCTGCCGCTGAGGGGGCTGGTGAACATGGTGACCATGGAGACTACGGCCATCAGCATTCCCGATTCCAGAGGAGAGAGATTGATGCCTTCCATGAGGTAAAAGGGCATGATCAGAATGTAGGGGGGGACGGCCAGGAAAAAGAGCAGAAGGCCTGCCATGGCATATGAGAAAGTGCGATTCTTAAAAAGCGCCAGATCGACGATGGGATCCGTTGCCCGACGTTCCACCAGGATAAAGAGAAACAATATGACGAGTCCGCTCCCCACTAAAAGGAGAACGATGGGTGCTTGAAAGCCGTGGCTTTTGATATGGGACATGCCGAAGATCAGACAGAAGAGACCGGCGGAAGAGGTCAGGGTTCCCATGATGTCGAGCTTGATTTTTCCGGATCGTCCCATATCTTTCTTGAGCAGGGCTATCGCCATCAAAAAGGTGCAGATGCCGATGGGCGCTCTCATGTAAAACAGGGATCGCCAATCGAGCCATTCCAGAAGAAAACCGCCGATAATGGGGCCCAGTATGAATCCTGCGGAGACGGACATGCTGAGCATTCCCAGCCCTTTTCCGGTTTCATTGGCGGGAAAGGCTTCGGTGACGATGGCGGTTCCGCAGGCAATGGACATGGCTGCTCCCAGGGCTTGGACAATCCGGAAGATAATGATCTGTTCCACATTTTGGGCCAGGGCGCATGCCACCATGCCAAGTGTAAAGACCGCCATACCTGCGGTATAAATCCTGGTTCTGCCGATAAAATCGCTTATTTTTCCGAAAATGAGCATCAGACTGCTGCTGACCAGGATATAGGCTATGGCCACCCACATGACCGTGGCGAGGTCGGTCTGAAATACTCGGGTCAGTTCGGGAAAAGCGATGGTGGTAATGCTGGCGTCCATGGTGGCCATCATGGTTCCCATGGCTACTGTTAGCAGCGCTTTCCACTTGTAGGGTACGGCTGGCATAAGGACCTTAGTGTTCTCTTTATCAGTAGTAGTTGTCCGTTTGTTTGTGCTTTAAGAGTAAGTAAATTCCAAAGAGATGTCAATTATCGCCATGAACGCTTATTTCAGGAGTTTTTGATGGAAAGGGAAAATCTATTGGAAGATTCTTCCCGTTTGGCGGGTCATATTCAGGAAATCCTCCAGGAACGGAGCATCGGGGAACACCTTTTCCCCCGAGGGGTGTCCGAATCCACAGGGGCATCTGCGGTTCTTTTCCCGCTCAGTGGAAAATGCCCGAATTCCGGTTCATCCCATAACCCCTGTCTGGTTCTCAATAAACGCTCAAGGATGGTCAAACAGCCGGGAGACCTTTGTTTCCCGGGCGGGGCGGTTTCCCCGGGCCTGGACCCGAAGCTGGCACAATTCATGAGGCTTCCCTTCTTCCCCCTTTCCCGCTGGCCCTATTGGACCCAATGGCAGAAGGAAAGGCCGAGACAGGCCAGGCGGTTGTCGCTTCTTTTTGCCACCAGCATCAGGGAGAGTTTCGAGGAGATGGCGTTGAACCCTTTGGGCGTTCAATTTCTCGGGCCTTTACCGCCCCAGCGCCTGGTGATGTTTCGGAGGGAGATCTTTCCCTTTGTGGGCTGGATTCGCAGTCAGGGGCGCTTTTTTATCAACCGGGAAGTTGAAAAAATTGTTCACATCCCCTTGCGGGAACTTCTGAGAAAAGACAACTATGCGCGATACAAGCTGCTTTTCGATGTGCCGAAAGGATCGGAGAAACCTGGGGTGTTTCAACATTTCCCCTGTTTCCTGAACCAGACCATGATGGGTACAGATGTGCTCTGGGGTGCCACTTACCGGATTATCATGGTTTTTTTAGAGTTGATATTCGGGTTTAAAGCGCCCGAGATGGATGGGTTGGAGGTCGTAAACGGGGTAATTGATGAAAAATATTACCGGAATGGCTCCTAAATGTAAGGGCTTGGCAAAGGTATTTGAAATTTTAGAAAAGACAAATATCGAATATCGAACAAGGAATAAAAAAGAAATCAACAACTCCGAGACGTGAGATGCGGGCATTCAACTCACGATCCTTCTTCTTCCTCGACTTGAAGATATCACAGGCTTTTTGACCTGCCGATATACTGGATCTTTGTCAAGATATTGCATTTGGCGGAACCACGAGTTCCTTTTTCGTTCCAGCCAAATCTTGTGCCAATGTTTCTGTCCGGTTTTCCAATTTACTTAAAAAAATGAGGGATGGTTGGCCCACCCATCCCCCTTCAAATAAGGTCCTTTTTCCCGACCAATTTTTGAAAGCCTCTCAGTCCCTGATTCCGGCAATGAAAAGAGAGGATTTACAGAAGCTCAAACTCATTCACTGTCGCACCCGATTGCCCTCTGGTCACAGGTGGAAGGGTCAGAGCCCTCGTTACAGAGCGTCTTAAAATAAGTGCACATTTCGTGGTCCGTTACGATATCGTCCAGGTTTGAAGCACTGTAAGCAAGGATAGCCGCGTTTATTGCAATCTGGTCGCAATTGAAGTCGTTGAAATCGGGAAGATCCGGAAGTGTAACACCAAACGTTATGTTATGCTTACCGCTTACGTGAGCGTACATCAGATCCGTGCA
>CAYPQJ010000271.1:0-4504 GCA_964412835.1 uncultured Desulfobacteraceae bacterium | reverse complement strand
CTGGAAGCGGCACTCTGGGCCTTTTGCCATTCCACTTCTTTCGAAGACGGGTGCCCTCTGGCCGTGAATCTGGGAGATGACGCTGACACCACCGGCGCCGTGTATGGTCAACTGGCAGGGGCATTTTATGGAGTAAATGATATTCCTGGCGGTTGGCTTGAAAAAATCGCCCACAGAAACTTGATTGAACGTCTTACCGGAAGGCTTATTGACCTCAGCAGCCATATTCGGTTGTCGTAAATCATAAGGCGCTGTATATGGAATTTTTTTGTTAAGAAATATCTCGTCTCAACAATAATTCTTTATATCAAGCCTTTGTAATTGTCGTCGAAGAAGCAAAAGCAGACCTCATCATCAGCGGCGACAGGCAATTTTACAGCCAACTTTGAGCTGTTCCAGATAGTGCCCGTCCACAAATGGCCAATTTGCCCGATTTCGGTGTCACACTCAAAAGAATGTATAAAGTCTCTCGAAGAGAAAAAAGGAGAAACCGATGCAGCACATTAAGAACATAGCCATTCTGGGCGCGGGAGCCATGGGCTCGTTTTTTGCGTCCCGGTTTTCTGATGTTTCAGAATTTACCACGTCTCTGGTCGCCGGGGGGGAACGGGGCCGGCGACTTGCAAGAGATGGCCTGGTCGTAAACGGAAAGCCTTGTTCAGTAATCGTGTCCGACCCGGACCAGGTTCATGAACCCGCTGATCTCATCATCGTCGCACTCAAGCATCACCACTTGCCTCAAGCCATCGGGGACCTGAAAAACCTGGTCGGAAAAAACACCACCATCATCTCCATCATGAACGGGCTGGACAGTGAACCCTATATCGGATCCATCTACGGGATGGACAAAGTGCTCTATGCCGTTTCGGTGGGGATTGATGCCCTTCGTGACGGAAATCGTGTGAGTTACAGCAAACCCGGGACCCACTTCTTTGGGGAAGCCGTTAACGAAACACCCGGTGAACGGGTGCGGCGGGTCCAGAAAGCATTTGACCTGGCCGGAATCACTTATGAAACGCCAGAAGACATGATCCGTATCATGTGGTGGAAATTCATGGTCAATGTGGGAATGAACCAGGCATCGGCCGTGATGCGTGCGCCATACGGGGTTTTCCAGGTCTCGCCCGATGCCAGAGCCGTGATGGAATCACTCATGCGGGAAGTGATTGCCCTGGCCCGGCCTGCCGGTGTGAACCTGGCGGAAAAGGACCTGGACGAATGGGACAAGGTTCTCCAGACGCTCTCTCCGGACGGAAAAACCTCCATGCTTCAGGATATGGAAGCGGGGAGAAAAACCGAGGTGGAGGTTTTCGGTGGCAAGGTCGCTGCATTGTCAAGGGAGTACAACATTCCGGCGCCGGTAAACGAAACGTTTCTACGCATCATTCAAGTCATGGAAAATCAGTAGAATTCCCCGATAGGCCTTGAGTTCGGCTTTGGTACCCCGGATGGTGAATTGGGGACGTTGTTGACAAATTATACTTTCCGACCCCTTCTTATAATATGGGGACGTTGGTATAATAGTAAAAAACTATTCCATCACCCGTTACCCGTTTTGACGGGCTATGACGTCTCCCCTTTCAACTGAATACCCAACGGCAGGATGACTCAACTTGAACCGACCGGCCAGTTCTCTGAGCATTACCCCACACGCCTTTATCGGTTACCCTTGCCGCCCGAACCATCTTTTTTCCCAGACCCACCGCCGGATCCCGTTCCGTAGCCGGAACCATCCCGGGGTCGCTCTCTGGTGCCGGTCCCGTCTTTGGCACCGTATCCTTTGCCCTTGCCCTGGCCGGATCCGCTGCCGTCGCACTGCCCGGAACCGCTACCCCCACCCTTCCCCTGGCCTCTGCCGCCACCACCTCCACCGCCACGGGCCATAAGGATATTCATGCCGTCATTCTGGAGATCAGCGGCCATCCGGTGTGCGGGCTGGGTCTGGGACGAAAACCAGCCAACGGTATCACCCGGACCGGTATCCGCGCTAAGGGGTGATCCCCAGGAGAAGGCGACCATAACCAGTCCCATCGGCTTTCTTATTTCAAAACGGCGATTTCAAAGTCAATAAGAAAGAAAATCACTATATGCAGGTCTATTTTATGCCGTCAGAGATTTCTGTTCCTATATATTGATATTTGGTTCTATATCTTTCTTAAACCTTTCTTAAAAATCATATCCTTTCTTAACCATTTTCCCACACCTGACTTTACTTAACAAATTACCGATTTTGTTCATTTTTAGTTTTGGGGTAAGCACGTCAGGCAGCTTATCCAGCAATAACCCATCCACATCTTTTCGCTCCACATGCCCAAATCCGGATTATCCTGTTTTTTTCAATGGCCATCAAACGGTAGTATTGAACTCGTCCTGAAAGGTCTGGACAGCTTGAATCATCTCCTCAAATTCCGGAGGCTTTCCAAAAAACATCTCATCTTTCATTGCCGTATAATCTGATTTCCAAAGTGTGAGCTGTTCTTTTGGCGGTACAAGCCTCAAACCACCCGGGCGCATGGTGTCGTAATTCACCCAGGTGTAACGAAAATAGACTTGGCGATGGGCCGTAATCCGCTCAAAAAGTTCGAGATCACCAGTAGCTTCACGACCAATTCCGGCGTCAATCAGACGGTATAAGTCATAATAATGCCTGGCCATCCGTGCTTTTCGTTTCTTTTCCGGTGGTCGAAAAGTCTCTTCATGAAGAAAAAGGGCTTTTTCCCAAAAAGTACGATGGGGAGATACCGTTTTTACGGTAAAGTGTGATTGGGGAAACAGTTTGGGGAAGGCATCTTCGAGATAGGGGTGAATATCAATATCCTGAGTTGGCTCGGTATCGGAACGGGCACCCAGTTCAATTTTTACCACCTGTTCGAGATAGGCTGTCCAGTCGGCAAAGGCGGTTGGATAAACCAAAAGAAGGGTCTGTCCATCGGGATCATCGGGATCCGAATGGAGTCGCCATGATAATTCTGAGGGCATCTCCCGGGATATGGCCTTTTCGAGTAACGGTAACAACCTTTCGTTTACACATTTCTGACTGGCTGCTTTCAACGCTTTCAGCCGGTTGCGCATTTGTTTTTTACTGGGAGCACGATCAGGAGCCATATCGCCGCCAAAGCCGAGAGCCCCGCGATTGATGACGATATCAATATCTTCAGAAAATCGTTCTATGAGTGCCCACCCTTTTGAAAGCGAGGTTCCACCTTTGAACGTGAGCCTGGAGCCCCATTCCGGCAACGTAAACAACTTTTTCAGCGTCCAACAGACCCAGAAGTCCTTTTCGATGGTTGCCGGCGGCAAGCCAAGTTTTTCCTGGGCCTGCTCACAGATGGTTCGTCTACGCGCCGCAGAGAAAAACAAAAAATTATTCACTTTGTTTCGTTTCCTTTTTATTGCCTAGCAGCCTCATGATATCAGCGATCCAGGCGGGTGCAAAACGGACATCTTTCAGTAATTGCTTTCTGTCATCAGCATTCAGCCGTCGGTCAAGCCGTGCGATAACATCATCATCCACATGGGGTTGCCCCAGGTGTCGCAGGGCCTGGATGACCAACCCGCTGATTTTGCCTGCCGTTGCCATGTTTCGCGGCGTGGTCTGCTTCAGGATGATCTGTTTTTTTCCAACTTCTACCGTTTGGGAACGGCCGTCCGTGAGATAAATAATCTTCATGGGCATCTGGGTGGAAAGCCCCAGCAGATTCGCTGCATAGGCCCCTGAAGGCTGCAGGCGAACCGCATCTCGCCCTGCGAGAGCCCTGGCCAAGACATCGGAAGGCGGGGCCAGGGTCCCGAGTTCCGGGTCCGTAGCAGGATAATCGTACAGCCCCCGAGCCAGTTGACGGATGAGCCCCGACTGTCGATATCGCTTTAAAGCGGAAGCCACCGCATCCCGGCTCCCCAGGTCGGAAAAATGAGCTGGCGTAAAAGCCCAACCCTTTCCATGACCATATATACGATTTCTAATTCTATTATCAATGCTTTGTATGTGTTTTCCCATAATATTTTTGACCCGATTTCATATATGTATTCGTGTCAAAAAAGATAATCTCTTTACTGTGAAATGTCGAGTATATTGAATGCCGGGATCTGAAAAACCCCTCTTAATGATGATTTGTTCACCCAATCGAATTCAAGACAGAATCTCCGCATTTGCCATCAACGCATCAAGATTATAATTCACGCTGGTCACGTTGAAATCAGGCTCTTTGGAAAAAGGCTTTCTCAGATGATGACGGATTCAATATCATACCCACAATTTTCCTGACTGACATCCCTGCGTGTGGCATTGCGGGACATTCGGCAGATAATAAGAAACTCAAAAGCTTTTGATTCTTTCCCCACAATTGAGCAGCCTCCTATGCAACTCTATACGAATTTCAGGGGGCATGGCGATCATATCCGTTGTGCCGGTTCCGGCTTTCTCCACGTACTTTACCCGGTACAGCGGTTCGGCGATCGATCTTTCCCAGAACGAACTCCACGGCCTCATCAATGACCTGGATCA
>CAYPQJ010000270.1:0-4508 GCA_964412835.1 uncultured Desulfobacteraceae bacterium | reverse complement strand
CACAATGATCGCATTTAATGTTGCACCGGGTGGAATAGCCAAAGGCAATTTGGCGTGTGTTGTTCATTGTTTTGCCATTCGATTGCTGTTAATAACCATTGAAACCCCCTGTCGGATAGGGCATACTCTTAACCGATCAAGGATCAGGAAAAAGAGATGCTCTCACATTCCTTCCGTCTATCATTTATCATTCCAAATTGGAAGGGATGAAAAAAACGGACATTCCTAAACTTCAAGTCATCGACGGCAGAAATCATATGCCGTTTTGAAATTGGCTCAAAGGAGTATTGATTTTGAAACTGCTACCATATATTGGCATTACCATGGGAGATCCGGCGGGTATCGGCCCTGAGATCATTGCCATGGCACTGACGGATCCGATGCTTTATGAGTTCTGTCGCCCTGTTGTTTTGGGAGATAGTGCCGTTCTTTCCGATACCATTTCACGAATTGCGGAAAAGGCCCCTGAATCCATGGTAAAAGGGGTGACCCTTCATAATATTTCAAACCCGGCTCAAGCGCAGGGCAAGCCGGGCATGATCGATCTTATTCCCCTGTCTGATCTGGGTTCAGGGTCAATAGAACCGGGCAGTCCCGTTGTGGTGGGGGGAAAGGCCATGGTGGACTATATTCTGCGGGCTGTGGACATGGCGGTTCAAGGTGAAATTCAGGGAATGGTCACCGGTCCTATTAGCAAAGTGCTCATGCATCAGGCAGGATACCGGTATGACGGGCATACCCAGCTCATTGCCCATGAAACCAACGCTAAAGATTATGTGATGATGCTGGCAGGGTCTAAACTCCGGGTGGTATTGGTGACCATCCATTGCGCTCTGAAGGCCGTGCCCGAACTTCTGGATCAGGAAAAGGTTTATAAGACCATTATGATTACGGCCAAAGCGTTGAAGGAAGACCTGGGGTTTTCAAAACCGCGTCTAGCGGTGGCTGCTCTGAATCCCCACGCGGGCGAAGAAGGCCTTTTTGGAACTGAAGAGCAGGAAATTATTGCGCCGGCCATCTCCCAGGCGCGCAAACAGGGCATTGATGTGGAAGGACCTTTTCCTGCGGACACACTGTTCAACCAGGCCGCTGCCGGTCGTTTTGAAGCGGTGGTTGCCATGTACCATGACCAGGGGCTTATTCCCTTGAAACTGCTTCACTTTTCCGATGCGGTCAATGTGACCCTGGGTCTGCCCATCATCAGAACCTCGGTGGACCATGGCACAGCTTATGATATCGCGGGGACCGGCCGGGCTGACCCTTCAAGTCTCAAGGCCGCCGTTTTAATGGCCACGGAAATGGTCAGGAACAGAGGCACCTTAACCCGAAACCCGGAACTCGGAACCCGAAACTGACATGTCCATCGACACCCTTAAAATTCGAGGCGCCCGCCAGCACAATCTCAAAGATATTTCCGTTGATATTCCCAGAAACCGTTTTGTAGTGATTACGGGCCTTTCCGGTTCGGGCAAATCGTCCCTCGCCTTCGATACCATCTATGCCGAGGGACAGCGGCGGTATGTGGAGTCTCTTTCCGCTTATGCCAGACAATTTCTGGAGCAGATGGACAAACCGGATGTGGATGCCATCGAGGGCCTTTCCCCGGCCATCTCCATTGAACAACGCGGGTTCAGCCGAAACCCCCGTTCGACTGTTGGAACGGTTACGGAAATATATGACTACATGCGGGTTCTTTTTGCACGGGTGGGGCAACCCTATTGTCCGGAGTGTGGCATTGAGATCAGCTCGCAAACTATCCAGCAGATTGTGGACCGGATTCTGGCCTGGGAAGAAGGGACCCGGATTCAAATCATGGCTCCCCTGATGGAAAATCGAAAAGGCGAGCATTCGCGGTTGCTTCAGGGTCTTCGCAAGGACGGGTTTACCCGGGTAAGAATTGACGGGAAGGTGCATCTTCTCGAAGAAAATATTGTCCTTGAAAAGAATCGAAAGCATACGATCCAGGTGGTGGTGGACCGTTTGGTGATTAAGCCGGAGATTCAGCGACGGTTGACGGATTCCATGGAACTGACCCTTTCCATGGGGGATGGAAGGGCTGTGGTTGAAAAGATGGGGTCAGGGGATGTTTTTTTTAACCAGAAAGCGGCATGTCCCAAATGTGGTCTCAGCATGCCGGAATTGTCGCCCCAGATGTTTTCCTTTAACAATCCCGCCGGAGCGTGTTCGGAATGCAGCGGTCTGGGCACAAAGCGGGCATTTGATCCGGCACTGGTTGTTTCCGACCCCGCCCTTACCCTTCCGGGTGGTGCCATTACCGCATGGCCCAAACGCTTTTCGGGCTACTACCTGCAGATGCTGTCTGCCGTGCTGGACCATTACGGAATTGACCGGAATCGGCCTTTCAAGGATATTCCAGCGGAGATCCAGGAGGTGATTTTGCATGGTTCCGGCAGGGAAAAAATTCCGTTCGAATTCAAAACAGTCCGCCGAAAACATTCGCGGAACCGTCCCTTCGAAGGGGTGATTCCAAATCTTGAACGTCGTTATCGTGAGACCAACTCTTATCGTGTGCGGTATGATATCGAAAAGTACATGAGTATTGGACCCTGTTCCATTTGCCATGGTGCCAGGCTCAAGAATACCAGCCTGGCGGTTCGCGTGGGAGACAAAAACATTCATGACCTCACGTGCCTTTCCGTGGACGGGGCATATGGCTTTTTTGAGTCTCTGGCGCTGGGTGCCAGGGAAAAAGTGATTGCCAAAGGGGTGCTGAAGGAAATACGGGAACGGCTGGGCTTTTTAAGGAGCGTCGGTCTTGATTATCTGACACTTGACCGTGCTTCCGGTACGCTGTCAGGGGGTGAGGACCAGCGGATTCGACTGGCCACACAGATCAGTTCCAGGCTGGCCGGGGTGCTCTATGTACTGGATGAACCGAGCATCGGTCTGCACCAGCGGGATAACCTGAGGTTGCTTGAGAACCTGAAGCAGTTGAAGGAATTGGGAAATACGGTTCTGGTGGTTGAGCATGACGCGGAAACCATCCTCATGGCGGATCACGTCATCGATATGGGACCCGGCGCGGGAATACGGGGAGGAGAAGTGGTCTTCAGTGGCCCACCCAGTGCGTTGCTTAGGTCCCAGGATTCCCTCACAGGAGGTTACCTGTCGGGACGTCGTACTATTCCGGTTCCCGCAGCCAGAAGAAAGGGGAACGGCAATGCCCTTCTGATAAAGGGCGCAAAGCTTAACAATTTGAAGAACATTTCAGTGAAAATTCCCCTTGCCACTTTCACCTGTGTGACCGGTGTGTCCGGATCCGGAAAGAGCAGCCTCATTAACGGCATTCTGTATCCGGCCCTCGGTCGTTATCTTTATAATGCCAAGGCAACGGTGGGGCCTTTGGATGCGTTAAAGGGCATGAAGCACCTGGACAAAGTGATCAGTATCGACCAAAGTCCCATCGGCAGGACCCCCCGATCGAATCCGGCGACCTATACCGGGGCATTCACCCATATTCGGGATCTTTTCTCCATGCTGCCCGAATCCAGGGCCAGGGGGTATAAACCCGGCCGTTTTAGTTTCAATGTAAAAGGTGGGCGATGCGAGGCCTGTAAGGGGGACGGCATCAACAGGATTGAAATGCATTTCCTACCGGATGTCTATGTTACCTGCGAAGTTTGCAGGGGGTTGCGCTACAACCGGGACACCCTTGAAATCAAATACAAGGGGCACAGCATCGCGGATATCCTGAGCATGACCGTGAACCAGTCGTTGGCTTTTTTTGAGGCCATCCCGTCTATTCAAAAAAAATTGAAGACCCTGGTGGATGTGGGGGTCGGGTATATCAAACTGGGACAGCAGGCCACCACCCTTTCAGGGGGTGAAGCGCAGCGGATTAAACTCTCCAGGGAGTTGAGTAAACGAAGCACGGGCAAAACACTCTATTTGCTGGATGAACCAACCACCGGGCTTCACTTTGCCGATATCGAGAAACTGTTGGAGGTCTTAAACCGGTTGGTGGAGAGAAAGAATACGGTTGTGGTCATCGAGCACAACCTGGATGTGGTCAAAGGCGCCGATTATGTGATCGACCTGGGTCCGGAAGGGGGCGCAGGGGGCGGGCAGGTGATAGCGACGGGTACACCGGAAGCGATTTCAAAAATAGAGACTTCCTATACCGGTCAATATTTGAAGAAAATTCTGTAACCGGAAATAGTGCCATTCTTCATCATAACTCGAGAATATCAGCTGAAGGAGCTCATCAACTGTGACCAATAGCTGTCCGGGGCCAGCCAAAAAAACATCTGTCTGCCGGTGAGGGTTTCATTGAAGGCATACCCTTCAACGTTTCTCGGAATAAAAACATCTGTTCGTATACACTCATATTATCGCGATAATATGAGCGTATCAAACCAAAAAATATCAAATTGGATTTTCAATGTGGGAGGGGGTCTGACCATTCCGATCGGTGTATGCCTTGGTGAAATAATGGGGCTTGGTCCTAACTTCGCCCGTTTAGACGGAGGAACAATAAAAAAAGAGGT
>CAYPQJ010000269.1:0-4511 GCA_964412835.1 uncultured Desulfobacteraceae bacterium | reverse complement strand
TTTCAAATTGATCCGGTTCGATGAATTGCAAAGCGTCTTTTTGCCAGAGGACGTCCTGGGGAAATTGACTGGGTGAATCCATGATGTGGGTTCTCTTTCAGTTCCGGTTAAGAAAAAGGCCACCGTTTAAAGGCCCACTTGATTTTACGGCATATGCTGATCAGGCCCGCTGGTTCAAAAACGATGAAGATTACAATGGCAAGACCCAATACAAAATCATGAAGGGGCATAATGGCCATGCTTGTACCGCTGTAGAAACTTGAATTCATGAAATATCCGCTGAAAAACGTCAGTATTTCGTTCAGGAAAACAATGATCAGAGCGCCCATGATTGAACCGGAAATACTGCCGATTCCCCCGATGATGATGACCGCCAGAAATTCTATGGACAGTGTAAGGTTGAAAAGGTTCGGTGTAACGGTCGTTGTACTGTAAGCAAAAAGAGCTCCTGCCAGCCCGGCAAAAAAAGAACTGATGGCAAAGGCAAAAAGTTTGTGCGGATAAACAGCGATTCCCATTGCCGTTGCGGCACGATTATTCTGTCGTATGGCAAGAAAGGCGCGGCCGATTTTACTCCTGATCAGGTTGTCTGAGAGCCACACAATGAGCAGCAGACAAATGGCGGTGATGGTAAAAAGGGAAAGATTTGTTCCGAGATCCAAGCCCGCAAGGGTGGGTTTCGGTACGACAAGCCCTTTTGGGCCGCCTGTCAAAGATACCCAGTTCCGCAGTATATACACTACAATAAATTGGCCGGCCAGTGTGGCCATCGGCAGGTAAATGGGCTTGAGGCGAAGGGCGGGGATCGCGAAAATTGATCCGATCATTGTTGCCAGAACTCCCGCAATGGGTATGGCAAGAAAAAATGGAAATCCCGCTTTGGCGGCGAGGAGAGCGCCTGTGTAGGCGCCAATACCAAAAAAAGCCCCGTGGCCCAATGAGAGTTGTCCCGTATACCCGGTCAAAATATTGAGGCCAACGGCGACAATGGCATAAATGCACACCAAGTTAAGGAGATGCAGGATATAATCATTTGAGACAAAGGGGATCAGGCCAAAGATACAGATGATGCCGATCACCATAAAGCGCCGACCAAATGTCGTTTGGAAACGGTTTAGTTCCTCCTGGTAGCCGGCGTTTAGCCGTGCGCATGAATGAGACGGAGGGGGGAACGGTTTTAGTATTTGAAAGTGTTTCATGTGTCGCATGCCATCATACCTTTTCGAGTTCTGCCCGCCCGAAGAATCCTGAGGGTTTGACGATAAGGATAAGGACAAGTGCAATATAGGGTATGACCTCCTGTAATGGTCGGGAAATACATCCACCCGCAAAGGTTTCGAGTAGACCGATGATCATGCCGCCCAGGATGGCCCCCCCAATGCTGTTGAGCCCACCCAGAATGATAACGGGAAAAACCATGAGGCTCGGCGCGCTGAGCGGATTCACATGGAGGCCATTGATCATGCTCAATATCATGCCGCCCAATGCGCATATAAGGGCGGCAATGCCCCAGGAGAGTGCGAAAACCCGTTTCGCGGAAACGCCCAGTGTCTGCGCGGCGAGTTGATTTTGGGCGAAGGCTCTCATGGATAGGCCCTGTGATGAAAAAGCAAAGAAAATCCAGTAAAGGATCAATAAGCTGACGCCTGTCCCAAAAGCTGAAATATGAAACGGCGTCAGCTGAAGATTGTGCCAGCCAAGGGAAAAAGCATCGTGAATGAAAAAGGGCGGATGATAGCTTTTGTCACCGAAAATAAAGGACAATAGACCCTTCAGCATCAGTGCCAGGCCCAATGTCATCAGAATGTTGTGAATCAGATTTTTTCTTGTGATAATAGGGCGTATACCGCATCTTTCAAGGATGAGGCCGAGGGTGAAGCTACTTGCCAGGGTAACGGTGAAAGAGAGGATAATGGGCCAATCTGCCCAGACGGAAAGGGCAAAGAATGCAAAGGCACCGAAAGCCATCATGCCGCCATGGGCAAAGTTCAATAGACCACCGGATCTGTAGATCAGAATAAAACCGATGGCGGATATTCCGTAGAGAAACCCCAGAGAAACGCCATCGAGCAGAAGTTGAAGAAAAAATCCCATGGTTAAAAATTGCTCTCCCGCCTGTACGGTTATGATTCTGATTCCCGACCGATTATCCCCAGGTGACCCTCTTCATCAAGGTAGCCCGCGTCTCCCGTGTGGAGCCATCCATCAACGAGAACCCGGGATGTGAGGTCGGGATCCTGGTAATAACCCATAAAATTGGATTGACTTTTGATCAGGATTTCCCGGTTCGTGTCCAATTTGATTTCAGCCCCGGGCAGTGGTCTTCCGACGGTCCCGAGTTTGACCTCTCCATCTCGATGAACATGGATCATACCACATGTCTCCGTCAAGCCGTAACATTGTTTCATGTTCAATCCAAGGTGCCTGAAAAGCTGCATAACATCCGGGTTGATGGAATGTCCTCCGGTGTAAGCGGCACGAATCCGGGTGCAGCCGATCCCATGAAGAAGGGGACGGGATACGAATCTCTTAAGCAGTTCGCTTTTCAGTTTCAGTTGAAGGGGAGCCGGTTTTTCTTCAGATTCAAGTGTGGCGATCTGTTTAACTGCATCCAATGTCATATCAAAAAGGACGCGATGCCACTTTCCGGCGCCGGCCATGGCCGTGATGATCTGTGACGCCAGACTTTCCCAGAAATCGGCGGAGCCTGTAACGAATGCCGGACCGACGTCAATGAAATCTTCCAGCAGGGTTTCGGGTTTTTCGGGGAAGTTTGTGGTCAGCCCGCCGCAAAGTGCGATACCCACCCCCCACACCTGCTCGATTATCCAGGCCATGGGGGATATGGATAGCCAATTATCCTGAATGCCCACGGGTTCTGTTGCAACCCAGCTGCAAGCGGCATTTGTGAAATTGGTGTGGCTCAGCATGACCAGTTTGGGTGCTCCTGTAATGCCCGAGGTCCTCAGCATGACAGCCATATCTTCCGGTTTGCCATCCCATAACTCTTTGATAAAAAGATCAGGTTGTTCATCGTCCAGGTCTTCCCCCAGTTCGAGAAGTTGCTTGAAAGCGATCAACTGTGGGTTATCCCCATAAAGCTTCAGACCGGTGGGATCAACGTATATGATCTGTTTTATGTGGGGGAGCTCTTGACGGTGGGCCAGAAGTCTGTCTACCTGCATCCGGTTTTGGGCGAAAACGTAGGCTGCCCGGCAAAAGTTGAGTTCGCTGACCAGTCTTTCGGCCGGGGCAGCGGTAGAGAGCGGAAGCGCTACGGCACCGGCGGTGTGTGTGCCCAGTTCCCCAAAAAGCCATTCAGGCCCGTTGTCGAGGATAAGACCGACTGTTTCCCCCCTCTCTATCCCCAAGGCCATCAACCCCAGAGCGGTGTGTTTGGTATAACGACAATATGCCTCCCAGTTTATGGGTTGCCATATGCCATAGGCTTTTTCCCGGATGGCAATCTTCCCGGACCCCAATCGTTCCGCCTGTTTATACAGGATCTGAGGAAGGGTATATTGTCCCATGGACGACAGAATTTCCGGATCGATGCGCTCTATTTTATGGTTCAAATTTATGTTTCCCCGAGATAGGCCTTGATGACCTGTGGGTGTTTTTGAATGAAGTCCGGAAAGCCTTCCGCGATTTTGATTCCGAAATCAAAAACGATTACCCGTTTTGCGATATTCATCACAACGGACATGTCGTGTTCCACCCATAGAATGGTTTGATGCCATGTTTCATTGAGTTCCAGTAGGACCCGGACCATGTCGTCTTTTTCTTCAAGTGTCATGCCCGTGAAGGGCTCATCCAAGATGAGAAGCTTCGGGTTCAGGGCAAGGGCTCGGCCCAGATCAACCCGTCTTCGCATACCCATGGGAAGGTTGGCAACAGGCTCTTTTCGAATGGCTTGCATGCCCAGAAAATCAATCAGTTCTTCAACCAATTGTCTTTGGCATGCCTCTTTTGCTTTTACGCCTTTAGAGAACAGAAATGCTTCTGCCACATTGTATTCCAAGTGAATATGACGTGCCAGCATCAGGTTGGAGAGTACCGTCATTTCCTCAAAGAGCTCAAGGGTCTGGTATGTTCTGCCAATGCCTATGGCTGCTGGCTGATGGGGCAATAGACGGGTAATTTCCTCTCCATTAAAGGTGATTTTTCCCCTCTCGGGTTTATAATGACCTGAGATACAGTTTAAAAGGCTGGTTTTACCTGCCCCGTTAGGACCGATAAGGGAAATCAGTTCCCCGCTTTGAACGGCCATGTCTATTTTGCTCAACGCCGTTATACCGCCGAATTTAAGTGTGAGATCTTTCACTTCCAGGTGGGCCTGTCGCTTTTGGGGGTCAGCGGAGGCGAAAAGGCCTGGGTTACCGCGAAAGGCTTTCATGGTATGATGGTTACCTTCTCTGTTTTTGGATTCCAGAATTTTATGAGCGGTGTGAATGTCCCATTTTCATTGACCCTTACAATCCTTGTGACAAAAGATGCACTGTGATTCGTAT
>CAYPQJ010000268.1:0-4515 GCA_964412835.1 uncultured Desulfobacteraceae bacterium | reverse complement strand
TCCATCATTTTGGCATAATGGCGGGAGTCCCCCTCGTTGGTGCTGGAGAGTCCCCCCGGGTCTTCGCAGCTGACCAGGACCATCCCTGCCCGGGTACCGCATTCGGTCAGGTGAAGCAGGAAGTCCGAGGCCACGTTCACCCCCACCTGCTTCATGACCGCCATGGATCTGAGTTGGGCAAAGGAGCCCGCCGCAGCCACTTCCAGACCGACCTTTTCGTTTGCGGACCATTCCACATAGAGCCCCTGTTCCGAAGCCACTCCGGCCAGGGTCTGTATGATCTCGGAGGAGGGCGTTCCGGGATATCCGGCAACAACCCTGACCCCTGCTTCCAGGGCCCCTCGGGCAATGGCGTCATTGCCCATGAGCAGTGCCGTTTCTCCTTTGGCCCCGCAGGTGACTATTGACATAAAACCGCCTCCCTTCTGGTGTAGATCAAGTCATTTTTCCGGCCCGATACCTCCTCCAGCCGGGCGATGCAGGTGTTCTTCTTGCCCAGGGAGGCGGCCTTGAGTTTGTCCAGGTTCTCCGGTGGGACCTCTTTGAAATCCAGCACCCCGCGGGAGCGGGCCAAATCCAATAGTTCCTGACCTTTTTCAGACCGTACCAGAACCTGATTCCAGCCCCGGTCCACTTCCCAACCCGCCGCGCTGCGAGCAGAGCCCACCGACAGGTCGGCGAATTCACAGGTAAGGTCATAACAGTACCGGCAACTCTCGCGTACGCAGGCTTGTACCTCCTCCATGGGTATCTCTATGATTCCCTTCTCCGTATGGAGTTCCATGATCTGGTGTTTACTGGGCGGTATATCCATGCCTTTGATAGACTCTGCCCCGGCCTTTTCTTTTATGAGCCGATTCAGTTCTTTTAAGGAGAGGGCCCATCCACAGAAAAGCCCGATCACCAGCCCCAGTTTTTTTACACGCTCTTCGTCTCCCGGTTGTGGATATACCCGCATGCGGGCCAGGGCGAGTGCCTGACAGGGAGTCGCCACCACGCCGATCCCGGACGGGCCGGATTGACCCGTTTGACTTACTTCATTGAATTTCGCCACCGTCGGCGATACCGAAAACTTGCTCCCCGCAAGTGATGCCACCTTGGAGGGGTCGGAGACAGCGACACTTTCGGAGCGATGTTTTTTATCCCGTCCGGCCAGCACCGCGGTGTCGATTAATCCCTGCTCCAGGGCCAGAGCGACCAGAGTGCTCACCGTACCCCCGTGCTGGGCCCGATCCCGCACATGAAGATCGCTTGCGCGGGTCATGTAGAGCCCCTTGACCGCGCCCAATTCCGGAGTGAGATCAGCCGGGTCAAACATGGCTTGACGCAGACCGTTCAAATCCACCTGTCCCCGGGGACAATATGCCGAGCAACGGCCCCAGGTGCGGTCGCATTCATGTATGATGGTGGTCTGGTCGCGGTAGAATTTCTGGTAGGGGCATAAGCCCACGCAGGCAGCACAGCCGGTGCATAGTCCCTGATCCATGACCTGGTTTTTTATCCAGGTCTGACCCTGATTTTCTTTCTTTTCAAGCATTATTTATCTTGCTCCTTGTCCTTTCCGAGAAATCCGAAACAGCCTAATCCATATGGGCTTCAATGTCGAGAATTTTGATGAGCGTTTCCATTGGAAATACCCGAGCAGCCCCGGAGATATGTGATTACTGTTTGACGGGAACTGCGTCGTTAAGTATAACCCCTTTTATCAGCTGACACCGCCAAAGTAACGAATGCTACGACGGCCGGATCGGTTAAAAGACTTCCATACAAAAAGGATCGGCAAGGAGCTAGATATCATGACAGGAAAAGACCACATCCCCCTCGGCGTCGGTTTCTATCCGGACTGGTTTAATAAACATTACGGCATATCATTCGGCAAAGAATACTACTTTGATCCGGAAGCCAGGGTTGAAGCGAGAATGGCCATCGATAAGCGCCTCTATGAGCGATTCGGGGATGTGGGACTGGGCGACCCGGACCCGGACCCCAAACCCCTGATTACTTTTGGGATGGTCATGCTGCCTTCAATCTTCGGCTGCGAAATCATCTATAAAGACGATGCCCTTCCCTGGGCCATGCCGCTCAATTTATCGGATGATGACATCATGAAACTGGAAGTCCCGGATCTCTTCAATTCCTACCCCATGACGGAGATGATTCAGCAGATCGAATACCTGAAGGATAAATACGGTCACGTGGTGGGGGATATCAATACCACCGGTGTTCAGAATCTGGCCCTCAAGATCCGGGGTGATCAGCTCTATTTTGATTTTTATGAGAAATTGGAACTGTGCCGTCATCTGATGGGGATTTGTACGGAATGCATTATCCGGCTTTTTCAGTTCGACCATGAGACCACCGGCACCGGCGCCGTCGATGTAACGCCCATGTGTAACCCGGAACTTTACGTTTTTCCCAATTGCACGGCGGAGCAGATTTCTTTAGAAACCTATGAGTCGCACATCCTGGAATACGACAACCGGGTGGCCGATGCCTGTCATCCCGTCGGGATTCACCATTGCGGATCCGTTGATGAGGTGATGGAGGGGTATGCAAAAGTGCACCATCTGGAATTTATCGAGATCGGATTCGGCTCGGATGTGAAACGGACCCGGGAGGTATTCGGCCCTCATGTGGCGGTGAATGCCCGCATCAGCCCCGTGTTGATGAAGAACGGTACATCGGAAGAGGTCGCGGCAGAGGTGAGAAGATTGATCGACAATGGTGCTCCCCTTGAGAACTTTTCCATTGATACGGTGGGGTTAACCTATGGCACACCCGATGATAACGTTAGAGCTGCGTTAAAGACGGCCGCGGAATACGGGAAAATTAACCGGGATGCACCCACCGTCTCCCCCCGGCAAATCTTCCATGGCTCCGGAAAAGTCGCTACACCTGTGGAAAGCACTGTTTCGAGCACAACTAAAACAGTGGTCATGGGACCTTCACGGCCCCTTGTGATTATCGGCGAGCGCATCAATCCCACGGGCCGAAAAAAACTGGCGGCGTCATTGGAGGAAGGTAATCTCGATCTGGTGCGATCGGAAGCGATTCTCCAGGTGGCGGCGGGTGCTCACATACTGGACGTGAATGTGGGGGTTTCGGGCATCGACGAACCCAGGATGCTGAGAGAAGCCATTTTGGCTATACAGGGTGTGACAGATGTGCCGCTTTGCATCGATTCGGCCCTGCCTAAGGCATTGGAGGCCGGCCTTAGCGTGTATAAAGGTAAAGCCCTGGTTAATTCGGTCAACGGCGAAAAACATAAGCTTGAGCAGGTTCTGCCACTGGTCAAAGCCCATAATGCGGCCGTCATCGGGCTTACCATGGACGATAACGGCATTCCCAAACAGGCTGAAAAGCGCCTTGAAATTGCCCGATTGATTGTGGACAAAGCACGGGAAATCGGCATCCCAAAGGAGGATGTGATCATTGATCCCCTGGCCATGGCTGTCAGCGCCGACGATCAGGCAGGCCTTGAAACCCTTCGGGCACTTCGGCTGATTCGGGATGAACTGGGGGTTAACCAGACATTGGGGTTATCCAATATCTCTTTCGGACTTCCTGAGCGGTCATCCGTCAACGCGATTTTTCTGGCCATGGCCGTTTTAAATGGTTTGACCTGCCCCATTGCGGACGCCACGGTATGGGACATGGGAAAGGCTGTGTTGCTGGTGGATCTCCTTCTGGGAAAAGATGAGTTCTGCATGAGTTACCTCTCCGCTCTGGCGAAAAAAAGCAAGGGCGAAACCGTGACAACACCGGCCGGTGAAACCACCGCCGAGGAAGCAACTGATGGCGCAGTAGACCTTGAACGGATCAAAGAGGCCGTGATTTCAGGAAAGCGTAAATCAGCGGTAAATTATACCCAGGCGGCTCTGGACCAGGGGGCTGATCCCCAGAGCATTATCAACCGCTACCTGGTTCCGGGCCTGAACATTGTGGGAGAAAAGTTTGAGAAAAAGGAAATTTTTGTTCCCGAAATGATGATGGCGGCCAAATCCATGCAGGCATGCGTGGACCTGGTGACGCCACTGCTCGAAAATCAGGAAGGTGCCGGGAGTCTGGGAACCATTGTCCTGGGGACCGTCTTCGGCGACTTGCATGATATCGGCAAAAACCTGACCAAACTGCTCCTTGAGACCTCCGGATTCCGGGTGATCGATCTGGGAGAAAACGTGCCGGCCCAGAAGTTTTTGGACGCGGCAAGGGAAAACAACGCGCATATTGTGGGTCTTTCATCTCTGTTGACCACAGGGGATCCCCATGTGGAGGAGACCATTCATGCCATTAAGAACAGCGACCTTGCGGGCAGGGTGAAGGTCATCTGCGGCGGGGCCGCGCTGACGCTTAAATTCGTTGAAGCATGCGGTGCGGACGCCCATGCCAGGGATGCGGCGGACGGGGTCAAGAAGATTAAGAATATGTTGGAAATCAAGTAATGGAAAATCACAAAAGTCCAAATATTTCCGCAGCCATTTTAGTTAGTGCCCGAACGAAAACTGTCTTTTTCGC
>CAYPQJ010000267.1:0-4606 GCA_964412835.1 uncultured Desulfobacteraceae bacterium | reverse complement strand
ATCCGCTTCAATGGTGGGGAGATGCTGATGGGGATCCAGGCGCGCCTTTCCCAAACCGGGGAAGTGTTTGCCCACCGCCATGACACCGTTTTCCTGAAGCGATTTTATGACAATCCGGCCTAGATTTCCCACCCGGCCCGGGTCCTCCCCGAAAGTTCGGTTTTGAAGGACCTGATCCATTGGCCCTTTAGGCACATCCAAAACCGGCGCCATATTCATGTTGAGACCCACCAGCCGCATTTCCGTTGCCGTTACCCGGCCAAAAACGGCGGCCATCTCGTGGGAACCGGGACCATCGCCGATGGCGCTGTTACCGGGAAAACAGGTGAAGGGTTCCCGCAGACGGGCCACACGTCCCCCCTCCTGATCCACACCCAGAAAAAGGGGAACGCCATGGTATTTCAGAGCCGTTTCCTGAAGATCGTTCGTAAGTGCTGCCACCTGAAGGGGATCCACGATATTCCGTTTGAAGAGGATAATCCCGCCCGGACCCCTGTCCCGAACGAGTGAAACGGTCCCTGCATCCAGGCGAGGCCCGGGCATGCCGGCCATAAAAAGTCTGCCCACGTGATCGTGAAGTTCTGAAAGCTCAAGGGTGGAATGCATTGACGGTCCTTTCTTTTGGTGAAAACAGTATTGACATGATCCTTCATCATGTATAATCAGTAACAAACAATTGCAACGGAAAAAATTGACCATGAAAGCAATGATTCTGGCGGCTGGTCTCGGCACCCGGCTCGCCCCCCTCACATCAACCAGGCCCAAACCGCTCGTTCCCGTGGGTAACCGGCCGATCATCGACCGCACCATTTTCTGGCTTAAGGCCCACGGGGTGGATGAGATGGTTGTAAACACTCACCATCACCCAAGCCAGATTCGAAATTATCTGAATAGCGGACGACCTTTCGGGGTAAGGATTCATATCAGCGAGGAACCGGAGATCCTGGGCACGGGGGGCGGCATCAGAAAAACCCGGTGGTTCTGGGACCGTGAGCCTTTCATTGTGGTTAACGGGGATATCCTGACGGACATCGACCTTGGCCCGGCCTTGGAAACCCATCAGAAACGGGGCGATCTGGTGACCCTGGTGCTTCATGATTTTGCGCCCTTCAATCAGATCAAACTCAACAGCCAAAAGGACATTCTGGAGATTAACCCTGTGCCGGAAGCAGGACGGTTGGCATTTACGGGCATTCACATTATGAAACCGGAAGTGCTGGACCATATCCCTTCCGGTCGCTTTTCCTGTATTCTGGAGTGTTATCGTGCCCTCATTCGGGCGGGGCGCCCCCTACGGGGACATGTGGTGCAAAACCATTACTGGCGGGATGCGGGAAATATTGAAAGCTATATTGAAGCCAACCGGGAAGCATTGAACGGCGCCCCGTTTCTGATGGGCCGAAAGTGTCGGATTCATGAAGGTGCCCGGCTCAAAGACTGGGCCGTCCTGGGGAACGGCATTTCCCTGGAGAAAGGCGCAGAGGTTGCCCGTTCCATTTTATGGGGAAATGTCACGGTCAAAGAAAACGTCCGGGTCATTGACAGTGTCGTTACCGCGACCGGCGAGGTGACGGAGGATCTGGTGGGGGTCATCGGATAACATTTTGATTTGATTCACTTATGGATCAGGAATTCAAACAAAAAATCATGGCCTTCATGAAAAAGGCCTGCCCCGGGGAAAAAAGATTTTCATTTGATCCTCTGCCCGGTGACGGTTCACACCGTGTTTTCCGGCGTATCAGTGCGCCAGTGTCAAAACAATCGTTCATTGCCATGGCCAATCCCCCGAAGACGGCGGCCCGAGAACGTGAAAACAACGCGTATGTTATGATTGCCCATCACCTTCAGCGAAAAGGGACGCCCCTTCCCGTTATTCATCAATACGACCTTGCGGAAGGCTGGTTTATCATGGAAGATCTGGGGTCCACAAGCCTTCAGGACGTGGTCCTGTCGGGCAAGGACCCGATTCCACTTTATCAAAAGGTTTTAGAACATCTTTTTGACCTCCAGATCCAGGGAGAAAAAGGTTTTGATCCCGCATGGTGCGCGCAGACCGAACGTTATGACCGGACCGTCATGCAGCAATATGAAGCCCATTATTTCAGAGATGCCTTTCTGAAGGGTTTTCTGGGGCATGAAAGACCATGGCCCGGGCTTGAGACCGCCTTTGACCACCTGGCCCAAATGGCGTCCCGGGCGAACGGACAGTTCTTCATGCATCGAGATTTCCAATCCAGAAACATTATGGTGGATAATGAAAAAATCGGGATCATCGACTGGCAGGGGGGACGGCTGGGGCCTCTGGCCTATGATCTCTCGTCGCTTCTGGTGGACCCCTACGTCCGGTTGTCGGATCTTCAGAAACAGCAAATCCATGACGATTATGTGGCCCGGGTCAAAGACCATAACCCCGCATGGGCCAGCCCTTTTGAAAGGGACTACCCTTACCTGGCCATTCAACGGAACCTTCAGATCCTGGGGGCCTTTTCATTTCTGTCAAAGGTCATGAAAAAATCCCATTTTGAGGCTTACATCCCCCATGCCCTGAAAACCCTTGAATCGCTGGTTGAGAAATCCGGGGACCAAGGCCTTAAACCCCTTGGACAGCTTGTTTCGGAGATAAACCTTCCGGATAATCTTTAGACCGGGACAAAGGAAAACCAAATGACGAAAAAAAAGAGACTTTATGATGCGGGGCAAATGGTCGCCGCCTATGGCGGGCAGATCGGCACGGTCATGGGTCAGGCAATGTACGACAAGGCCCGAAAAACCCTTCGAGAGGGAGGAAGGGCCGGACGCTATTTTGCGCCGGGCTGCTGTCACCATCCCGATTACGTCACCCAGGTGCCGGTGCTCTTTGACGATGGGTCCTATGACGTCATGCGATCCATGAACATTAAAAAGAAGGCTGATATTCCTGAAGAAAAAAGGTTAATGATTCAAGGCATCATACAAAAAAACAAACTGGCAGAATAAGGCAAGGAGGTCGATGATGGAAGACTGTATTTTTTGTAAAATCGTTAAAGGAGAGATCCCCTGTTTCAAGGTGTATGAAGATGACCAGGTTCTGGCTTTTATGGACATTAATCCCATATCTTCGGGGCACACCCTGATTATTCCCAAAAACCATGCGGCAAACCTCAGGGAAATTTCCGACGGGGATCTCGCTGCTGTGCACAAGGCCTCAAAAAAAGTGACGGCGGGGATCGAAACCGCATTGAAGGCATCCGGCGTGGCCTGCGTACAACTGAATGGAAGAGGCGTCAATCAGGTGGTCATGCACTACCATCTTCACCTGATCCCTAAAGTCCCGGGAGGGCCTGACCTTCCGGTTTCAAAATGGGAAATCATACCCGGGGATATGGATGAGATCAAAGTAACTGCTGAAAATATCTCAGACGCCCTCAATAACCGTTAAATTCAAATATGGAGTAACCGATTCTTTATGGGGTTCCTCATTGTTGCCGCGCTGGTTTATCTACTTTTAACGCTCTTTCTGACGTACCTGGTCCATCAAATTCCCCGCAGGCCGGTTCAGGACAGACCTGACTGGGGGCATGTCAGGGATATTAAAATTCCCGCGGTGGACGGGGGAATGCTGGAAACCTGGATTATTGAACCGGACATGCCGTCCAGGGGGACGGTCCTGCTGGCCCACGGCTGGAGCCGGAACCGGGACCGCATGACGGGTCGTGCCCGGGTTTTCGCCAAGCTGGGGTTTAAAACGGTCTTTCACAGTGCCAGGGATCACGGAAATTCCACCCCCAACCGGTCCATGAACGCGTTCCGTTTTGCCGAAGATATTGAAGCAATCCTGCAATGGCTGGACGAACCGGTGCTGCTTTATGGGCATTCCGCCGGGGCGGCCGGCGCCATTCTGGCCGCATCCCGGCATCCCGATCGTATCAGGCTTTTATTTCTGGAAGGGTGTTACGCACGGACAAAAGAAGGCTTGCGCAGCCTCTACCGGGGCGTTAATCCTGTCTTCGGTTGGGTTTTTGGGTCCATGATCGTTTTATGGATGGATATTTACTACCGATTTCAAATGGATGCCATCAGTCCTGTGCGACTTGCCAAAACCATTCATGCACCGGTATTGCTCATCCACGGCGAAAAAGATCAGAATTTTCCCCTTCACTACGCCTGGCGTTTGCGGGACGCTTTCCCCGGGGGAGGAGCGGAACTATTTGTGGCCACAGGATCCAACCACAGCAACGCGAGCCTGGACCCCCGGTATCCGGATGCCATTAAATCCTTTGTATCACGGCACATAAAGGACTGAACGAAAATCCAACTATTTAGCAGGCACCCATAAACACACGCTTCAGTTGTTTTTGAGCCGAAACTTTAGCGGCCCGGTAGGCGGCCGGCCCCCTATCCAGACTGTTGGGGCCCATGGACGGTGCACCGGTGTTGATTTCAATGACCTCCACCCCACGCATGGCCACAACCCTTTTCTGCCTTTCATAATCTTCCATTCGGGCCGTATTGATGGCGATGTGCTGCATCCGCCAGGGGGTGAATCGCTTTTCCATAAACCCGTTGCCTGTGTTTTTGACATTCTCAGAAGCGATGAAATGGATCAGGATTCTGTCCAGATCACAAA
>CAYPQJ010000266.1:0-4649 GCA_964412835.1 uncultured Desulfobacteraceae bacterium | reverse complement strand
ATTGTGGCGGGCCGTCAGTGAGTTCCCGTTGTCGGCAGGGGATAGAGTGGTTGTCCAAAAGGTGGAGAGGCTCACGGTGACCGTGATCCCATTCAACAGCCCCGCCTGGTGTGGTCATTCAGGAAAAGGGTAAACTGCTGTCAACAGTTTCGACGCCGATGAAATTTCTGTAGGATCTCTTGTCTCCGCAGATGGCGGAGATGAACAAAATAGATGGGAAATATGTTCGGAACCATTCTTATCTCACTCTGTACGCTCATGCATGTCTATGTCTTCTGGCGTGCCGCCTCTTAAATAGTTTCTGCTCAAAAAATGTCTTAGCAAATGATCTGATGTACCTGCTATGTATGTCAACCGATAAATATCTGTGATATCAAAATTTTAGCGGCTCACCAAAGGTTAAGAATGCCATGGTTTTCGCGATTTTTTTAATGGGTAGAAACCGGTTAATATCCTGAGATACATCAGATGCGTGCGGGTTGATGTATGAGCTCAATATCACCACTGGCCATGATTCAAAGCATCATCGAAGCTGTGAGAAGAAAGCCCCACATCTTGTGGTCGCCTCCCAGGGAGATTGCGTTCACCTAACTGAAGTTGTTCTATTTGAGCTGGAAGCTCGCCTTGATGATCTGAGGATACCCCCTGGAAATCGCCTTGAATCACTTAAAGGAGGTCGTATCGGGCAGTACAGTATCCGTATCAACGAGCAATGGCGTGTTTGCTTTCGTTGGACGAAAGCTGGCGCGGAAGATGTTGAAATCGTGGATTACCATTGAGGTAAATCAATGACGAAAAAGCTCAAACCTGTCACCCCCGGTGAAATCCTGTTGGAAGAGTTCCTAAAACCGATGGGGCCGAAGCCGGCAAAAATCACGCCCTGGATCACAGCCGTGGACCAACCCACCAAACTATTCGACGAACACCTATCACGGTAGATGCTCTGAAATGGCATCATGTACCCTCTCCATTAAACGCGGGATATCCTTCTTGCGATACTCTGAAAGAGAAATGGGTTCGCCAATCTGGAAGCTGTAAGATCCTTTATTGATGCGGAGGCTCCCCTTTGTGGCAATCCGGTGGCTTCCGTTGATAACCATCGGCACGATATCGCAGCCGGATTTGAAGGCCAGGTTAAAGCCCCCCCGTTTGAAAGATTGCAGACGGCCGTCCACACTTCGGGTGCCTTCCGGAAAGATGAGCACCGAGGCCCCGTCTTTGATTCGTTTCGCCGCAAGCGCAATGCTTTTTACCGCTTCTCTGGGATCTTTTCTTTCGATGCCGATATACCCTGCTTGGGTCATGGCGGGACCGAGAAGCGGGATTTTCATGAGTTCCTGTTTCAAGATGAACTTGAAATCCACCGGAAGAAAAGCAAGGACTGTCCAGATGTCAAAAAAACTCTGGTGATTGCACATATAGATGCGAGGGACTTCCGCATTTGCATTCTCCTTGCCGCGAACGGTGACCCGAATGCCGCAGACACGCAGGATGACTTTGGCCCACGGCACGGCGCAACGAAAATGAACCGTTCGTCCCGAGCCGCCAAAGATGGGAATTACCAATGCCCATATACACATAATAACGGAAAAAAGACCAATAAAGGCGTTTAAGGCAATATATCTCAACATGTTCGGTAGTTTCTCCCTGTTGTGGTGTAGGGGATTGTTGCCTAATCCCGTTTTCAATTATCCAAATGTCTTTCCACCTCGCTTTTCGCCAAGTCCTGGTAAGCATGGAAAAGTCTGGCGCAGAAGTTGTCCCACTGCTGACAGATGCGAACGGTTTCCTCGTTCATTTCCACGATGTCGGGATATGAAACCAAGCCGGAAATCTCGTCTGAAAAGCCATCTACGATTTTCTTGTCAGCGCCCGGCAGTAGGTTTTTAACGAATTCTGATGGGAGGTACCATTCGGACACCCTTTGCAGATCCCGGTGGATCTGGGCCAGCAGAACATTCCTTGGACCTTCCCATAGCTCGTTGACGGCTGCGTCGCGATACAACCGCGGCAGGCTTGAAAAGTCTTCCATGACCCCGTGTCCACCGAAGATGGACATGGCCGTTCTCAATACGTCCACCGTATCCCATGAGGCGGTTATTTTCTGGAGCATGACCAGCTCGCGAACATCAAAACGTTTCTTTTTCATGGACTCGGGTTCGTCAGTGACAATACCACCCCTGACGCCGCCTTCCAGGCCGAGAAAATCCCTGTACAGCTTAAAAGCCCCTGCGGTTGTTCGCCGGGCGAAATTCTCCATATCTTTGAGCTGGGCTTCAACCATGGGAAAGCGATCTATTTTCAATCCGAATGCGTCTCGCAACTCGCTATACATCCTGGCTTCGCGGACCGCGCGGGTCATGTTTGCAGCGCCTGACAGGCCGACGGTAACCCGCGAGTAGGTCAAAACGATGCCCACCACATTGGCGATACCTTTCTCTAACGGCCCAACAGGATATGCCACAGCCCCGTCGTAAGTAATTTCCGCGGTGGTTAATTCGCTGGTTCCCATTTTCCATTTGATACGGTCAATGGTGAAGCCGTTTCGGATTTCCTTCTCCTTGTTCCCGGGCAGCCAGGAAGGAACGATGAACAGGGCTACTTTATCAGAACCGGCAGGCTTTGCGGTCACCACGGCATAATCGGCGTGGGTTGCCGAGCAGAAAAATTTGGTGCCATAAAGCCGCCAGGCATCTCCCTCTCTCACCGCCTCCATGACATTGGCCGGCACGTCCGATCCCCCCTGGATTTCGGAGAGATACTGGGCGCCGATACCAAAGTCTCCATCTATTCCTTCCTTACAGTGGCGGAGGATGCGTTTCAGTTCAGGGGTATCAGCGAAGTTCTCCAGTATGGCGACCATCCCTTCCGTGCAGGTCAGGGGACAGACAATGCAGGCCTCGCCATTCTGGTAGAGGAGGAACATTTTTATGAGCTTTTCCCAGGATGAGGTTTTGGCGGAAAAGAGTCCTTCGGAAAAGGCTTCTTTTTCCATGATTACCGTTTCCAGGGGTCTTTCAATCCTGTCGACACGGTGGTTGTGCCCGTCAAAGTGCGTTACATAAGGCCTTTTCTCGGGCCTCGCGATGGTGTCAGCCATGTTTCTCCACCGATGGGAAACTTTGGGCGAGAATTTCCGTGCCGCCCGGTCCACCGATTTCCACGTGTCTCCTGTATAGGTCTCTGCAACGGCCTGGATAAAAGGGTCATCGGCGTAATAGTCAACCCTGTCCCGCCATTCAAGAAACGCGTCAAAGCTGTACGGATTATTTCGATCCGGATATGACATTTGGTGACGTCCCCCTTGGGTTTGTCTTGTGGCCTTTACGTCCTTCGAGATTCCAGGAAGCGCTTAACCGCCTGTTTATGTTCGGTTGTCTGAAACAATATGGATTGATGGGTCGCCTCCCGCTCCAGGACTTCAGACAGGTTCATGTCCAGGCTCGCGTCCAACCCTTGCTTGATGGAGGCCAGAGCCTTGGGAGACTTGGCTGCCAGAGTTTTGGCAAGTTCCGCAACTTCTCCATCAAGCGCTTCGTCGCGCACGGATTTGTAGATAAGGCCCATGGAAGCGGCGGTTTTTCCGTCGATCGCCTCGCCTAACATGGCGAGTTCCCTTGCCTTGGCCAGGCCGACCAGTCGGGGAAGGAAAAAAGTGCCCCCTGCGTCCAGGCCGGCGCCCAGGTGGACAAACATCTCCTGAAACCGTGCATTGTGTGAAGCTACGACAAAATCACCGGCCAGCGCAAGGTTAGCCCCGGCACCTATGGCGACTCCCCGGACCTTGCATAAAACGGGCTGCGGGATCTCGCGGATACGCTTTAACACATGGTTGATGGATCTCAAGATTGCCAGGTATTCCGGGGCGGATCTTCCTGCACCCAGGAAATTAATGTCCCCTCCGCTGGAGAAATTTCCCCCCGAACCTTCGAGGATCACCACCCGTATTTTTTCGTCTGCCTCTATGGCCTGAAAAACTTTCCGAAGGTCCATAACCATATCCCCGCCAATGGCGTTCATGACAGCCGGACGGTTCAAGACTACGGTGCACAAGTCTCTCTCTTTTTGAAACACAACGCAAGTTTGCCCGGGGGTAGGTTTTGACGCGATGTCCATTTCAGATCCTTAGAATAACCTGATCCCGCAATGATACGGGGATCAGGCGTTTAACGTCGGCTAGTAACCCAAAACCTGTTTCTGGCCGGTTGGGGGAACCCATTTTCCGTTTTTGATCTGGAGTAATGTGGATTCATTAGACCCGAGGTGCTTTTTGGGTCCGAAACTGACGACAGGCCCACCAAAAGGATGCTGATATCCTTCAATGCTTTCAAGGGCTTTCAGGAAATTATTCAGGGTCAGTTTCTTTCCCGCTTTTTCCAGGGCAATAACGGCAAGATCCGCACTGAAATAGCCGTGTTGAGCCACTTCGGAAGGCATTTTTCCAAATCGTTTTTTATAGTTTTCGAAGAATACTTTTGCTTTCCCGGTTGCCTGCTCTTCATACATAATCGGGATAGACGTGACAGCGTATAACCCTTCGACGCCTTTTGCGCCTTTCAGTGGAATGACATAGTTGCAGGCGGCAGTCTGGCCCACCATATCAACATTCCATCCCATTTTTCGTGCGGTTGATACGGCGATGATGGTGT
>CAYPQJ010000265.1:1769-4697 GCA_964412835.1 uncultured Desulfobacteraceae bacterium | reverse complement strand
AGCAGGAGACATAGGTCATCTTGATGTGGTGGCAGAACCGGATGGATTCGGGATGTCCGCCCTGCTCACCGCAGATGCCCACCGTCATTTTGGGCCTGGTTTTTCGGGCCCATTTAATCGTCATCTTCATGAGTCGGCCGACGCCTTTGATGTCCAGTACCTCAAAGGGGTTGTTCTTAAGGATGTTCAGTTCCTCGTAGAGGGGCAGGAATTTGTTTTCGGCGTCTTCCCTGGAAAAAGAGAAGGTGGCCTGGGTCAGGTCGTTGGTGCCGAAGGACATGAATTCGGCCAGTTCCGCGATTCGGCCCGCGCGCATGCAGGCCCGGACCACTTCCACCATGGTGCCGAATTCAAGGGGAATGGAGATGTCAAATTTTTTCTCCACATCTTTCTTTATTTCAGTCACGTAGCCGTGAACCCACTTGAGTTCCTTCAGGGTACATACCTGGGGTATCATGATTTCCGGGGCCACCCGGCCGCCCTCTCGAAGGTGCTCTGCGGCGGCTTCCAGCACGGCCCTGATCTGCATGGCGTAGATCTCCGGGTAGGTGATGCCGAGTCTGACGCCACGGTGCCCCAGCATGGGATTGATTTCCGTCAGATCCCTGACCTTCCGGAGCATCCGTTCTTTGTTTTCAATCATGGGCCCTTCCAGGTGTTTGGATTTCAATTCCTGCAGGCCCGCCAGCATGGCATCAAGGTTGGCTGCATAACGGCCATGGAGTTCAGGGTCAATGAGCTGAAGCGTATCCGGAAGGTCGGACATGCCTTCGATGGTTTGTTTCAATTCCCGGAGCTTATCAATTTCGCTGATGAGTTCATCTGCAGAAGGCAGAAACTCGTGAATGGGGGGGTCCAGAAGGCGTATTGTCACCGGGTATCCGTCCATGAGGCGAAAGATTTCCTTGAAATCGTTTCGCTGAAACGGAAGGAGTTTGTCAAGCGCCGCCTGGCGTTCGGAGGTGTTTTCCGCCAGGATCATTTCCTGGACCACCGGGAGTCTTTCCTGCTGGTTGAACATCCTTTCCGTTCGACATAAACCGATCCCCACGGCGCCATATTTTCTGGCTTTGGAAACGGTATCAGGGGTGTCGGCATTGGCCATGACTTTAAGTTCGCTGATTTCATCCGCCCACTCCAACAGTACCAGCAGGTCTTCCACAAATTCCGGTTCAATGGTGGGAACGCTACCTCCGTAAACATTCCCGGTGGTGCCGTCGATGGTGACCATTTCCCCTTCCCTGAGGGTCATTCCGCCGATCACGGCTTCACGGGCACTGTCGTCTATGACGATGGCCTCACAGCCTGATACGCAGGGCTTCCCCATGCTTCGGGCCACCACGGCGGCATGGGATGTTTTGCCCCCACGGCTGGTCAGGATTCCCTGGGCCGCAAAAAAGCCGTGAATGTCTTCCGGCTTGGTTTCTTGTCTCACCAGGATCACTTTTTCTCCCAGTTTCGCTTTGCTCTCGGCCCGGTCCGCATTAAACACCATTTTGCCCGATGCGGCCCCGGGGGATGCCGGCAAGCCTTGAGCCAAGACATCCGCTTTGGCTTCGGGATCGAGGCGGGGATGAAGAAGTTGTTCCAGCATGTCGGGCTGAATGCGCAACAGGGCCTCTTCTTCGGAAATAAGCCCTTCATTCACCATGTCGATGGATGTTTTAATGAGGGCGGCTGCGTTCATTTTGGCTGTTCGGGTCTGCAGGCAGTAAAGCTTCCTGTTTTCAATGGTGAATTCCAGATCCTGGACCTCACGGTAGTGATTTTCCAGCGTAAGGCGCAATTTCATCAGATCCGGATAAACGTCGGGCATCTCTCGCCGTAATTTTCGGATGACATGAGGGGTGCGAATACCGGCGACCACGTCTTCCCCCTGGGCGTTGATCAGATATTCCCCGAAAAAACGGTTTTCTCCGTTGGCGGGATCCCGGGTAAAGGCAACGCCGGTGGCGCTGTCGTTGCCCATGTTGCCGAAAACCATAGTACAGATGTTCACGGCGGTTCCGTTGGCCATCTCTTTGGTAATTTTGAACTCGCGTCGGTAATCGATGGCCCGCTTTCCCATCCAAGAACCGAAAACCGCTTCCACGGCCATGTCCAGCTGCACATAGGGGTCTTGCGGAAATGGTTTTCCGGTCTTTTGTTCCACAACGCTTAAGAACTGCCGGCATGTTTTCTTAAGGGCGGCCGCATCCATGTCAACATCTTGTTTAACTTTGTTTTCTTTCTTTATATTGTCGAAAACAATATTAAAATCTTCATCTCTCAGCCCCATGGCGATGGTCCCGAAAAGCTGAATCAATCGGCGATATAAATCGTATACAAAGCGCTCATTTTTTGAAATCTTGATCAGGCCTTTAACCGATGCCTCATTGAGGCCCAGGTTCAAGATGGTATCCATCATGCCCGGCATGCTCATGGCGGCCCCGGATCGAACCGATACCAGAAGGGGATTGGCCGGGTCAGCGAATTTTTTTCCCGTCTCTTTTTCAAGGGCCGCCATGGCAGTCCGAATTTGTTCAGATAATCTGGGGTTAAGACCCGATTTTTTTTGTTCCAGATGGTCCAGGGAAGCTTCGGTGGTGATGACGAATCCCGGTGGCACGGGAAGCCCGATCTGGGTCATTTCACAAAGATTAGCCCCTTTTCCCCCCAGAAGTTTTTTGTTTTTTCCATCCCCTTTACTAAAATTGTACACAAATTGTTTGTTTTTCATGGTGGTCCCCCTTATTGATCTTTCTTCCTTATATATTCAAATAGATAGCTGAAACCCAGCAGCGCAGCCCCCAGACCGGCGACCTTGATGAAGGACGTATTCTGAAAGAAGAACCGGGAAACAAAAATGGCGAAAACGGCCGCGAGAACCGCGCGAAAAAGAAATACATAGAACTTGTTCATAGACTTATCAAGGGCCTCCTTTCAACG
>CAYPQJ010000265.1:0-1669 GCA_964412835.1 uncultured Desulfobacteraceae bacterium | reverse complement strand
TTTTCCACTTTGGCGTCAAAACTGCTGCCCAGGTCAACGCCCATCTCCCGGGCGCGTTTTTTGGCATGCAGCCCGATGTTTCGGGTATCTTTCATGAAAGTATCGCTTTGTCCGGCTGAAGGATCATAGCTGTCAATCCGATCCATTTCCGACTGGTGGTAGGCCACCTTGGACACAAGCCTTCTCAGCTGGGTTTTTCCACAATCGGGGCATATCAGGGATGCGGTTTCTTCCGCTTTCATGATGAGGCGCTGGAATTGGCACAAGCAATTTTGACATTCATATTCAAAGATGGGCATAATATGTTAATTTTGTTTATGGAAAAGAAAATAGATCATAAACGGTTTCAACTTTTTATAATCTATACTCATATCAAATAATGTTCATTTGCTCAATGAAATTTAATCAACCATCAGGCATTTCCTTTTTCTCCCTTGACCGGTATTTGTGATGACTCTATACTCCTGATTCAAAATGATTGATATTTGAGTTTAATGCTGGGATATTTATATAAAATGGATCAATATAGCTTTGAGCCGAATCCATATGTTCGATCTTTGAAGGATGTGGGTTACGATGACATTGATCAAGTGGGCGGAAAGAGCGCTTCTTTAGGTGAAATGCTAAAAGGTCTCTCAGATGCAGGGGTGCGTGTGCCCCATGGATTTTCAACAACAGTTGATGCATACCGGTGCTTTGTTTTTGAAAACCATCTGGAGGAAAAAATTGCATCAACACTTCAGGAATACCAGGCAAAAAAGCTGGAACTGGCACAGGCGGGAAAAAGTATTCGAGCTCTGGTTTTGAAAAGCGTTTTTCCGGAAGAAGTGTCTTCAGCCATCAAGAACGCATACCGGGATCTTTGTGCGCCATATGGGAACGATTCAGTGGCTGTGGCCGTACGGAGCAGTGCCACGTCCGAGGATCAGCCCGGCGCCAGCTTCGCGGGGATGCTGGATACCTATTTGAATATTCAGGGTGAAGAAGACCTGCTTTGGGCTTGTCGTCGATGTCTATCGTCTTTGTTTACCGACAGGGCCATTCGATACCGGGAAAAAATGGATATGGATGATCTCGGAGCGTCACTCTGCGTGGCCGTTCAGCGTATGGTCCGTTCAGAAAAGGCCGGGGTGATGTTCAGCATCGACAAGGAAACGGGATTTCCCGATATGGTCATGATGACCGCCTCTTGGGGCTTAGGCGAGAGCGATGTGGCCGGTGAGACCATCCCCGATGAATACCGTGTTTATAAACTTTTCCTGGGCGGGCAGGGGGGCAACCCCATTGTGGAAAAGCATCTTGGCGTTAAACAGCAGAAATATGTTTTTAAAGCCGGCGGCGGGATTGAAAATAAGCCCACAACCGCGGAAGAACGCTATGGCCTGGTACTGAATGATGAGGAAATTCTGACCCTGGGACGGTGGGCGGTATTGATTGAGGATTACTATGGGCGACCCATGGATATGGAATGGGCCGTGGATGGTGATTCAGGTGAGTTGTTCATGGTTCAGGCAAGACCCGTTACGGACAGTTTCAAGCGGGATGCGGGCCTTTCCCTGTGTCGACTGGAAGAGCGTGGCCGAAAAATCCTGACGGGCGTCAGTATTGGTGAGGGGATTGCCAGGGGAAAGGTATTTCTCATAAGGAGTTTCGAGGAGATTGATCGGTT
>CAYPQJ010000264.1:2465-4796 GCA_964412835.1 uncultured Desulfobacteraceae bacterium | reverse complement strand
CAGGTTCATCATTTCCCAGTAGAGATAACGAAGTCCCAGGTAAGCCCCTGCGACCAATCCCACCAGCATGGCCAGGCCCGCAAAGGAGAGGGCGCTGCTGGCGATATAGAAACCGCCCACATTGCAGCCGCCGGCCATGGCGGAGCCCACGCCCATGAAACATCCGCCCACCATCCCTTTGAGGATTTCGCGCCCGGGGGCCATGCGGATGGCAAACTGCTTGGACATGAGCGCTGCCCCGAAAGCCCCCCAGAGGAGACCCAGGGTCAGAATGGAGTTGGTTGAAATGATGGGAGAAAGCGGCGCCTTGTCATAAATCCCCACCTGGTGAAAAATCCAGTCCGCCCAGTTTCGAAGGCCCCCCACGACGCCCCAGGGCCGGGCCCAGGCAAAGGTCAGGACGCTCATGATGCCGATGAGTACGCCGCCCAGCCATATGGGCCAGTTTTCGTAGAACACGACGGCGTAAGATCGCTTCAGAACATCCCCCATTACGCTTGTTTGTTTTTCTTCACTCATGATATCCTCCAGAGATCGTTAACAGCCTTCATCTTCTTCAACCGGAATTTTTTTCTTTTTTACAGGCGCTGGCGGCGGGGGTGAAGCGGTGCCGGATGATGGTTGGACCTGACCCCTTTCAGAAACGCCCGGGGCCAGCAGGTCGGAATCTTTGTTCACCTTTTCCGCCAATGCTGAAACCACCGAAAGGTCATAGTGATGCCAGGCCACCTCGGATGCGGGATCCGCTTGAACCGCCTGTCGGAAATAGGACTTTGCATCCAGAAATTTTCCCCGGTCATAGGCTTGTTTGCCAAACCGGATCATCTCCCCGCAACGGGCTTTATCGGGTATTATGGCCTTGGGGTTTTCGGTACGGGCGGTTTGCGGCAGAAGAACCACCGAAACCAAAAGAAGAAGCACAAGAATGGAACCCGGAATTTTATTTTTCACAGGCGATACCTCCAGAGAAAAAATCCCCCGCCTTGTCAAAGCGGGGGGTTGATCAGATGATAATTTTTTTGGGAATATTACATTTCCCAGATCAGATAGGTGCCGTCCAGCTTGCACTTGCACCCGGCCTTGAGGTATTTCACATCATACCCCTTCTCCTTGAGGAGCAGGTAGGCCATTTCCCCGCGGATTCCGGTCTTGCAATGAACCACGACGAATTTATCCTGAGGGATATCCTTCATCTTTGCCGGCAGTTCATCAAGGGAAACGTTGATGGCCCCCGGGAAGTGCCCTGCGGCATATTCTGCGGGTCCGCGAACATCAACGACCGTAATGGCCTGCGTTTTCAGCGCCGCTTCAAAATTGGGGATGCTGATCTGTCCCGGCTCCAGCTTTCGCACATAGACGATCTCTTCCGTAGCGGGGCCGGTTTTGACGTCATACCCTTTTTCTTTCCAAGCAATCACACCGGGGAACTCCAGGAGAGAGACATTTTTGTATCGCCAGCCGCGAGCGGTTGCCACCGCTTTTTTGGATACTTCCATGTTCTCGGAATAAAAAACGATGGGCGCGGTGAGAGATTCCGGAAATTGATCCTTGGCCGCTTCAAGCTTGCCGAAAGGAATACCTACGGCGCGGGGAATGTGACCCGCGGTGACGGCGGAGGGTGCTCTCAGATCGATTAAAACAATGTTGCCCGTTCTTACGTAATCAGGCGTGGAAACGGTATGATGTCCTGTTTTTTTCCAAGCGGGGATGCCCTGCACATACACTTTGACATTATTGTAGCCCCATTTTTTCGCCAGACCGGCGGATTTAGGACTCATGCCTCATGTGGGGCCGCCACAGTAAAAAATGAGCATCGTATTCTTGTCGGCGGGGAGTAATTTTTCACCCTTTTTTTTCAGCACATTGACGGGGATGGAAACTGCTGTGGGAATGTGCCCGGCGGAAGCGACTTTGGCCGGTCTTGCATCCACCAGGAGGTAGTTACCGGCCTTCGGTCCCTTTTCGACCAGGGCAACCACTTCGTCCGTCTGGATTTCCGTCACACCCTTGGGGAGGGAAATCAGGGCTTTCTTAATGGAGAGGGCCACATTGTCCGGTCCCTCAACCTTATATTTGACCACCACGGCCGTGGGGTATTTGATTTCCTTGGTTTTTGTAAAGTTGATAAACTTCGTGCCGTCGTTAAACTTAAACAGCATGAGCCCTTTGTCCTTTACGTTGACCGATACGGTCTTGGCCTTGTTTGTAACCGCTTTTACCTGCCCTTTTACCTGAAGGTCCGTACTTTTCTCAGCGGCCGTGACCTGGCTGAAAAACATGAAGGAAAAGGCAAAAAGCACCGCGGCAAAGACCCTGATGGTTGATGTCGCT
>CAYPQJ010000264.1:0-2365 GCA_964412835.1 uncultured Desulfobacteraceae bacterium | reverse complement strand
GGCCAGAAAAACGGACAGATCCTCCACGTTGGCACCGATCTTCTGAAGGTTGCCCAGGCAAACGGGGCACATGGCCAAAATGGGCTTTCCGGTCTCCTGGAGTGCCGCGTATCGTTTTGTGAGAATCTCCATGGTGAGCGCCGGAGATACGGATTCCGCAGGGCCTCCGCAGCAATGGGTGAATTTTCCTGAATTCCGCACCTCCACATGTTCAATGCCGAATCCGTCCAGGATTTTCCTGGGTACATCCGAGAGTTCCAGGTAACGGCCATAAAAACAGGGATCGTGCAGGGTCACCTGGCTGTCTCCGTCCCGGGCCTCGAAATTAATGAGTTCAAAATAGGTTTTCACGTCAAACTCAATGCCCGTGTACTTGGGATAAAGCACTTTCAGGGCATAGGTGGTATGGGGATCCACCGTAATGATTTTTTTGATGCCGTTGGCTTTAAGCTTTTCCGCCACAAATTTGGCGTGCTCGATGAACCCTTCGTTGTCCCCAAGATCGTAGAGCAGGATGCCGCTGTAAAAATCCAGGTTGGGTTTGTAGAAAACACTGACGTCGGATTTTTTAAGCAGTTTGACCATTGCTTTCAGAATGTTGTTGCTGGCTTCCTTGTCCGCTTTGCCGGCCATAAAGACGAATGCCAGTTTTACCAGCAATTTGGGGACATACTTCTGTAGCCAGACATAATCACCCATTTTGGAACCTTCGAACTTTTCGATCTGGTGGGTGGTTTTTTTGATGTAGGGCATTAACTGGTACATGAGTCCGGTATAGAGCATGGTGTCGCCCTGTGAAGGCAGATCGGCCCCTTTCCACCATTTGTTCATGGTCTTGTTTCCAGCGCCGAAAGGGTTTCGCGTTTTCCGGATGTTGTCCGCAAGGACGTCGATAATATATCTTGGGTTGTACATGCTAGGCCCTCCTCCAGTGATCCACCACAAACCGTCTCAATCCCAAAATCAGGTCTCCGGGGTCGGCTTCCCTCGGGCAGGTCTGGATGCAAAGCCCGCAGTGCAGACACCGCCAGAGATCTTCGTAGTTTTCGAGAATTCGGTCCTTTGCGCCGATCTGGGCGTACCGAATCATTTTTCTTGGAAAATGCTCATAGATCAGCGGGCATATGGCGGCGCACGTACCGCAGTTGAAGCAATCCATGGTGGTGCTTACGCCAAACCCCTCTAACTCATCGGCAAAATCGGGATATACCTGTGTCATTCCTTATCCCCCTTAATGGAATATTTAGCCATGGCGACCGGATGGAAACCTAATCCGCGTCCGTTTCTCCGCCGCCTGGTAGCTGGTAACGAAAGTAGCTGTCGTCCTGGTCCGCCTCAAGGATTTCCCCGAACTTTTTCATGCTGGCCACATACCACATGACCTCCGAGGATGAAAGACCTGCCCCTTCGGCGATTTCCGGAACCGTTCGAGGCGACTCCTTCAACTGTTCACGGATGGCCCGAAGGGCGCTGTTGTGCACTTTTACTTTAGCGGCTGCGGCTTTGATCCACGCTTTTCGCTCCTTGCGAAGTGCCTTCATGGCGGCTTTCTGATCCGCGGTTTCTTCATTCTTGCTCATGGCGCTCTCCCTTATGCCATTTTGGATGGCAGAATCTGGTCGGAAACGATCATGTCCACCATGTCTTCATATTGCTTCAAGGTCCATCCTTTGACGTTGATGGCGTTTTCAGGACAGACCGCCACGCAGGCGCCGCAGCCGGTGCAAAGGGCCGGATTCACCTGGGCTCTCTGAACTTTCTCCCCGTTTGCGTCCATTTCCACCATGCTCAACGCTCCTTCAACCAAGCAGGTTTTGACACAGGCTCCGGTTCCGTTGCATTTGTTCAGATCCACTTCCGCCACAAAGGGATCCAGTTCCACGTAGCCCCGTCCCAGTATGGCTGAAGCTTTGACGGCCGCCGCCGACGCGGCGGCGCAGGTCTCCCCCATATCAAAGGGCGCCTGGCAGGTTCCGGCCAGCAAGATGCCCGACTGGGCCAGCTCAACCGGACGCAGTTTGGGGTGCACTTCCAGCAAAAACCCATCCACGCCAACGGATATTTTCATCATTTCAACCAGGTCGGAGATATCGTTGGATTCCATACCCACGGCGAGCACCACCAGATCCACCGGCATTTCGACCTCTTCATCAAAGGTGAGTGTATCTTTCACCTTGATAAACAGGGGAAAGTCGTCGGAATCGGTGTTTCGACTCACTTCGGGGGGTGCCTCCGCTTCAAAGCGGAAAAACACCACCTTGTTGCCGGAAGCATCTTCATAGAGTTCCTCCTGCCCCCGACCGTAGGTTCGAATGTCGCGATAAAAATCAAAGACCCGTGTTTTCGGATGCACTTCCCGGATCAT
>CAYPQJ010000263.1:0-4812 GCA_964412835.1 uncultured Desulfobacteraceae bacterium | reverse complement strand
GTTCCCACCACATCACTGCTGAGGTAAACCCTGAAAAAATCACCCGAAAAAAGCTTTTGGAGTTTCTCCCCATGGGTTGAATTTTCACACGCGATGGTCACCGCCGTGGGGAATTTTCTGCTCACTTCTTTTGCAAAGCTGGGCCCTGCAAGACATGCAAAATGCGTTAAAAACCGGGGACCTAGAACCGCTTGAGCCACCTCGCTCATGATCATCAATGAATCATTCTCGATCCCTTTGGTGGCCATCATCAGCGTCATGTCGGAAGTCAAATGGGGTTTCAGCCCCATCAACACCTCTCGAAACACGTGTGACGGCGCTGCAACCAGAACCAGTTGCTTTTGATGTAATGCTTTGTCAAAAGAGGAGACGGGTTTGAGAGAAGGGGCCAGTTGTACGTCCGGTAAAAAAAGCTGATTCGTATGCTTGTCTCTTATTTCTTTATAGACCTCTTCCTCTCGGGCCCATAGATCAACGTCAATACCTTCTTTTTCAGCCAACAGGTTGGCCAGCGCGGTTCCCCAGCTTCCCGAACCGATCACCGCAATTCTTGATAATTCAACGTCCGACACAGACGACTTTCCTTTCGAAATGGCCTTTCATACCAACGCAGATCAGTCATCTTCCATAATCTTAGCAACACCAACCACCTTTTCCCCTTCTCCCAGGTTGATGAGTTTTACCCCTTGCGTGTTTCTCCCTATAACCGAAATATCCGCTACCCGTATTCGAATAATTTTTCCATGGCCCGTAATTATCATCAGTTGATCCTGGTCCGTCGCCTCGTAGGCATAAACCACAGCTCCGTTTCTTTCACTGGTTTTGATGGTAAAGACACCTTTACCCGCTCTTGATTGGGTCCGATATTCATCGGTTTTGGTCCGTTTGCCAAACCCGTTCTCCGTAACCGTCAGGATGGTGGCACCTTCACCCAGGATTTCCATTCCCACCACCTCATTGCCCGGTTCCATTTTAATCCCGATATTTCCCGAAGCCACTCTGCCCATACTTCTCAGTTCGGATTCTTTAAAACGGATGGATTTCCCTTCCTTGGTGCTCAGAAAAATATCCTGTTCACCGCCGGAAACCCTTACACCAATCAATTCGTCATTTTCTTTGATTTTGAGCCCAATCGTGCCCACCGACCTGGGATGGCTATAAGCTTTCAGTTCCGTTTTCTTGACCAGCCCCATTTTGGTGGCCATGACCACATATTTCCCTTCCTCATAATCTCTGATGGGCAGTATGGTGGCCAGACGTTCTCCCTTTTTAAGATCCAGAAGATTCACAATGGCCTTTCCTCTGGAAGTCCTTCCCCCTTCGGGAATTTCATGGACCTTTTTCCAGTAAACACGACCCTTGTTGCTGAAAAAGAGAAAAGAATCGTGTGAAGAGGCCACAAACAGGTGTTCCACAAAATCCTCTTCCTTCGGCTTGGCGCCGGTCATACCTTTTCCGCCTCGACGCTGAGCCCGGTAAAGGCTGATGGGATTGCGCTTGATATACCCCGTATGGCTGATGGTCACCACCATGTCCTCTTCCGCGATGAGATCTTCCATATCGATCTCTTCGGCATCTTCTATAAGTTCCGTCCGCCGTTCATCGCCGTAAGCATCTTTAATCTCTTTCAATTCTTCTTTAATGATATTAAGAACCATTGCAGGCGTGGCCAGGATGGCTTTATAATAGGAGATGTCTTTTAGAAGGGCTTCATATTCAGAATTAATTTTTTCTCTTTCGAGCCCGGTGAGCCGCTGCAGTTTCATATCCAGGATGGCCTGCGCCTGTAAATCAGAAAATTGAAACTCTGCAATCAGTCTGGCTTTAGCTTCCTTTGCATCGGAAGAAGATCGGATCAACTCAATGACTTCGTCCAGAAAATCAAGGGCTTTTTTGAGCCCTTCCAGAATATGGGCCCGCGCTTCCGCTTTCTTCAAGTCAAAAATTGTTCTCCTGACGATCACTTCACGGCGATGTTTGATGAAATGGCGAATCATTGCTTTGAGCGTCAAAATTTCCGGTCGTCCGTTAACAATAGCGAGCAGGATAATCCCGAAGGAAACTTTCATTTGTGTGTATTTATAGAGTTGATTCAGGATGACCAGCGCATGAGCGTCTCTTTTCGTTTCAATGACGATGCGCATGCCGTCTCTGTCCGACTCATCCCGGATTTCTGAAATACCTTCTATCTTCTTTTCCCTCACCTGGGCCGCCATCTTTTCAAGCAGTCTTCCCTTATTGACCTGGTAGGGAATTTCCGAAACGATAATCCTCTCTTTGTTGTGGGCAAATTTCTCCACAAACGCCCTCGCCCTGACCTTGATGATGCCCCTTCCCGTGCCGTAAGCGTCTACAATCCCTTTTTTTCCGATGATAAATCCGGCCGTGGGAAAATCCGGTCCGGGTATAACGGTCATCAATTCCCCCAGGGTAACATCGGGGTTTTCAATAACCATTTCAATCCCGGCGCAAATTTCCATCAGGTTATGGGGAGGAATATTGGTCGCCATTCCAACAGCGATTCCCGAAGATCCATTGATTAATAAATTCGGCACTTTTGTGGGAAGAACCAAAGGCTCAAGGAGGGTTCCGTCATAGGTGGGTGCGAAATCAACCGTCTCTTTTTCAAGGTCGTCCAGAAAATCCTGTGTGGTTCGCGTCATCCGCACTTCAGTGTACCGCATTGCAGCGGGGGGATCCCCATCCACGGATCCAAAGTTTCCCTGACCATCTACAAGACAGTATCTCAGAGAAAAATCCTGAGCCATACGAACGATGGTATCGTATACGGCGCTGTCCCCGTGGGGATGATATTTACCGATGACATCACCCACAACCCTTGCCGATTTTTTATATGGCCTGTTAAAAAAATTCTTCAGGTCATTCATGGCAAAAAGTACGCGCCTGTGAACCGGTTTCAGACCGTCCCTGATGTCTGGAAGGGCTCGACCCACGATAACGCTCATGGAATACTCGAGATAGGATTTTTTCATCTCATCTTCGATGTTAACGAATTCGGGTTCTACATCCTGAAGCATGATATTTTGGTTTCTCCATTCTCTTTCGTTTCATTTAAAAACAAGGGCAAACACACAGGTTTGCCCCGACACCATTTTATAGTTTCCGCGTCTCATGGTAACCAGGCGCCGTCAACCGCTAATGGTTATTATATATCGAGTTCAGTGACTTCCATGGCATTTTTCTGAATGAACTCTCTTCGCGGTTCCACTTTATCCCCCATGAGTATGGTAAAAATATGATCTGCTTCCACCGCGTCTTGCACTTTTACTTGAAGAAGCACTCTTTTTTCAGGATCCATGGTGGTGGTCCACAACTGCCCGGGGTTCATTTCACCTAAGCCCTTATATCGCTGAATCGCCAATCCCCTTTTGCCTTTTTCCATGACATCATTAAGAAAGCTGCGGGGATCTTCTATCTTCTGCTTTTCCTGGTTTCCATTGATCCTGAAGCCATTGGCCTTGAGTTCCCGAAAGTCTTCGGAAAGTGATATTAACTGGCGAAGATCGGGAGAAGATAGAAATGCCCAGTCAACATTGAAAGTATGACCGCCGTTTTGCGTTTCCGTGACGCTGAATTGGTAGTATCCATCGTCCTCCGTTGTTTCGAACTCGGTAAGATCAAAACCATCATCGTGGAGTCGTTTAACAAGACCATCGACAAAGACCTTATCCTTAAATTGCTTTGTGGCGGTCACGCCATTTGAAATAAGGGCCTCCAGAAATTTCTGGCTGAAGCCTTTTCTGGAAAGTTTCTCCATATTATCAAAAAACTTTACGAGCCTGTTCAAGAGTTTTATAAGCCGTTTCCCGGATATTTCCCTGCCGTCCTCAAAGACAACCCTTTCATTTTCAGAAATTCGATCCAGAATATAATCGTTAAATTTCTCTTCATCCTTGATAAACAGGTCTTTCCTTTTCCGCGAAACGCGATAAAGGGGCGGCTGCGCCACGTAAAGGTATCCATTTTCAATCAGATCAGGCATCTGCCTGAAAAAAAATGTAAGGAGAAGCGTGCGGATATGAGCGCCGTCCACATCCGCATCGGTCATGATGATAATTTTGTGATAACGCAGGGAATTCAGAGTATAGTCGTTTTCTCCGATTCCCGTTCCCAGAGCGGCAATCAAGGTTCGAATTTCTTCGCTCCCAATCATTTTATCGAAGCGTGCTTTTTCCACATTAAGAATTTTACCTTTGAGCGGTAAAATAGCCTGAGTTCTTCGATTTCGACCCTGCTTTGCGGAGCCACCAGCCGATTCTCCCTCCACAATAAAAATTTCACTCCGGGCGGGGTCTTTTTCCTGGCAATCGGCCAACTTTCCGGGCAGAGAGTGATCCGATAAAATCCCCTTTCTTCTGGCCAGCTCCTTGGCTTTTCGCGCCGCCTCCCTGGCCCTGGCCGCGTCAATGACCTTGCCCAGGATGGCCTTTATAATTGCCGGATTCTCTTCAAAAAAAGATCCCAACCCTTCATTAACCTGATTTTCAACCAACCCTTTTACTTCGCTATTCCCAAGTTTGGTTTTTGTCTGGCCTTCGAATTGGGGCTCAGGCAGCTTTATGCTGATAACCGCTGTCAAACCTTCCCTCACATCATCTCCTGAGAGCTTTTCTTTGACGTTTTTTGCCATCGGGGAATTGCTGAGGTACGAATTGATACTCCGGGTCAGAGCGGATTTGAAGCCTGCCAGGTGGCTCCCCCCCTCCTTTGTGTTGATGTTATTGGCAAAGGTGAAAAGATTTTCCTTATAGGAATTATTATACTGAAGGGCGATATCAACCAATACACCGT